>DAONXX010000089.1:0-8171 GCA_035414025.1 Bacteroidales bacterium | reverse complement strand
GAAGCTGTAAGAACAAATGTTCTGGGTTGTGAGAATGTCCTGAATGCTGCATTGGAAAACAATGTTAAAAGGGTGATTGTGCTGAGCACCGACAAAGCTGTCTATCCGATTAATGCAATGGGAATGTCAAAAGCCCTGAGCGAAAAGGTGATGATGGCAAAATCCAGAAATCTGGATTCCTCAGAGATGGTATTCTGCGGTACGCGTTACGGTAATGTAATGGCTTCACGGGGATCTGTTATCCCTTTATTTATTGATCAGATTAAAAGGGGTGGCCCATTGACAATAACTGATCCGAATATGACACGCTACATGATGTCGCTTGACGGAGCAGTAGACCTTGTTTTGTTTGCATACAGGAACGGAAGACCGGGAGACATATTTGTTCAGAAAGCTCCGGCTGCTACAATTGATGTGCTTGCAAAAGCATTACTGGAATTATATAATTCAAAATGTGATATCCGGATTATTGGAACGCGTCATGGTGAAAAACTCTATGAGACGCTCGTTAACAGAGAAGAAATGGCGAAAGCAGAAGATCTTGGAAATTACTATCGAATACCAGCCGATACAAGAGACCTGAACTACAACAGGTATTTTAATGAGGGAAGATCGGAAATCTCACAGATTGAAGAATATAACTCACACAATACACACAGGATGAGTATAGAGGAAACTAAAAAAATGCTATTGGAATTGGACATCATCAAAGAAGATATAGGGATTTGAGCTAATGAGGCTTGTAAGGAAATGAACAAACAAAAAAACATGGATTATCCAAGAGTATTGATTTTTGGTCAGCCATTCAATAAAAGACATGGAGGGGGAATTACCCTTACTAATTTATTTAAAGGCTGGGACAAGAGTAAAATTGCTGTTGCCGATTCAGGCCATATGATGTATGAAATCACAAGAGATGTCTGCGATACTTACTACCAGCTTGGTAAAGATGAATACAAATGGATGTTTCCGTTTAATCTGATACAGAAAAAATACAAATCAGGACTTAAAACATTTGATGAAAAGAATGAGAAACAGGGAAATGAAACCAAAAATGGGATAAGATATAAGATTGTAAACAGGATCTTTTATCCTTTAATGCAGTGGTTGGGGTTGTTTTATAGTGTAATAAGGATAAAGATGTCCGCGCAATTCAGGAATTGGCTGACTGAATTCAATCCGGAGGTATTATATGTTCAGGTTACAACACGCGAGTCAATTCTTTTTGTTGCCGAGCTGATTGACACTTTGAAAATTCCGGCTGCAATTCATTTTATGGATGATTGGCCTTCTACAATTGTTAAAGGAGGATTATTCAAAAATTACTGGAAGAAAAAAATTGATTCCGACTTGAAGAAACTGCTTGATAAAGTTGATCTTCATTTGAGCATAAGCGATGCAATGGCAGTGGAGTACAAAAAGAGATACGGAAAAGAGTTCAGGGCATTCCATAACCCGATTGACACAGCTTTCTGGCTTCCTCATACAAAAAACGACTTTTCAATTAATAAAGACAATATTAAAATTCTGTGTTCAGGAAGGATCGGACAGAATGGAATTTCCGAATCATTGATCGAGGTTGCCTCAGCTATAGATAAAATGAATGCCGACGGATTGGGAATAAGACTTCATATCCAGACATCAACCAGGGAAAAATCTATCATTAATCGACTCAATGAATTCAATTGTGTCGTTTTCAACCCGTTCGTCAATTACACCCAGCTTCCGGAGATTTTCTCCTCAGCTGACATTTTGCTGCTTGCAAATGACTTTGATTCAAAGAGTATAGATTATCTGCGGTATTCAATGCCGACAAAGGCATCAGAATACATGATTTCAGGCACTCCCGTACTTGTCTATACATCAGATCTCGCGGCTGTTTCAGTTTTTTTCAGTGAATATGAATGTGGTTATTGCATTTCAAAAAACACTGAAGAAGAAATTATAAAGGGGATAAAATTCCTTATTGATAATGAAGAATATCGAAGGAAAATCAGCAAGAATGCCGTAAATACCGCTCTGCAAAAATTCGATGCCTTGAAGGTGCGTGGTGAGTTTCAGAATTTGTTGTCCGCTTTAGCTGTAAACCAAAAAATTGAACATAACTTTAATGTAAGAATATATTGAGAGGGAAAAATGATAAGCCGGTTTTACGGGAAAATGGAAAATAATGCCAGAAACTAATCCCGAATCAGAAATTTACCGGAAACAAACGGTAGAAGGAAAGGCTCTGGTAAAAGTATTATGGACAGGCGGTTTTGATTCAACATACCGGATGGTTGAATTGTCACGGCATGATGTTATTGTTCAGCCGTATTACTTATCAGACAAAATCAGGCGTTCTAAAAATTTAGAGTTGCGCGCCATGAGCGAAATATCTGAAGATATCGAAAACGATCCAGGAACCAGATGCAGGATTCTTCCCCTGATTATTAATAAGGCATCGGAATTCAAACCTGACAGGAAAATAGTTGAAGCATGGAAAAGGCTTCGAAATTCTTCAAATATCGGAACTCAATATGTTTGGCTCGCTCAGTTCGCCAAATCAAATCCCGGTATGGAAATCTGTATTGAAAGGGGTTCCTCCTGCTCAGGAACCTCATATTGTATCAGGCAGAATGGGAAACTAAGGGAAATCAACGACAGTGGACTGATTTACAGGGTCCTGGATCAGGATAATTCAAATACGGATATTTTAGCGCTTTTCGGTTCAATGCATTTCCCCATAATTCATCTTTCCAAAATGGAAATGCTTGAAAATTACAGAAATATGGGTTTTTCCAAAGTGATGGAGAAAACATGGTTTTGTCATACACCTGTAAACGGGGAAACATGTGGAGTTTGTAATCCCTGTAAGCAAGCAATTGAAAAAGGACTTGGTTTCAAGGTCTCGGCTGCCGGCCTTAAAAGAAATGAACTGGAATTGAAATATCAGCGCTTCTTATGGTTCAAAATCTGGAAGAAATTCAGATACAGAATCTATGGCTATTGAAATGTCTTTAAAACAAGTCCGTTTTATATGCAGGATTAATTTTATCGAAACGTTATGAAATCGTTGCTGATACTTACCGACGAACAATCAGAATTTCTGGTTTCCAAAGCTGATTCCCGCGGCTATACTTCCATGGATATCAATAAAATAGCTGATTATTTCAGGGAGCGGGATTATTCAGTCAAAATATTAAAATTCAGTGAACTGAATCTCAGGGAGGATTACCGGGGTGTGTATGTCGTTTACCAGTCGTCTGAAACTCCCGGAGGATTTTATAAAAGATACATTGAAAGTATTGTGTACTACCTCGAGAAAAAGGGTGCGACAGTATTGCCAAATTCCGAATATCTAAAAGCTCATCATGACAAGGTGTTTATGGAGCTCATGAGATCACGGTTTTCAGATGATGCTCTCAAAACTCTGGAAAGCAAGCCCTATGGTTCATGGGTGGATGCATTGGGATATAACCTTGGCTTTCCGGTTGTAGTTAAGTCTGCATCAAGTTCAGCGTCTGCAGGCGTTTTTCTGGCCCGTAATAAATCCGAATTTGACAAGGCGATCCGAAAGGCAGGCAGGGTTATTATTTCGGACAATCTCGGTGATTATTTGAAAGGGTGGCTTAAAACTCAGGTGAAACGACTGATCAAGGTCTTTGATCCCGCGAAAGAGAAATATTACTGGAAATATAATACCACTCCTTTGAGTTTGCCCTTGATAGTCCAGCCGTTTGTTGAAGGCCTGGAAGGAGATTTTAAAGTTTTGTATTTCGGGGGCAAGTATTTCAGTATGTACAGGAGAAACCGGGAAAATGATTTCAGGGCAAGCGGAAGCGGAATGTTTCTTCAGGTTCCTGAAGAGAGATTCGAGGGTTTGCTTGGTTATGCGCGTAAAATAACACTGGAAATAAATTTCCCGATGATTGGCATGGATATCGGATTTGACGGTAAAAATTATCATCTTATTGAATTCCAGATGATAGACATGGGGCCTTCCGCTCTTCAGCATTCTCAATTCTGGCATGAATACAAAGACGGCCGCTTTGTAAGATATGACGGGAAATCCGATCTGGAGCTTGAATTCAGCAGATCTATCCATGAATTTATATTACAATTAGCAATTAACAATTAGCAATTAACAATTATTGCTGAAAACCTGAGGCTTTTAATGATCTTTGAATTATTTGAAGCCTGATTTCAATAGCCTGACTATCATTGCTTAAAATAAACATATGGACCTGATAATAGGAGGAGATCTGGCTCCGACAAAATCAAACTATTCCGTTTTTGAGCAGGGGGACATCGAATCCATAATAGGTGAAAAAATTCTGAACTGTATAAAAAATGCCGATTTCAGGATTTTTAACCTTGAAGTCCCGCTAACAGATGAGTTAAAACCTGTCCGGAAGGATGGACCCAATTTATTTGCTCCGGTAGCTACCCTTAAAGGTATAAAACAACTGAATCCCGATGTTCTTACCCTGGCAAACAATCACATTCTCGATCAGGACGAACAGGGCCTCCACGGTACAATCACTGAACTTGATAAATACGGGATTAAACATGTGGGAGCAGATGCAAATCTTGAAAAGGCCTCAATTCCCCTTGTATTGGAAAAGGATGGAATAAAAATCGGAGTATATGCATGTGCTGAGTATGAATTTTCAATTGCAGGTGAAAAAAGTGCAGGAGCCAATCCCTTTGATCCGCTCGAGAGTCCGGACCATATTTCAGCCCTGAGGGAGAAGTCTGATTTTGTTATAGTTTTGCATCATGGCGGTAAGGAACATTACCGGTATCCTTCTCCCGGCCTCCGGAAGGTGTGTAGAAAAATGGTTGACAAGGGAGCGGATCTTGTTGTTTGCCAGCACAGTCATTGTATAGGAGCATTTGAAAAATACAATAATGGCACAATTGTCTATGGGCAGGGCAATTTCCTTTTTGACAGGAATGACAATGAATTCTGGAAGACCGGACTTTTACTTAAGGTCTCTGTCAATAAAAATATGTCAGTTGAATTCCTTCCTTTTGAGAAAAGGGGAAATGGAGTTGAAATGGCTGACAATGAGATTGCCAAAGGGATCATGGATTCATTCCTGAAACGATCTGAACAAATTATGATACCGGGATTTGTAGAGTCGGAATTTGAAAGATTCTGTGATGAAAACGGACAATATTACATGGCTGTATTTGCCGGTATGGGAAAAATAATCCGCAATGTTGACAAGCTGGCTAACGGTGTTTTTACAAAGTTCCTGTATCGCGGAAGAAAGGCTTGTAATGTTCAGAACCATATTGAGTGCGAGTCGCAGCGGGAAACAGTTATCGGCTACCTTAACAAGAAAAGACTCGGAAAATGAGTCAGGTGATAAATCATACGGCCTTGTTTAAAGGACTTGTGTATTACTTGCTGCCTTTCAAAATACTGCAAAGGGATTCCCGTTTTAACGATAGTATAAATAAGCAAATCAATGAAAGCATTGATAAACCGAATTTCTGCTTTTTCTAATCCGGGGGAAATTTACATGCTTGATAATGACTTGTTAATGAATATATGAAACCCATAAAACCTGATGAACCCCGTTATAATTTTCTGCAAGACACTGGCGATAGGAGGGGCTGAAAAACAAGCTCTTACTCTGGCAAAACTATTGTCGGATAAGGGCGAAGACGTACTTCTTGTCAACTGGTGCGGGAATATTATTGATCCCAGAAATTCGAAGTTCATAAATGATAATTCAATTCATTATATCGGATTGCAGGGAAATGGAATAAGTAAATTCCGGAAGTTTTTGAAGATCATTGAAAATCGAAGATCAGCCATTATACTTTCCTACCTCACCCTTGCGAATGTAATTTCGGGTTTGACAAAACTGTTCTGCAGGGACATAATTTCAATAGGGGGAATAAGGACTGAAAAACTGCCTTTCTACAAGTTCTTGTTTGAGAAACTGGCTCATAATTATCTTAACGATGCCACGGTATTCAATAACTATTCGGCAAAGGATAAATTTGAAAGGCGAGGATTTAAATCCGGAAAGATTTTCGTTATTCATAATGCCACACGGGTTTATAAAGAAGGAGAAAAAGAAGACAGGGGAAAAGATAAAATTATTATATCGGTCTCGAGGTTTGTTAAACCAAAGGACTTTACCACTGCACTTTATTCAATAAAGGAAGTTATTGAAGCCGGCAGGGGAGAAAACCTAAGGTATTATATAGTCGGCTATGGCCCCCTGGAAGATTATATCCGATCTTTAATAGTTTTCCTTGATCTCAAGAAACACGTGGAAATACTGATAAAGCCGGAGAATATTCCGGAGATCCTGCATCACTCGGATATATATCTCAGTACATCACTGTTTGAAGGTTTGTCAAACTCTATAATGGAAGCCATGAGTGCAGGCTTGCCTGTTATCGGAACAGATGTGGGTGATAACAGGTATCTTATCGAAGATGGTTATAATGGTTTTATTGTCCCTTGCATGGACGTTCAGGTTATAACTGACAGGATTCTTTACCTTCTGAACAATGAAGAAATTAGAAAGGAGTATGGAACAAACAGCAGGGAAAAGATTGAAAAGGAATTCTCGGAAACGGAATTGATGAAACATTACTACGAGTTGTTTACAAGACTGGGGATTTATAAAAAAGAGATCGTTTAAAAAGGGATCAATAAATTGAAAGGAAAGCTTAAAATAGGGTTTCTGATTTCCGATGAACTTGTTCCTCAATGGGAATATGATCTGGTATATAAAGTGTTGAACTCGGAATATGCCGGAATAGAGTTGCTTATATTTTCTGATCAGGAAAATGTTCGGCATGATAAAAGCCGGCCGGCAGGCTTCATTTTCAGATTGCATAATAAGCTTGACAGCCTGTTGTTCCCGGGGAAAGACAATTTCGCTGTAAAGAAAAACATTCTTGAACTGACAGGAGATGTGAGGAGAGTGAAACTTGAAAATACCAAAGACCGGGAATCCATGGGCAAAACCAACAGTGCTTTTGCTGAAATACGGGACCTGGGTCTTGATGTAATAATAAAGCTCGGTTATGGCCGGATAGATGAAGAACTGGCAGCTATGTCAAACTACGGACTTTGGACATTCCCAATGACCGCATGCGACACAGAATCTGCCGATACAACCGGTTATTATGAAGTAATAGAAAAGAATCCGGTGACGGTTTCGGGGCTGAATGTTATAATGGGTATGGGGCAAAAACCAGTTGCCCTGGCAAGGGTCACGGAGTCAACCTGTTCCTATTCAATAAGTTTGAACCGTGAGAAACTTTACAGAAGGGCTTCGCTCTTTGTCCCCAGGATCTTAAAGGGTATATGGAATTATGGTCCGTCTTACTTCCAGGGGATAGTAAATAAATCAGAAATTCAGGATATTGCACTGACTCCTCCTTTGACTCCGCCCTCATTTTTAGAATCTACGGGCAATCTCTTTAAAGCTGTACTGATTCTCTTACAGCAGATACTGAAAAAAATTGTCTATACGGATCCATTTACCTGGACATTGCTTTACCAGTTGGAGGGCGATAAGGATTTTGAAACCTGTTCCTTCAAAGATTTTAAAAAACTTATACCGCCCGGGGATCGATTCTGGGCTGACCCTTTTGTTCTTAAAAGCGGAGACCGTTACTTCATCTTTGTCGAAGAATTTATTTATAAGGCTAATAAGGGACATATTTCAATTCTTGAAATGGATCTCAACGGATGCCTGCTGGGTACAGGCAAGATTATTGAAAACCCTTATCACATGTCTTATCCTTTTGTTTTTGAGAGTGATGGTGTCTGCTTCATGATTCCGGAAACAGGAGGCAACAGATCCATCGACCTGTACAGGTGTACTGAATTCCCCTGGAAGTGGGAATTCGTGAAAAGCATTATGAAGGATATCAATGCGGTCGACACGACTCTATTCCGGTATGAGGGGAAATGGTGGCTTTTTACTCTTATCGACAAGATAAACAGCAGCCTCGCTGTTAGTCCGGAATTGTACCTGTTTTATGCCGACGATTTTCTCGCGGATAACTGGATCAGCCATCCCATGAACCCTATAGTTACCGATGTAAGACTTGCAAGACCTGCAGGAAAAGTCTTTATCCGGGATGGAATAGTTTACAGGCCATCACAGGATTGTTCGGGAAGATATGGAAACTCATTTGATATAAAT
>DAONXX010000088.1:0-8324 GCA_035414025.1 Bacteroidales bacterium | reverse complement strand
GAAAACTGAGCATATTTAAGAAGGTATCGTCTTTTAATCCCAGCCTGAATAGTATCTCCCTGCACTGAAAAGATTATAGCCCGTTAGCAGGATGATCTGGTATTCCTGTAACACCGTCTTTCTGGATGTCAACATTATAGGTTCTGAGCGATGATTTTCCCTAAAATTCGTGTATATTCATAAGTCAAACCCGGTTTTGCAGATCGGGTAATTGAAATTTTGAATTATTTTGGTAATAAAAAATGCGTAAGCTGAAAAACAGTGAACTCAACAGAAAGAGTGTAGAGGAGTTTAGGGAATCAGTAAAATCACCTTTTATTATTGTTCTCGATAATGTAAGGAGCAACAATAATGTTGGATCAATATTCAGGACCTCTGATGCCTTCCTTACAGAAGGTATTTATCTTTGCGGCATAACTGGCAGGCCTCCTCACAGGGAGATCAACAAGACAGCCCTGGGAGCAACTGAAACTGTAATGTGGAAATATTTCAAAACTACTATTGAAGCTGTATCAGAGCTTAAGGCTCTTGGCTACAAGATTGTTGGTATTGAACAGGCTGAAGGTTCGGTTGACCTGGGATCATTCAGGGTAAAAAAAGGTGTCAGCTACGCTCTTGTCTTTGGTAATGAAGTGAATGGTGTCGATCAGAAGATACTGGATGAGTGTGATTATGTAGTGGAGATCCCGCAATTCGGCACAAAACATTCTTTCAACATTGCTGTCAGTGCAGGTATAGTTTTATGGGAACTGACTAAAACTGCAGATGAATCCCGCTCAACATAAAAAAACAGGGGCGTCGCAAGCAAGGCCCCTGTTAATATTTCTATAAAAAATTCTTACTGAACAATAGTTCTGAATGCATCATCAGCCCAGAATTTAGCAAATTCAAGGTCAGTTTTTGCATTGGCTTTCCAGACAGAATTAATGCTAACAGCTTCACGCAAACCTGCGAGCATATAATTCCTGTCATCGGTACGTGCTCCGATAACTGCTTTCAGGTATGGAATTCTCCCTTCACATGTTTCTGTGGTTCTGTCAAGAGTGGCTTTAGCCTGTGTTACATTACCTTCCAGAAGTTGTGCAAGAGCAGCATTGAAACATGGCGCAGTACCAAAATAATTCACAGCAGCATCATACTGTCCTTTTGTTATTGCGATAACACCAAGTCCCCATTTTGACTCATCAGTTGCAGTAGCCATTGAGTTGAAATATTCTTCAGCTCTTACGAGTTCGCCTTTTACCAGGTAAGCGAAACCAAAGTTGCTCTTAACAAAATCATTATTATTGATATTCCTGGCTCTCTCAAGTGCTGTAATAGCCTCGTCAACTTTACCCTGAATAAGAAGTATGTAACCAATGTTATTTGCAGCACGGATACACTGTGGATGGGCTTCAAGAGCTATTCTGTATATTGAAAGCTTTTCATTATTATCCTGTACAAGGGTCGCAGCGTAGAGCATCTCTTCAAGGTTCAGAACTTTAGGATCTGCTTTTATCTGAGCAAGGATTTGTTCATCAGAACGTCCTATCTTATCAACATCAATAACCATCTTTGATCTTCTAAGCTTCGGAAGGATGTCTGTCTTCAGAATTTCAAATGCTGAAGACATATTTCTTATCTCTCTTTCACGAACTTCTGGATCGGAATACATGGAGAGTACACGAAGAATAAGGTCTTTATCCTGCATGTTTGAATTTTCTACCTCTGTTTTGAAACCTTCCCAGTCTTCGGGGGTAGTAACTGAGTTGAAAAATCCATCAGTTTTTGCAGCTTCAATCTTACTAAATTCCTTTTTAATAAAGTTGTCAGCAGATGTTCCCCTGTTTCCTGATAATTTTTCGTTAAAATCAAAACTACCATCTGGTGAAGCATATGAGCTAATATTAGCTGCTTTGAACTGCCTGTCAGGATCTGCTTCTACAGCCTGTATATAATTCTTAAGCTGGACAATATCTTCAGCCCTAAGTTCTGAAGAACGTATATCTGATCTGTTAATAACATAGTTTATATCAGCCATCTGTGATTCAGGTGTTATCCTTGAAAAATTATCCTCCATCATAGTGGCTCTTGCATGCTTATGTACAAGTGTTGATGTTGCAATAACTCCATCAGCTAATTTTACCGGTTCAAAATCAAGGCTTTTTGCACCTCTTACTGCATTGATCCTTAGCATAAGCTCTGACACCTTCATATCTTCCTTATAAGGAACAGCAGCTGTGTAATTGAAATTCCCGCCAGCATAAGTTATAACCTGATTATTAGCCTGAACCTTCTCACCCTGAAGAATCTGTACCCTGTCAAAAGCAGTCTCTCCATTGGCATAGGTCAATACAGGTGTAGCTGTCAGTGTAGCTTTCTTGTCAAAATATTTTTCCGGGAATACTCCCTTTATTGTAACATTAACAAGGCCTGCATGGGTTTCAAGTACTTGCGGGGTAACCTCATATTGTATCAAGCCTGCGTTCTTCTTCATCTTATTCAAACCACTGCAACCGGTCATAATAACCGCTGCCAGAATAAGGATAAAATAGCTTTTGATTTTTTTCATAGTAATAAAAAGTTATTTGTTTAGATCTTCTTAAATGAAATTAATTGAACAATATACAAAATTATCTGCAAATTTAAAAAAATAGTTGGGAGTAACAGACAAATCTAAAAAAAAATTACAAGATCAGGGTATTGATCCCGACAGGATAATCATGATTGAATATGGCATCCGTTATCATACTATAATGCTTTTCGTGTTCAACAAAATCTATCCCGTTGATATCTATTACAAGGTAACGGTTTTCCCGGTTCTGCCTGAAAAACCTGAAATAACTGTCCTGTATCTTCTGAAGATATTCTTCCGTAATTGTTTTCTCATATACACGACCCCGCTTTTCAATATTGCCCAGCAGTTTTTCTGTTGTCAGATGCAGATAGACATAAATATCGGGTTTGGGTAGCGAACCGTATATTATATAAAAGATCTGGCGGTAAAGATTATACTCATCACCTTTCAGGGTTGAAGATGCAAAAACAAGCGACTTCATGAAATAATAATCAGCAACAGTGAAAGATTTAAAAAGGTTCCGGGATACAAGTTCTTCTTTCAGCTGTTTATATCGACTGGCCAGGAACGAGAGTTCAAGTGGAAAGGAATATTTCTCAGGATCGGCATAAAATTTAGGAAGGAAAGGGTTATCAGCAAATTTCTCAAGAATAAGCCGCGCATTGAATTGTTCAGATATCCGGGTAGCCAGTGTTGTCTTCCCTGCTCCGATATTTCCTTCAATAACTACATAATTATATCTGGTCTTCATTCCTGCGGAGAATTTCGGTTCATCAACCAAATTTAATTAAAATATGGGATCAAAACCTGTGGGGCCGCCCTGGAACAAACGTTAATTCTGCGCCTGAGTCGTTTTATTTCCATGCTCCGGTCTGGGAGGACGGGGCAGGAGAACCTTTCTGGAAAGCTTCAGTTTACCACTTTTCGGATCTATGTCGATAAGTTTAACCTCTATCTCATCACCTTCCTTAAGAACTTCATCTACTGATTTTATCTTTTTCCAGTCTATCTCTGAAATATGCAACAGGCCATCTTTATTCGGCAATATCTCAACGAAGGCTCCAAACTGAACAATTGTCTTAACCTTACCTTTGTAAACCTGACCTACTTCGGGTACGGCAACAATCTTCTTGATCCAGTCAACAGCAGCTGAGATAACTTCCTTGTTTTCACCAAAAACATTTACATCGCCACGCCCATTGATCTCCTCAACAACTATCGTGGCTCCTGTAACACGCTGTATCTCCTGAATGACTTTCCCTCCAGGGCCGATAAGGGCTCCGATCATATCCTTCGGAATAGAGAACATCTCTATCCTTGGAGCATGCGGTTTCAGCTCAGGCCTTGGCTCAGAAATAGTCTTCAACATTATATCAAGTATATGCATCCGGCCAATTCTTGCCTGTTCAAGGGCTTTCGTAAGTATCTCATAGGACAAACCTTCTACTTTGATATCCATCTGAGTGGCAGTAATACCATCCCTGGTTCCGGCAACCTTAAAATCCATATCTCCAAGATGATCTTCATCTCCGAGTATGTCAGACAATATAGCATACTTGTTTGTTTTTGGATCGGTAATAAGCCCCATTGCAATACCTGAGACCGGCTTCCGGATCTTGATCCCTGCGTCCATCAGAGCAAGAGTTCCTGCACAAACAGTTGCCATTGAGGATGAGCCATTTGATTCAAGAATATCTGAAACAACCCTGACAGCATACGGATTTTCCTCATCCGGCGGCATCATGTTTTTCAGAGCTCTGTGTGCAAGGTTGCCATGACCTATTTCCCTGCGACTGACACCACGTACCGGTTTAGCTTCACCTGTGGAAAAAGGCGGGAAATTATAATGAAGGGTGAATTTCTCTGTTCCCTGGTTCAGAACATCATCAATTATCTTCTCATCAAGCTTTGTCCCGAGTGTCACAGTTGTCAACGACTGTGTCTCACCTCTTGTAAAGAGAGCCGAACCATGTGTTGCAGGCAAAGGATCAATTTCGCATTCTATCGGCCTTATCTCATCTGTTTTCCTGCCATCGAGACGGATCTCATCGTCAAGTACAAGACGTCTTGCAGCTTCCTTAACAACATCATGAAAATATTTCTTTACGAGAGCTTCATTTATCTCATCTTCTTCTGAATACTGAGCAAGGAATTCCGTTACAATAGCTTCAAAAGCGTTTTCCCTGGCATGTTTGTTAGCAGTGGATGATTTAGCTGCGTCATAACATTTTTCATAAGTTTCATCCCAGATCTTCTTTTTAAGATCTTCATCCTTTATCTCACGATCATATTCTCGTTTTGTATTCTTACCCAATTCCTCTGCGAATTCCATCTGGGCTTTGCAATGTATTTTGATAGCTTCATGAGCCACCTTTATTGCCTCAAGCATGTCGGCTTCAGAAACCTCCTTCATCTCACCCTCAACCATCAGTATGTTATCGTAAGTAGCACCCACAATCAAATCAAGGTCTGCATTTTCCATCTGGGATGCAGCCGGATTTATTACAAATTTATTATCAATACGGGCTACTCTGACTTCCGAGATAGGTCCATTAAATGGGATATCAGACACAGTAAGAGCTGCAGATGCTGCAAGTCCTGCAAGAGCATCAGGGATTATATCCATATCAGCCGATATCAGGTTTATTGTAACGAAAGTCTCTGCATGAAAATCATCCGGGAAAAGCGGACGCAAAGCTCTGTCAACAAGCCTCGAAACAAGTATTTCATAATCAGATGGTCTGGCTTCCCTTTTGAGAAAACCTCCCGGGATCCTGCCTGAAGAGGCGTATTTTTCCTTATATTCAACAGACAACGGCATGAAATCCGTATCTTCCTTAGCCTCTTTCGCAGAAACAACTGTTGCAAGCAACATTGTTTTTCCCATTTTTAGCAGAACAGCTCCGTCAGCCTGCCTGGCCAGCTTGCCAGTTTGAAGTATTATTTGCCTCCCGTCACCGAGATCAATAACTTTCTCTTTTACCTTGAACATTATTATTAAAATTTTGTGATTGCTGAAATTACTATAGTGCAAAAATAATATGAAAAAAGGCAACTATGCATTGCCTTTCTTATATCTTTTACCTGCGTAATTTCAAAGCTTTTATGATTTCCCTGTACCGGGATATGTCCTTAACCTTCAAATAATCAAGAAGCTTGCGACGTTTGCCGACAAGTTTTATAAGAGCCTGCTGAGTGCCGTAATCTTTTTTATTCTCTTTGAGATGCTCAGTAAGATGATTTATCCTATATGAAAAAAGCGCTATCTGGCCTTCTGCAGAACCTGTGTCAATCTCTGAAGATCCGAACGTTTTGAATAATTCCTGTTTTTTTTCTGTTGTTAAATACATGTCTTTGACCAAAATGTTGTTTATCCAAAGGGAGATCGAATCTCCAATTTTGGAACGCAAAAATAAGGCTTTTTTATGTAAATAATCAAACAATTTGGAATTTTTTTAAAAAATATTCTTTCACATTCACCAAAGCTATAACGATACCGGCATTTTTATTATTCTGCCTCGTTATATTATTAGACGAAAGAATAAGGCATAAAGTTGCGTTAGAAACAACAAAAACCGACTTATTAGTCAATACTTTTTAACAGATTGTCAAAATGGACATCGAAATCGCGGTTCCAGGATTACCTGTTCAGGGTTTTCCAAAGCTCGTCCGGCACTGATGAGTTTGCTTCCTATGCGACATTCAAGACACCTCCTCTTTCTGCAATAGCTGTTCCTGAGCTGGATCAGTCCCTGGGTTGTGAAAGCCGAATCTGCTTCTATACCCGCCTCTTTCCAGTCATCAACAACAGCATTTGATTCAGGCTTTATTTCTTCGAGAAATGATATGGCTTTTTCGCAAAGATAATGCGAATCATACATCCGTCCATAAAAGAAAATCACTGGTATCACTGCATTGATAAGGAAAATGTCAGTTGCCTGGAGACCTGCAACCTTGACATAGTTTCTACTTCTTTTACCGAATACAAAATGATCATTCCAGTATTCCGAGGCATTAACATTGAAAAGATTTCTCAGCATGGCAAGGCTTTCCGACTCAAGGGCTTTCGAAAACAGTCCATCCGTTCCTGTAAGCATCCCGGCCAGTTGAGAGATCCTGAGTGTGGGGAAATTAGCAGGCCTGAGCTTTGCAAACTTCCACAACCAGCCATGTACAGGCTGAATTGAATATTTCACAGAAAGGATCCTGAACTCACGTATCAGTTCCAGATAATATACATCATTAACAGCATCCCTGAACAGAGCCTCATCAAGCAGACCTGCTGCACCGAATAGTAAAGCCTCAAGCTGCAACCTGTTATCCGAATGCTTACGCATTATCCTGAGCGGAAGTGTTTTTGCAAGCATTTCAAATGGTTCGCTATTGACTCTGAACCCGAAATACCGGGTCAGGAGCCTGTAAAAAGTTTCCTCCCAGTCATTTCCCGTCTCGGAAAAAATACTCCCAACATGAAGAGTTTTATCAATCAGCCTTTCAATTACAAGTGCCCCTATCCAGTGCCGCAGGTAAAAGGGATCTGTTTCTTTTATATGATCCTGGCAGGCTATTATGCAGGGATTGTTTACAAGATCCTGGTATTTCTCATAAAGTACCGGATCCCAGGTCAGCCCGACAGTTAGAAGTTCCTGCCCCTTTGAATTAAAGACCTTCTTATCATTATCAGCGACTACATGAAGTATGACATTGTCAAATGCCGGATCATTGTTATGACCATGTGCGTTGAAATGAGATGCCCTAATATGTATCTCAACATTACCCGCCCATTCAGTTTCTGAGATATTAAGGCGGGCATTGAAAAAATCGGGACCAGAATCGCGGTTGTATTCTCCCGGACTGATTACGGTTATCCTGTTACCATCCTGATCAAGGAGCATGTCAGTATCATACAAACAATACTTCCACAGATAGTGAAGGAATTCTTCTTTCATAAAAGCACGAGCTTAGTAAGCAGCCTAAAAGATAAAGATATGAAGAATCCGGATCAAATGCAAATTCTTAGCTTAGTCCTGGAGCTTGATGGCATAGAGTACTGATATCCTTGAATTTCAGACTTCCAACCCGGAATCCCTCCCGAACCGATATAAGTGTAAATATGTTCTAAATAAGGTTTCTGTCTTTCAAAAAGCCTTCCATCTCCTGTTGGACTTCCTTTGCCTTTACAGCAGCAGTTTTATCAAAATTTTCGGAATTATCTGCAAAGATTATGCCTCGTGACGAGTTAACAAGCAATCCGCATTTATTTGTCATTCCATATTTTACCACCCCTTCAAGGCTTCCACCCTGAGCCCCGATACCCGGTACCAGAAGGAAATGCTCTGGCACTATCTTTCGTATTTCATTAATCATCTCAGGCCTTGTCGCACCTACTACATACATCATATTGTCAATGGTACCCCATTTTCTTGATACGGAAAGGACTCTTTCAAAGAGTTTTATCCCATCCTCATTGTGATACTGAAAATCATCAGCCCCTTTATTTGAAGTAAGTGCAAGCAATATAACCCATTTACCCTCATAGGAAAGAAAAGGAGTAACCGAATCCTCACCCATATAGGGGGCCACCGTTACTGCATCGAAAGACATATTCTCAAGAAAAGCCTTGGCATACATCTTTGAGGTATTACCGATATCTCCCCTCTTGGCATCAGCAATTATGAAAATGTCTGGGTAGTTTTCCCTTATATATTTTACTGTAGATTCAAGGGTTATAAGCCCCTTGCTCCCCTCAGACTCATAAAATGCGAGA
>DAONXX010000087.1:0-8534 GCA_035414025.1 Bacteroidales bacterium | reverse complement strand
CGTATTAAAAAACCCCTTGTAAAATTATTAAAATTTTATTAAAACCCTTTTTAGGGTATTCATTTCCACATAAGAATCCCGTATCTCCCTCTTTATAAAAGCATTGTATGATTTTCTAATTTTGTCAGCAAATAAAATGATACAGACATGTCACTTACAGAAAAAGTTGTGCATGATCTTATGGTAACTATAAAAATGAAAAACAAAGTAGCATTGGAAGCAATCTGAACTGCCAGGACTGCTTTTTTAATTGCCCGGAACGAAAATGATTTAAGAGATAAAATAGGCTTTGGCTATTTCATTATAGTCCTCCACCTGCTGTCTCTGCCATTCATTGTCTTTCCCGAGCTCTTCAGCCATTATCTGTGCCACCCCAGGCGCCAGACTGACTGACGCTGCTGCATCAAGGAACAATAATCTGATCCGCCTTGCCAGGACATCATCAACAGTTCTTGCCATCTCTTTTCTTACAGCCCATATCACCTCTCCCACAGTGATGTCATGATCAGGATGCAGCTTCTTTTCCCGGGCCGGACTCTCTTTGATGAAATCCAGCATCTGTTCCCTGTCGCTCCCATAAACATAGGTTCTGTCATTCAGATCAGGATTTTGCTTAAAACCATGAATGGGCAGGTTCTTTGTCCTGCATTGCCTGTACTCCATCCCTGTACTCTTCAAGGCTGCGTTTACAGTATCTTCTGCCATTTTCCGATAGGTGGTCCATTTGCCTCCGGTGATAGAAACTAGTCCCGAAGATGATACAATCAGCTTATGGCTTCTCGAGATCTCCTTTGTCTTTGAAGATCCGTCATCATTAGCCGGTGCGGCAAGAGGCCGAAGACCTGCAAAGACACAAAGAATATCTTTCCGTTGGGGTTTCTTTTTCAAGTAAATCCCTGCCGTTTCAAGGATGAAATCTATTTCTTCATCAAGAGCTTTCGGTTCCAATATGAATTCTTTAACAGGAATATCTGTTGTTCCAAGTATTACCCGGTTATGCCATGGCACTCCGAACAAGACTCTTCCATCACTTGTTTTTGGGACCATTATTGCATCGTCACCTCCCAGGAATGATCTGTCAACAACCAGATGAATCCCCTGACTGGGCCGTACAAAAGGTCGTCTGGAAGGATCATCCATGTGGATAAGATCATCTACGAAAATACCTGCAGCATTTATGACGCAACGTCCTTTAAGAGTGAAAGACGAATTCCCCAACATATCCTCTGCAACAACCCCGCTAATCTTTCCACTGCTTTCTTTTGTAAGGCCGGTAACCCGGCAATAATTAATAACCGTGGCACCATATTCTGCCGCAGTCTGCATAAGATTAACAGCAAGGCGGGAATCATCGAACTGACCATCATAATAAATCACGCCACCTCTCAATCCTTCCTGGGTTATTCCGGGAATATTTTTTATAACCTCCTTTTTACTCATTGGCAATGAACGACCGAAAGACATTGATCCCGAAAGCAGATCATAAAAAGTGAGTCCGATAGTATAGAAAGCTCTTTCCCACCATTTATAGTTACCTATTATAAAACGCTGACTTTTGACAAGATGGGGAGCATTCTTTTTGAGATATCCTCTTTCCCTGAGAGCTTCGCGGACAAGTGCAACATCTCCTTTCTGAAGATACCGCACTCCGCCATGTACCAGCTTTGTGCTCCTGCTTGATGTAGCCTTGGCAAAATCTGATTGCTCAAGAAGAAGCGTCCGGAATCCCCTGCTGGCTGCATCAACAGCTATACCAAGACCTGTGGCTCCTCCTCCCGTAATAATAAAATCCCAATCCTGATGCGGACCCTTAAGCTGATCTATAAATTCTTCCCTGTTGATATCGGCTGTAGCTTTATTTGAACTCATTGGAACTGTTATAAATTAATTTTTCAAGGCGCAAATGTAATCACTGTTTTTTTAAGATACATGCCAAATCTGTGAATAATTATTCCGGCAATATGTCTGCCCGGGCATAAGAAACTGAAGGCCGTCGCCAGGCTGGAATACGACATTTAACCAGAAAGAGAATATTAGAAATTCTTGATAGTTTGAAAAATAATTATTAAATTTACATTATAATACCCAATTAAAATGAATCAATCAGATGCCATTAGCTTTGATTTTCCGTAAATAAAATACTGAATGGCCATTAAACTTTTAACAAATCTGATTGTTATTATCTTGAAAATAATTAAAATATACATTTAATTCTATGAAACCTGCATGTATCAAATGTACAAATATGTATTTATTTAATTTTCAGTCATGTAGGATTCTATTATACCATTAAAATTAAAATTTTATTATGATGAAAAAAATGATGACGTTATTGTTGCTTGCGACAACAATAGTTTTTACCGGATGCGACTGGATAAAGGACCTGGGCGAAGTTGATTTCTCGACTGACCTGGTAGTAACAATACCTGTTACTGTCCAAAATGATAAAAAAGCAAGCCTCAATTTCTCCGCTTCAGGTGAACTTAAGCTTGCCGATAACGAGGATATCGAACCCTACCTTAAAAAATTAAGAAAAATAGACCTGAACTCTGTTCTTGTAACAGTTACCGGACTGACATCAGGACAAACGATCAATACTCTTTCTCTTGATGCCATAGATGTTGGAACATTGTTTACACAAAATAACATCACGTCATCAAATAATTCTTTCACTCCCCAGGTTAATGCTAATATACTGCAACAGGCAGGAGAAAAGCTAAAGAGTGACAGAAAACTTGTTTTGACAGTGTCGGGTACGGTCAGCGGTCCTATGGTATTTAATGTAGGTCTGGTTTTTGAAAGCAATATAACAGCTGGGGCACTTGATTAATTTTCTGATCTTTTTTATCAGGGAAAGAGCAGATAGTGTGCTAAAATAGAAGTTGCGGGGTCAACATAAGGAATCAGGCCCCGCGGCTATGTAATGCTTAATTTTTCACTGTTTTAGCTTCCGGAAATTGTCCTCCGGACCGGGTGATTATACTGTGGATCTCGGATAGTCGCTTATTACAGCGGTTTCAACTTTTTCTTTTGTCTCGTTTCTGTTTTTCTTTCATTACAACAGGCTTAAGAAGAAAAAACAGCTTGACAGTTTTTTTAAAAATTCTTACATTTGTGCCCAATTAAAACCTTATTCCAGGTAATTTTAGATTAGTTATTGAAACTCAAACAAACAAACAATAAAATAAATATTTAAAGATCATGAAACTGACATTTACACAAAGGTTCATTACTTCCGCGCTAACGGTTTTATTAGCATTAACACTGTCTCAGTGTACAGATGTACCTGAATGGCAGAAGAAAAACAAGGAACTTATCAGTCAATATTCGCTGACAGAAAGGCAGCTTACCGGTATTCCAAAGATCAAAATGGATTCCAATCTGGATCCGGGGGTTGTTACAACTCTTAATAACATTCCTGTCACCACTCTGCATCAGGGCGTTGAAGCCAGAATATACTGGTGGAGCGGTGCTATGGTTGCTGTTCTCCAACTCGAACCGGGTGCAAAAATCCCCGAAGAAACACTTCCTTCAGATCGTTTTGTATTTGTAATGGAAGGATCTGTTGATCAGTACATAAATGGAGAGTTTGTAAATATGATCTCGAAAAAAAGAGAAGAACAGGATGGTGCTCATAGTGTTACACCAAGAATAGATTTTGTATACATTGAAAAAAACAGTAAGAATGCTGTCACGGCCGGACCGGAAGGTGCAAAACTGATCGAAGTTTATAGCCCCCTGCGCAGTGATTACCTCACAAAAGCAGGCATTGAAAATGCACCTGCCAGCTTTGCCGATCTTAAAAGCCCGTCTGTTCCAAATGTCACTCCAAACAAGGTTTACGACCTGTATGATCTCCAGCTTTCAGAGCTGGGCCCCGGTTCAAACTCAAGACTTGTAACAGGAAGAAATATCCAGCTCAGCTTTATATCGATGGATCCCGGAGCATTATTCGCACACCATATTCATCCTGAAGCTCAGACAATGCTTGTGCTTCGTGGAGAATGCAACGAAATACTCCTCGATAGTGAACAAAAAATGTCGAAGGATGACCTGGTCCTTATACCCGGCAATATGGTACATGGTGCCAAGGTCAGTGACCTCGGCTGCGATGCTCTTGACATCTTCTGGCCTGCAAGAGCTGATTACAGTGAAAAAGAAAAAGCAAGACTCGAAGCTTACCATGCAATAATCCCCAGGGATGCAAAGCTTGAACTCCTTGTCGACGGATCGGTTACAAAGCCAACGATTACTTTTGCTGAAGGTCCGAAATGGATGAATGGCAAAATATATTTCTCAAATATGGGTTTCGACCAGAATTGGGTTGCTCACCCCGAAAAGAGTTCAATCGTTGAAATGAGTCCCGACGGTTCCTACAGAAACATTAGCGAAGGCAAAATGCAGACAAATGGTCTTTATCCTTATAAAAACGGCAACCTCCTGGTATGCGACATGATTGGCCACAGGGTTCTTGAAATGACAACAGAGGGCAGAATTGTAAGAGTTGTAGCTGACAGATATGAAGGTAAGAAAATTGATGGACCTAATGATATAATAACCGATGCCAAAGGAGGCATATACTTTACAGATCCGCAGTTTACGATGGAAGCTGAGAAATTTCAGCCCGGACGTGCTGTTTATTATATTTCTCCTGAAGGTAAAATGACAAGGATAACTGAGCCCAACGAGTTTGCAATGCCTAACGGCATCCTGCTCTCTCCCGATGGTAAAACCCTCTACATAAACAACTGCTATGATGATGAGTCATGGTGCCCGGTAGTCAGCGACAAGAAAAACTATGTATGGGCATACGATGTCAATGAAGATGGAACTATAAGCAATGGCAGACAGTTTGCTAAAGTATTCCTTGTCGACAATGTACTTGACAGAAAAGCAAGATCCTCCAGTGCTGATGGTATGGCAATAGACAAGATGGGGAATATTTACGTTGCAACTTATTATGGCGTTCAGATATTCAATTCCGAAGGCCAGTTCGTCGGAATGATCAACCTGCCAAACTTCCCCGTAAGCTTATGCTTCGGAGACGATGACATGAAAACGCTGTATATTGTAAGTTACACCAAGGTTTATAAGATCCGTACCAATATGGAAGGTTATGTGAATTACCTTTAGGATAACCCGTCACAAATCCTCATTGAGGAATCAAATTTAAAACGCATAAGGCCGTCTCATAAGATAATTGAGACGGCCTTATTATTTGAGTCTTTCTGAGACTTTTATTCATTATGTTTTTAAAGAGCAAAAGAAAATGACAATGAACTAAGAAAGAGGGTGCCCCTTTTTTGAGACACCCTCCTGAATTATTTAACATTCAGATAGAGCCCATTACCATTCCTGTCCTCCCTTTGAAATATTCTTTACAGCCTCAACTCCAAGTCTTTCCTTTAGTTGTGTCAGATAAAGGCTTCCTGGTGTCACATGTCTGTCAAGAGATTCAACATGTCCGTTGGGTTTTGTGAGATCTTGCAAACCGGCATTAAAAATTACCGCATTTATCCCAATATGTCCGAACGAATAGTTTTTTGCCGTTGGTGGACTCTGGACCAGAAAATCGCCTTCACAATTCCAGAAAACAATATTAGCGCCGGCCCAGCCAATAATGTAATCCCAATACCTTGCTGTAAGCGGTGCTTTCACATTATCATAAAGCACACCATTCACCCATCTGTTATGCGGTTCGCTTGTTGAATACGGGTTAATAGCCTGGCAGTCGAAAAACACATTACCGCTGGCTTCCGGGCCCTGCAGAACAAATGAATGTCTCCCTTTCTGTGAAAAACACCGTTGTACCAAACAGAGCTGACCATTCATCTGGTAAATAAACCTTCTTCCACCCCAACGCTGCGCAACCGGCTCCCATGATTCGCAATCCTGCACCGTGATCCACTTCGAGCCTGCGTTACTCTGGATAACACTGGTGGCAAAGTGAAGTGCACTGATGTTCCTGATCCAGACATTTTTTGCATTGGATATTACAATAAAGTTACTTACATGATTTTCATCCGAGAAATACTCTTCGCCCTTATACTGGAATTTAGGGTTTAACTTGTCACGGTCCATGTTGCCATACGTCATCTGTCGGACCGAAGGGTTATATTCTGAAATACCGCGCAAGTTTTCCACCCCCACCTGCTCAATTCTTTCATCAACGTATTTAACTATATCGCCCCCGCCCCATCTGGTTTCAACTGCTGTGAATATCGGAGCATCAATTACTATTGTATTACCTTTTACTTCGGTAATAACCCTGTCATAGGTTATTGTGAAAGGTCTCCATTTATTCCTCCCGGCAGCAATACTGTCTTCACCAATCTCCTTTATCCAGTCCTGGTTCCCTACCCTGCGCACAAGGATCTTGTCACCGGCTTTGAAAGCTTTTGCTGATGCTACATTAAAGCTGCAGGCACCAACAGGCACATAATTATCAGTTATTAACTGCTTTGTATCTTCAAGCGGAGCTATTGCCGTTGGTCCACTTACATTTATCAGGCCTCCTCTTCCATAAGCTTGCCTGTCTTTTGGTATTTTGCCTATGAGAATGGTACCTATTTCACTCATCCCTTCTCCCCGGAGTACTACTCCGGAAACCTTTATGCTAATCGGTTTTTCAAGTTCGTAAGTACCGGCCTTCAGAAGGACTGCCCCCCTAAACCCAAAAGCATCGGGCGGCAAGGCTGATACTTTATCAATAGCAGCCTGTATATTGTCTGAATTGTCTCCAGGAACGGGCCAGATCGTTTCTTTATTCGGAACGTAAGGTATAGGAAGCCCTCCTCCCTTGTATCCGGCATTTGAAAAATCAGGAATTTTATTACCCAGACTGTCGGCAACATATACAAGCTTGCCGTCAGTTCCGGGATATACCAAAGTTGTTGTTGGTGGAATATCCTGAGCTTTAGCTAAAACAACAGCTCCCAAAAACAATATTGAAAAAAGAATCAGTTTAACAGATTTCATCAGAATATAATTTTTATTTAAGTGGTTTGATAGCCTGCCCCGCTCAAGCGGGGGAACCGCAAATTATTAATAATCATTCGAGCCAATGGCATTTTTAACTGCCTGCTCGCCAAGTCTTTCTTTTAACTGAGTAAGATATAAACTTCTTGGTGTAACATGTTTATCCATCGATTCAACATGGCCGTTTGGTTTCGTTAAATCCTGCAATCCGGCGTTAAATGAAACTGCATTTATACCGATATGTCCAAAGGAATAGTTTGCAGCCGTTGGCGGACTTTGAATCAGGTAATCACCCTCGCAGTTCCAAAAGACAGTGTTCGCTCCTGCCCATCCCATAATAAAGTCCCAATACCGGGCTGTTAATGGTGCCTGCACATTGTCGTAAAGTATACCATTTACCCAGTAGCCATGAGGCTCACTGGTAGAGTAGGGATTGATGGCTTTACAGTCAAAAAACACATTACCACTTGAAGTGGCGCTTTCCCCTGTAAAAGAGTGACGGCCTTTATAGGATAAACATCTTTGAACCAGACTTAACTGGCCATTCAATTTGAATGTAAAACGTCTGCCACCTGCCCGAACCGAAACAGGTTCCATAGAAATGCAATCCTGAACAGTAATCCATTTAGCTCCGCCACCTGTTATCACAGCGCTATAAGCAAAATGCAAAGCAGTTACATTTCGCACCCAGGCATTTTTAACATTTGTAAAACTGATAAAATTATAATAATGGTTTTCGTCAGAATAATATTCGTCTCCCTGGTATTGATACTCTTTCGCCAATTTGTCGCGATCCATGTTTCCGTAGGATGTGGTTCTCACCGTTGGATTATAATCCGATATTCCACGTAAATTTTCAATACCCGACTGCTCAATGCGATTATCGTTGTATTTTATTAGTTCGCCACCTCCCCAGCGTGTATCGATTGCCGTAAAAATGGGTGCATCAATCGTAATGGTATTTCCATTGATATTAACAATTTCGCGGTCATAATTGATATCAAATTTCCAGGCTCTGCTGCTGGCTATTTCATCAGTCATATTCAATTCTTTAACCCAGGCTTCATTCCCATAGCGTTTAACAATCACTTTATCGCCTATTTTAAAGCCCTTGGCCGATTTTACATTAAAACTTACAGCCCCAAAAGGGACATAATTGTCAGTAATTAATTGCTTGCTGTCTTCTATCAGTTCCGTTCCATTTTCCGCGCCAATGTTTATCATATCGGGTCTTGCCATTCGTTGCCTGCCAGTTGCATTTGGATCCGGGGCAGGCAAAACGCCATAAAGAATGGTTCCGATATCACTCATTCCTTCACCGCGTAGAACGACACCGGAAGCTTTAATGTATAAGGGTTTTTCGAGTCTGTAAAATCCCATTTTAAGCAACACCGCACCCCGAAATCCGGAAGCATCGGGAGGCAAGGCTGATACTCTATCAATCGCAGCCTGAATATTTGCAGAATTATCTCCCGGAACCGGCCAGATCGTTTCTTTATTCGGAACATAAGGTATAGGAACCCCTCCTCCCTTGTATCCGGCATTTGAAAAATCAG
>DAONXX010000086.1:0-8550 GCA_035414025.1 Bacteroidales bacterium | reverse complement strand
GATAGGCGGAAAAACTTTTACAACGTCATAATTATTGTTTTTAAGAATATTATATGAAGGGATCTGACCTTCGGCGTAATGATCATTTAGATTATCTATGCCTGAAACTATTGTTTCTGTCGTGTTTTTTTTCGCAAGTTTCACTTCCTGAAGTCTCAACATTTCCTGTAGTTCATCAGGATATTTGTTTATAAATGCTCTTCTAGCCAAACGCAGATCAAGATCAGGAACGAGGCCTATATTATGCTCGATAGCCCAGTCGGCAGCAAGGATTATTTGCTTGTGAATGTCCTTATCAACAACTTCTTTGTCCGGAAGCCTAAGAAAGGGAATCAGCAGATTAAAGGGGGAATTCATGCTTACATCTTCGATAATGCCTTTATAACCATCAGGTTGAAGAACTTTGTCATCCCATTGCCAGACACCCATAACAGGCATATATTCTTCCGGAAGTTGATTCGGAATGGAAGGTTGTGCTGTTGTTTTCTTAAAAACGGGAAATTCAAGTTGCCCATGGGCAGTAGAAGCTGTCAACAATAATAAACCTGCTGTCAGAACAAGAACCAGATATCTCATATTAAAAGATGTTGATTTACAGTCAAATGTTATACTCCAATATTAATGACCGGGGAAATATAATCAGAATAAATTCCTGTTTCCCTGATCAGATGCCAATAAATGAATAATTTTTTTATTGAGAAAGAAAAATGTCTGATTGATTTCTGGTATGAAGAAAGGTTCCCTGATATGAGATATAAAAGATATTCTGTCATCCTTTTCCGATAATTGCATAATTTTGCACGCAAATAAAAAATAAGATGTCTGATAAGTCAAATCATGTTTATTCCAGAAATGTTATTGAATTTGTTGCTGTTGCAAATGAATTCTGCAAATACGCTGAACGTTCAGCTGAGGTGAGTGGAGACGATCTTCTCAGGATACTTCAACGAATTCTCCCGTTAATGTACCTTAAGGCTTCATTGCTTCCTTCCCTTGAACCTTACTTTGAAGATGGAAATGATAAATTCGTCACTGAGGCAGACTGGTATAGGATTCATGACTCGTTGAAACTAAAGTTCGGCAATGCAAACGATTTTCTGGAGATTTTCGATGAAAAATTTGTTGAATCAGAAATACCGGTTCCTTCAAGTCTTGCAGAATATATGGCTGATATATACCAGGATATCAAGGATTTTTTGCTTCTTTATCAAACAGGTACAGAGGAAATTATGAATGATGCTGTCTGGGAGTGCAAAATGAACTTTGAGAATATCTGGGGCCAGAAACTCGTTAATTCGATGAAGGCGATTCACAGATTTATTTATTCAGGAGAAGAGATCTATTTCACAGAAATTGAAGAAAAAGAGGATGATGACAGGAGAAACAAATCAGAGTGGTTTATCTCGAAAAGACAAAATGAGTTCAGAAACAAAAGAGGATAATGTATTTCAAAATAATATCTCAGCCAATGAAATTCAGAATTACGATCTCTGCTGGTTCAAAGGCAGAATAGTAATGGTTGATAATATGACTGTGTTTAAAAGTGTTATGCCAGGGTTGTTTAAAGAAAAATACCTGGGATTTGACACAGAAACAAAGCCATCTTTCAGGAAAGGTCATAAAAATAAGATCTCCCTGATACAATTTGCTACTTCTGACACTGCTTATTTATTCAGGATAAATAGGATAGGGTTTCCCGACGATTTTGCCAGGCTTTTTGCCGATGCAGGAATACTCAAAATAGGTGTCGCTGTGAGGGATGATATTCGCTATCTTAAAGCCCTGAGTAAATTCAGTACTGAAGGTTTTATTGACCTTCAGAGTTATGTAAAGGATTTCGGGATAGAGAGTTCGGGACTTAAAAAACTGACTGCCATTGTGTTGGGATTTCGTATTTCAAAACGGCAACAAGTAAGCGACTGGGAAGCCAGGGAACTCACAGAGGCTCAGCAAATCTACGCTGCAACTGATGCCTGGGTGTGCAGGGAAATTTATCTTAAATTATTAAATAACAAGAAAATAAGCTAAAAAAAGATATGTAACACACCCGCTGAAGGTGATATTGTTGATGGAAAATATAGAATAGATAATGCAATGAATAATGACAAGAACATTGAGTTGATTTCAAAAAGACTCGGATTGCACAGGTGGCAGGTAGAGAACTGCATAAGGCTTATGGAAGGAGGGGCTACAATACCTTTTATAAGCAGGTACAGAAAGGAGATGACAGGAAGTCTTGATGAAGTAACAATATCGAGTATAAAAGATGAGAATAATCGTCTCAAGGAACTTGATGCCCGGATTGAAAGTGTAAAAAAATCAATTGAAGAGCAGGGTAAGATGACTCCTGAGCTGCTTCTGAAGATTGAGTCTGCGCCTACTATGTCTGAGTTGGAAGACATCTATCTGCCTTATAGGCCTAAAAGACGCACAAGAGCTACTATCGCAAAGGAAAAGGGCCTTGAGCCTCTGGCGGAGATCATTTTCAAACAGGACGAAACGGATCCTGAGATCAGGGCTGAGCAATTCCTGAATGAAGATGTCGCTGACATAGCAGAAGCCGTTTCAGGAGCCAGAGATATCATTGCCGAATGGATAAGCGAAGATAAGACAGCCCGCACGAGGCTTCGGAATCTTTATGATAAAGAAGCAGTAATATATTCCAGAGTAATTAAAGGCAAGGAAACTGACGGGAACAAGTTCAGTGATTATTTTGACTGGTCAGAGCCTTTGAAGAAATGCCCTTCACACAGGCTTCTTGCTATGCGCCGGGGTGAGGAGGAAGGATTTTTGCGGCTATCAATAAAACTGGAAGATGAAAATGCATTGGCAATTCTTAAATCGGTATTTATCAGGTCAGCAAACAAATCTTCTGAAATAGTAGATGAAGCAGTCTCAGACAGCTGGAAAAGACTTTTATCTTCGTCGATGGAAACAGAATTTCGCAATATCGCAAAAGAAAAAGCTGATGAAGAAGCGATAAGGGTATTTGCGGACAATCTCAGGCAACTTCTTCTTGCACCTCCCCTGGGTGAGAAGAATATACTGGCTATTGATCCGGGATACAAAACGGGTTGTAAAATTGTTTGCCTCGACAGGCAGGGGAACCTGGTTCATAATGAGACTATCTATCCACACCCTCCCCAGAATCAGACGGCCTTGTCAATAAGGAAGATCCTTTCCCTTGTCAATGCATATAAGATAGAAGCCATAGCTATAGGAAATGGTACTGCAAGCAGGGAAACAGAAGACCTTATTAAATATATAAAATTTGAAAAGGATTTGCAGGTATTCATTGTCAGTGAAGCAGGAGCATCAGTTTATTCTGCTTCCAAAGTTGCAAGGGATGAATTTCCCGATTACGATGTGACTGTCAGAGGTGCTGTTTCTATCGGCAGGAGATTAATGGACCCGCTTGCAGAGCTTGTTAAGATAGATCCTAAATCAATAGGTGTGGGGCAGTATCAGCATGATGTCGATCAGCAGAAGCTTCAGAATTCGCTTGACGAGGTTGTGATGAGTTGTGTAAATGCAGTAGGTGTTGAAGTGAATACTGCAAGCAGTCATCTTCTGACATATGTATCAGGGCTGGGACCTCAGTTAGCCCAGAACATTGTTGATTACAGAAGCGAAAACGGTCCTTTTAAATCGAGGAATGAGTTTCTGAAAGTAAAACGGCTTGGTTCAAAGGCTTTTGAGCAATGTGCCGGATTTCTGAGGATCAGAAATGCCGAGCATCCTCTTGACAGCAGTGCAGTACACCCGGAGAGTTATCATATTGTTGAAAGGATGGCAGAAGATATAGGGTGTGATGTAGCGGAGCTTATCAGAAATGAGGGGAAACGCAAGGAAATTAAAATTGAACACTATATAACTGACTCAGTTGGAATACCTACACTTAAGGATATCATAGCTGAACTTGAGAAGCCGGGAAGAGATCCCAGATCAAAAATAAAGGAGTTCAGATTTGCTGATATACATGAGATGCGGGATCTCGTTCCCGGAATGATAGTCCCGGGAATTGTAACTAATATTACAAAATTTGGGGCATTTGTAGATATCGGGATAAAACAGGATGGTCTCGTTCATATATCCAATCTCAGTAAAAATTTCGTAAAAGATCCCTCTGAGGTTGTGAAACTTCACCAGCATGTTTATGTAAAAGTCCTGTCAGTTGAACCTGAAAGGAAAAGGATACAGTTATCTATGAAAGATGTTGATCAGAAAAAGACTTTTGGCGTCTAAGGTTTCCGTGGCAGCTTTTCATTCCTCATAGCTGCATTATATGCAAAGGATGCAGTGATCATTGCATTTATTTTCAGATCATTCATCACAAGTCTTTCATATGTATCCATCACTGTATGGTAAGTCCGTCCGTATTCTATCGGATCCTGGATAAACTGAAAGGCGGGTAGTCCGTGGCGATCGAAAGATACGTGATCAGTTGATCCGGTATTTCTGATTGCAATTGTAGAGCAGCCGAGATCGGCAAAGGGTTTCAACCATTCTTCAAAAACAGGCCTTATTAATTCATTTTGCTGCAGATAGATACCTCTATATCTGCCAGAACCGTTATCCATATTGAAGTAAGCGACAAATCTGTCATAATCAGGTTTGTGTTCCTTTGTTTTTGTATCAACAAGATAATTTTCAACATAGCCCTGTGAGCCGTTCAGACCCTGTTCTTCACCACCCCATAACGCTACCCTGATGGTGCGTTTCGGTGCAGCGTTGATGCTTTTAAGTATGCGAAGGGCTTCCAGCATGACAATACATCCGGAAGCATTGTCTGCAGCACCTGTTCCTCCATGCCATGAATCCAGATGCGCACCCAGCAATACTACCTCATTCCTTAGGTTTTTATCTGTTCCCTGGATCTCGCCGATGACATTATAGATTGTCGGACTTGGGAAAAATCTGTTCTTTATCTCAATCTCCATCTCAACTTTTATATCATGTCTGATAAGTCTTTCCATTCTTTGAAAAGCTTCCATGGGGATGTTAAGCTCGGCAACAGGTTCTTTTTCGCCGGAGTTGTACATGACTCCTGTAGACCTGGGCACGTTATACGAGCCTGAGTTGTTAAGAATGACTGCCACACCCTCGCTTTTTATAAGTTCATTTATTTTGTTTCTCAGCAGGAAGGCAGGGTTCACTTGTTGTATATTAGGCCTTCTTCCTCCTGCACCGCCCGGAAATGTTTCCCTTGCTATCTGGGCAAGTTGCCCGTCGGTGTACCTTGATGCCAGAGGCTCAAAGCTAATTTCATTCTGGGAAGTTGATGACGGATTCATCAGGATTATTTTACCTGCAAGCTTGCCTCTGTATTTTTCAAGGTCAGATTCTGATCTTATATCGAGCAGCACAACTTCACTTTTTACGACTCCTTCCGTACTTCCTGTCCATGCTACAGGATTGCAGGCAATATTTGAATAATAGGGAGCTGTCATGGCAGCGTAGGTTTTGAGATTGTCCCAGCCGCCCCGGTTAAACTGAGCAGCAGCTTCTATCCTGACATTCTGAAATCCAAGTTCCTCCATTTTCTTTTTAGCTATATCATAACCTCTTGTTGCTCCCGAAGAACCTGTTAGTCTTGGTCCGGCATAGTCAGTAAGCCAGAAAGCAAGGTCTTCAATCTTTGAATTTACAGATGCCTCCTGTTTGATCTTGTAGATCATTGAAAGATCAACATTTTCTGTCTGGGCAAAAAGCAATTCGGGTATCAACAGAAAAACTGCAATAAGCAGACGGATTCTATAAACTTTCATTTTCATAGATATTTTAATTCAACAAGATTTTTATTAAGAAAGCTAAAAATAATGAAAAACGACAAATTACCTATCCTGCAATTAATTTTTGCCGAATTTTGTTAAGATTGAATGGTTGTAATAACTTTATATTTTTGTGCTAATTTGCAGGTACTATAAATGTTCTACCCCGATAATTTTGAAAATAAGATAGGATTTGACAAAATTCGTGATCTGCTGAAAGAGAGATGTCTGAGTCCCATGGGTATTCAGATTGCTGATGATATCATTTTTGAGGATGATCTGGAAACTATCTCGGAAGAACTTTCAGTTACTAATGAATTCCAACTGATTCTGAAGTTTGAAGAAAATTTCCCATCAGATAATTATTTTGGTTTTTCCGATTGTCTGAGCAAAATAAGGATTGAGGGCACTTTCCCTGCAGTGAGAGAGGTATATGATCTTAAACGATCACTGGAAACGGTAAGATCAATACTCAATTTTTTCAAAGCCAGGGATGAGTTAAGATACCCTTTTCTTAAAAAAATGTGTAAACCGGTAAAGATCTATCCCTATGTTCTTGATTCAATCAACAGGATTATTGATGATCATGGAGTTATAAAGGATAATGCTTCACCCAGGTTAAAAGAAATCAGAACAGAAATAATATCTAAAAACTCTCAGGTATCCAAACGGCTTAATGCAATACTGAAGCAGGCACAGGCTGATGGTATAGTTGACTCGGATACATCTGCTTCAGTCAGGAATGGGAGGGGGGTCATCCCTGTTAGTACTTATAATAAAAGGAAGTTAAAGGGACTTATACATGACCAGTCGTCTTCAGGCAAGACAGTCTTTATTGAACCTGAAGATATAGTTGAGATAAATAACAGTATAGTTGAACTTGAATATGAGGAAAAGAGAGAGATTGTCAAAATCCTGACATTGTTTGCTGATAATATCAGGCCCTATATTGATGATCTTATCGAATCAAATAATTTTCTTGGCAGGATTGATTTCCTGAGAGCCAAGGCGCTTTTTTGCAATAATCTTAATTCAATCAAACCTGTAATCACTGGCAGACCAGGTATTTTATGGAAGAAGGCAGTCCACCCCCTTCTGTTCATAGCTTTTTCAAGGACCCCGGGAAGAAAAGTGGTACCGCTTGATATTCAGCTTGATAATACAAACAGGATCCTTGTCATTTCCGGTCCTAATGCAGGTGGCAAATCAGTATGCCTTAAAACTGTCGGTCTGCTCCAGTATATGTTGCAATGCGGATTTACGATACCTGTTGAGGAAGGATCAGAATGCGGTATTTTCAGCGATATACTTATAGACATAGGTGATGAGCAAAGTATAGATAATGATTTAAGTACCTACAGTTCTCATCTTATAAACATGAAGCATTTCCTTAAACATGGTTCGGGGAAAAGTCTGATACTCATTGATGAATTTGGTACAGGTACCGAACCGATGTTGGGAGGGTCTATAGCAGAAGCGATTCTTGGTGAACTAAACAGAAAGAAGGTTTTTGGTGTTCTTACAACGCACTATACAAATCTGAAGTACTTTGCTTCACTTACAGAAGGAATAGTAAATGGTGCAATGGCTTTTGACAATCACCTTATGCAGCCACTATTCAAGCTCAACATTGGTAAGCCGGGGAGTTCATTTGCTTTTGAGATTGCAAGGAAGATTGGTCTGCCGGAAAATATTCTTGATGAAGCTGCAGGGAAGGTTGGAGTGAAGAATATTGACTACGACAGGCATCTGAAAGATATTGCCAGGGATAAAAGATACTGGGAAACAAAGCGGCAGAATATAAGGCAACAAGAAAAACGTCTGGAGGGCTTGATTGAACAGTATGAAAAGGAGTTGTCAGATGTCAGATCTGCCCGGAAAGAAATAATAATACAGGCAAAGGATGAGGCTCAGGAATTGCTTAAAAAATCGAACCGAATTATTGAAAATACAATCCGGCAGATAAGGGAATCTCAGGCTGAAAAAGAAAGGACTAAGGAGGTTCGCCAGGAGCTTGAGGAATTCAAAAGTACTGTTGAGGAAAAATCAGTTCCTGTTGAATCGCAATTTGAAAAGAAAATGTCGGGCCTGGTTGAAAGGGCAAAACATTATAAAAATAAAAGCAAACCGAAGGAAGAAAAAGCAGTAAAGGAAAAGGCGAAGCCGTTGAGGCCCGGTGATGCGGTAAGGATTAAAGAAACGCAGGCTGCTGGTGAGATTGTCTCGGTCAGAGGGAAATTGGTGCAGGTTGAAACGGGAAGTATGAGATTACAGGTGCCCGTGGACAGAGTTGAAAGAATAAGCAGAACGGAGTTACGAGAAAGCCTCAGGACTGTTAGGAGAACTTCAACTCCGGACCCTGGTCTCCATGAACGGAAACTTAATTTTAAATCAGAAATAGATATCAGGGGAGTGCGGGGAGAGGAAGCACTCAACCGTGTAAGGGAGCTTATAGATGATGCACTGATTGTACAACATAAAAACCTCCGGATTCTTCACGGGAAAGGGAATGGGATACTCAGGCAGCTTGTAAGGGATTATCTGGCCACAGTTGATGTTGTAAAGTCTTTTCGTGATGAACACGTTGATATGGGCGGTTCAGGGATTACGGTTGTCGAGATTGATTAACAATTCTCTAGTATTTATTCAGTAAAAATATCCCCACTGTCCGATCAAGTGCTAACTATTACAGATTAGCTGAACCTGTAATGCTTTTTAACAGCCTTAGTTACATTCCAGTTACACCTTAAACCCTTATCAAAGATAACCAGATCACCTT
>DAONXX010000085.1:0-8652 GCA_035414025.1 Bacteroidales bacterium | reverse complement strand
AAGACAGGAAGATACTTAAGAGGGAAGCATTCCTGAATCTGAGCTGGAACAGCTATCTGGTTTCAAAGGTTTTTGTTCAGTTTGGCATCTCTGCTATTCAGGCATTTACCTTTGTTCTGATAGGCAATGCAATAATAGGTATCAAGGGCATGTTCCTGCAATACTGGCTGGTGTTGTTTTCATGCTGGGCAGGGGCTAATATTATAGGACTTGTTATTTCCGATAGTTTTAAAGCTGTTGTGACTATTTATATCCTGATACCATTCCTTGTAATACCCCAGATAATACTAAGTGGTATAATGGTGAAGTTTGAAAAACTCAACCCAAATCTGTCTTCCCCTGTTTCGATACCGGTTTATGGTGAGTTCTTATCTGCCAGATGGGGCTATGAAGCACTTGCAGTGAAGCAGTTCAAGGACAACAGGTATGAACAACAGTTCTATGCTTATGATAAGGCCATGAGCCTTGCAAGGTATAAGAAAGATTACTGGTATATAGAAGTTAAAGGAAACCTGGAAAAGGTGCTGACTGACCTGAAAAACAACACTCAAAGCAGGGATTTCAATAACGGTCTCAGGGTTGTGTATAACGAATTCAGGAAAAACGGAGAAGACTATCCATCGCTTAAGTTTGAGAAATATGAACTGCTGACACCTGATAAGGTAACTGAGACAATAATAAATGAGGCGCTTGACAGACTTGAATACATCAGGAGGTATTTTGTTGCATACTACAATAATGCAAAAGACAAAAAAGATGCACTCCTTACCACCCTGCAGAATATAGATAACGAAGCACTTCTGAAACTCAGGGATGATTATACCAACAAATCACTCGAAGAGTTCGTAACAAATAAAAATGAAACAGAAAAAATAATCGAATTCAAAGGGGAACTAAGACAGAAGCTTGATCCTATCTATATGGATCCAAGACACCCTTTCATAAAGGCACATTTCTACTCACCGACAAAATTGTTGTTCGGCAAAGAGATTGACACATACATTGTCAATATAATTGTACTCTGGTTCATGACCTTAATCTTATACATCATTCTTTACTTCAGACTTCTCAAAAAATTGCTTGATTCAGGACAGACTGCCTTTGGAAAGAAGTACAGAGCCTCAGAATAAAAAACAGCAGGATGTCTTTTCACGAGACAATCCTGCTGTTTTATTTCCGCAATACCTGTTTGAAAACTATATGCTTACAGCTATTCTACTATCTCTATCATTTTAAAGGGTACCCTTATAATTGATTCGTAATCTTCTCCGGCTTCCAGCATATCTTCATCATCCTCTTCATAATACCAGTGAACTTCGACATCATTCTTTGCCTTATGGATAGCTTCAAGCTTTTTAAAAACATCAAGAATACATTTCGAGGAACTCGTATTGAAATACTCGAGGCGTATGTTAACAATGGTTTTTGGAAGAGGATTTTCTTTATAACTATCAAGCCAGTCTACTATGGGTTTGTAAAACTCAACCGAGTTTTCCGGAATTGATCGCCCCCTGATTTCAAATACACCTGCTGAAGAATCAAATCTTACAGTAGGGGTCTTTGGTGTTCCTTCAATTTTGATCGGTTCCATCTTATATAATTTTTATGGTTATCTTATGGATTTGGTACTAATTCTCTTCACTAACTAAAATATCAAGATAAAAAAATGAATACTTGTCATTATATTCCTTGAAAGTATAAATAAGTTTATTACCTGTTTTTCTTGCTATATCAACCAGGCCTAAACCTCCTCCGCCTTTTTCAGAGATTTTCTGGTGGTTGAGTATAAATTTATAAAGTTCCCTTATTTCCTCACAGCTCGACTGATTGATCTTTTTTATCTTTTCTTCAAGCTTTTCAACATTATCAGCCTTTATAAAGTTACCTGTTATTATCTTATAACCCTTGTCTACCTTTTTGACCAGAAGTATCCCGAATTTTTCGGAAGTCTGATCCTCATAATCCTCAGGGACTTTATCAACGTGATGATACAGATTCTGAAGACTTTCAACAAGAACATTATAGACTTTTTTCCTGAGTTTTGACCGGTCATTTTCCTGAATCATCTTATATTCAACCTCGTCAAGTATCTGATTGATAACATCAGAATCAACATTCCCTTTATAAAAAAGAATAATGTTATTCTTTGTCCGGTCCGGTAAATAACTCTCTATATTAAAGCCCATTTAAGCTTCTAATTTGGAAATGGATTGTTTCCGATAACACAAATATAATAAAAAAATGAAGTTAGCAAATAATAACATTCCCACATTCCTGATTATGAAAATTTGAGGCGTTTTTTGATCAAACTATTAAAAAACGAGGATCAATGACATTTTTATGTTGATATCATTAGTCATGTCTCCTTAGTGAACCCGAATACATTTGAAATCCTGCCAGAATACATTCAATTGAACCATTGAACAACTTGTATTTAACTGATGGTCTTAGACCTATATTGTGAAGACATTCTTTTCCCGGGGTTATTATCCAGGCTTTATGGCCGGAATAACTATGCTTAAGTGTTGATCCTATCAGTCTGTACTGGCTGTTCAGTTCTTCCACCTGCAATCTCTGGCCATAAGGAGGATTGAATACAAGATAACCTTCTGTACTCCCGGGTTTTAAATCCTTAAAATCTGCTATTTTAAAGCTAACAACACCCTTTAAGCCCGCTTTTTCCGCATTAGCCGAAGCAATTTTTATTGCTTCTTCCGAGACATCTGTTCCTTTTATAACAGCTGATGATTTAATTATCCTGCTGTCGCAATCCTCCCTGACCTTTCTGAAAAGAGTATCATCATAATCTTTCCATTTACTGAATCCATAAGTGTTTCTAAAGAATCCTGGCGGTACATTGTTTGCCATAAGTCCGGCTTCAATGGGAATAGTTCCTGAACCGCACATCGGGTCAAGAAGAGGTTTTGAAGCATCCCAGCCTGAAAGCTTCAGGATACCTGCAGCAAGAACCTCATTAAGAGGCGCCATGCCCTGCCCGACCCTGTAAGCTCTCTTAAAAAGCGGGGTTACTGATGAATCAAGCGAAATAGTAACTTTTCTGTTACTTATATGTAAATTGATCAGCAAATCAGGATTTTCGGTATCTACATCAGGTCTTATTCCTGTTTTGCTCCTGAAATGATCTGCTATTGCATCTTTTAATACAAGGCCGGGATACATAGTGTGACTAAAAAGCTTTGAGTTTACAACCGGCACTATCGAAAAAGTCATCGAAGCACTCATGTACTTTGACCAGCTTAAAGCCTTTGAGCTTTTATAAAGGTCCTCCCTTGATCCTATACTGAAGCTTGCAACAGGCATAAGCACAGATATAGCTGTACGGGAGCAGTAGTTAATCCTGTACAGAAGCTCTTTGTTGCCTGTAAAAAAAACAGCACGGTTTCCAGGCTCTGCATCTGTTGCTCCAAGCTCTTTCAGTTCAGAAGCAAGAACATTTTCAAGTCCATACAGGGTTTTGGCAACAAATTTCTGAATACCCATGATCGTCAAAGTTAATTATTTGAGCCAATAAAAATATTTTTTACACTTTCATGCACAAGAAAATAAAACATGTTGCTATTTTTAACGTTCTAATAATTGAAATTACAGTTAATTAATCCGGATAATAATGAAAAATATGAAGTTTTACACCCTTGTTTTCCTGTCCCTTATACTTTTAACATTCACTTCATGTGAAAAGGACAAGTCGCTGTCAGAAGCCATAATCGGAACATGGGAGATAAGGGAACATACCATTATAGTTTATGAAAATGGGATCAAGAAAGAATCTCATACACAATATCTGAAAGCAACCGAGAAAATTTTCCAGTTTGTTTCCGGAGGGGCTGGCATTTACTATGAATTTGCAAGTAATATTGTTTTTAACTGGGCGCTATCAGGTTCTAATATGGTTATCAGTAATCTCTATACAGAAGATCTGCAGGTGAAAATCACTATTGATGGCAAGGTATTGGTGTTTTCATACGATGAGATTGACAGTAAAGAGCCATCGATCAAACTCGAATTTATTTTCAAGGGATACCGTATTGATTAGAAGACAAGGCCAGATCGTCTGATCTCCTGGCCAAAATACTGTTATAGGTTTTGGCATCTGAAATAATTTCACGAGCCTTATCAATAACCGGATCATTTTCATTTATTATCCTGTAATACTCGTTTGAATGCCATATATTACTTGCAATCAATGCTTTCAGTATAAGAAGTATTTCTTCCTTTGATCTGTCAAACTGATTATCAACATATTTAACACCCAGCTCTTCCCCTCGTTTTATAAAATCCTTTATCTCTTCAGGGCTTAACTGAAAACGCTCTTTGAATTCATCAAAAGAGGAATAGTTTGATGCTATTCTGGCCCTGTTCCTGTCAGCATATTCAAGGATAAAAGACCTGAAAACATCCCTTCGTACAAGAGCCCTGTAATAATCCGAGTAATTTGTTGTATCAACAGCCATAAATACATCAGGCATGATGCCTCCTCCCCCATATACTGTACGCTGGTTAACAAGAGTTTTGAACTTCAGAGAATCAGGCATATGAATACTGTCAACAGATACCAGTTCTCCGTTTGAATATCTGTTGTAAAAGGAGCTCATATACTTTTCATAACCCTCATTATAAGGGGTCTGTATCGATCTTCCCGTTGGCGTAAAATAACGGGCTATCGTCAGACGGATCATTGATCCGTCATTAAGAGAAAAAGGTGTCTGCACCAGTCCCTTGCCAAAGGTCCTTCGGCCAATTATTACCCCCCTGTCCCAATCCTGTATGGCGCCTGCAAATATCTCGCTGGCTGATGCCGAAGTTTCATCTGTAAGCACCACAACCCTGGCCGACGCAAGATTACCCGATCCCGAAGATTTATAGTCTCGCCTCGGGTATTTGCGCCCTATAAGATAGACAAGCAGCTTCTTATCCCTGAAAAAATGATTTGCCAGATCTATTGCAGCCGACATATAACCTCCACCATTGCTACGCAGGTCAATAACAAGGTTTTTCATATTATTCTTTTTCAGCGACTGAAGAGCATCGGTGAATTCCTTGTTTGTTGTAGCTGCAAATTTATTAAGCTTAACATACCCTGTTTCCTTATCGAGCATATAAGCAGCATCCAGACTGTTAATAGGTATGTTATCGCGGATTATAGCATAATCAAGAATCTGTTTTTCTCCCTTTCTCGACACGCCTAACTTGACGACCGTTCCCTTGGGTCCCATAAGACGGTTTCTTACACCTGTAGTTGTTATCTTTATTCCTGCCACTTTTTCGCCGTTAATAGTAACAATCCTGTCACCAGCAAGCAATCCCACTTTCTCAGATGGCCCCCCTGAAATCGGCTCGACAACTAATATAGTATCATGAAGAATATTAAAAGAAATACCTATTCCCTCAAAATTACCAAGAAGGGCCTGATTAGCTTCTTTAACGTCTTCAGCAGATATATAAGTAGAATGGGGATCAAGGTCTCTTAACATTCCAATAATAACTTTTTCAGTTATTTTACTGATATTGGTGGAATCAACGTAATAATCATCAATAATATTAAGAGTTCTGCCCAGCTTAATTGTCTCGTTTGTCAGAGTTTGACCAGAAACATATTGATTTGCAATTCCATGCAATAATATTAAAAAGATTATAAGTGCTTTTCTGATTATCATAATTGTCCTCTCTTTCTTGGTGGCATATTGCACTTTTCAAGGCTTTTCATAGTTAAACGAAAAAAAGCGTCTTCCAGTATTAATCAACTGAAGCTGAACAACAATTTTCGTGCCTTTTTGTTTTATTCCCACTGTCTTTATTATAGCCGGAATCTTTAAATTAATTTCATAAACGTCTCTGTTAACAATCTCAATGAGATTGTTCTGACAGATTCATGAGAAAGACATTGACCAGTCAGTTGTCATAGTGGCAATTGCATCCTCATGCGACATCTACAGTCGAATATCAGATCTTTTCGTTCACTTCAGATTATTAATTATCCGGAAAAGTTTAAATATAAGTAATCTTTCATTACGTATGATCGATATGCTCTAGCTCATATGATTTTCCGTCAATAGCGGGGAGGGTTCTGGGGAACAATGATTTTGCTTCGTCGACAAGAACTGAGACATCCTTATATCTGGCAGAGAAATGGCCGATAATAAGGGTTCCGACACCTGCTGTCCTTGCTGTTCGTGCAGCATCTTCAGTTGTTGAATGGCCTGTGATTTCAGCCAGATCTTTCAGGCTTTTGTCAAATGTTGCCTCATGGTAAAGAAGGTCGACATTTTTCACGAACGAGGAAAGGCGTTTGAAATACTTTGTATCGCTACAGTAAGCGTAAGAGAGCGAAACCGGACCAGGAATTGTGAGAAGCTCATTTTTAATTAATTTTCCATCAGCAGTAACAAAATCCGCACCTTTCTTTATAGCTCTTATCCTCACCGGAGGGATCTCATATTTACTTATAAGCTCTTTTATAATATTACGGTCATGGGGTTTTTCCCTGAAGAGGAAACCAAAAGCAGGTATTCTGTGTTTCAAAGGGAAAGATGTTACAGTAAGATATTTATCATCGAGTATTTCCACTGGGTCATTACCTTTCAGCGGGGTAAAGTCAATTTCGAAACTCAGGTTAATATCAAAATCTTTCAGGTGTGATAACAGAAGAGAAAAGTAATTTTCGGGAGCGTAAAGATGAACAGGGGTTGTTCTGCCCATAAGGTTAAAAGAAGAAAGAAGGCCGTATAATCCGAATACATGGTCTCCATGCAGATGACTTATAAAGATATGGTTTATCTTTCCAAGTCTTATCCTGCATTTTCTGAGCTGCATCTGAGTTCCCTCTCCGCAATCAATCAAAAAAATCCGCTCATGAGCATTAAGCACATGAGCGGAAGGATATCTTTCTGATGTTGGCAATGCAGAACTACTGCCAAGTATTGTTAATCTCATCGGCATCCTGCAGTGCTGAGATCTCAAAGAATCATTTTTTCAGCATCAGCAACTGTTTTTGTAATTGTAAGCACAGTATCGAGCTGAGAAATTGTTATCAAACGTTCAACGGCCTCATTTAATCCGCATAGGACAAATGTACCACCAGCATTCTTGCATAATCTATTAGCTACAAGAATGGCGCTCAAACCAGACGAATCGCAATATTTGCATTTCTCGAGATTCAGGATGATATTTTTCTCACCCTTTCCTGAAACCAGCACAAGTTCAGATTTCAAAGCAGGAGCTATGTGGGTATCAAGCTTTTCTGCCAGGATCTGTATTACCGTACTGTTATTCCGGCTTTCAATGTTGAAATCCATAGTTATTTAGATTTTATGATAGCCCTAATTTAATAAATATTTCTATTTATTAGAAGTTTTATTTTCTTTTTCTTCCATTTCTTCTTTCAATGCTGCTAATTGTGCTATATCGCCGAGAGTTGTTTTTTCAATATTGGATTTTGATTTTCTCGTTGATCGCTTTGGTGAATCAGCTTCAGCTTTCTTGCTATGTGCTTCAGCAGCTCTCTTCTCATCTTCGAATATCCTGCTGTGAGATATAATGATCTTTTTTGCTGATTTATTGAATTCAATAACCTTGAACATCATTTTTTCATCAACTTTGGCGACAGTTCCATCTTCCTTAATGAGATGCTTTGGAGTAGCAAAACCTTCAACACCATAAGGAAGCGCAATTATAGCCCCTTTATCGAACACTTCTATCACTGTTCCTTCATGAACTGAATCGACAGTAAAAAGAGTTTCAAATACATCCCATGGATTCTCTTCAAGCTGCTTATGACCAAGGCTAAGCCTTCTGTTCTCTTTATCTATCTCAAGAACAACTACTTCAATTTCCGCATCTATAGATGTGAATTCTGCAGGATGCTTGATCTTCTTCGTCCATGAGAGGTCCGAGATATGTATCAAACCGTCAACTCCTTCTTCAATCTCAACGAACACACCAAAGTTTGTAAAGTTTCTTACTTTTGCCACATGATTGGAACCGACAGTGTACTTTTCCTCGATATTCTGCCATGGATCCGGTTTTAACTGTTTGATTCCAAGCGACATTTTCCTTTCTGTCCTGTCGAGGGTTAGAATTACAGCTTCAACCTCATCGCCTACTTTCATAAATTCCTGCGCACTGCGAAGGTGTTGAGACCATGACATTTCAGATACATGAATAAGACCTTCCACTCCGGGAGCGATCTCAACAAATGCACCGTAATCTGCCATAACAACAACTTTTCCTTTAACTTTATCTCCGATCTTAAGATCAGGATCGACAGAATCCCATGGATGAGGTGTAAGTTGTTTCAGACCAAGCGCGATCCTCTTCTTATCATCATCAAAATCGAGGATAACTACATTCAGCTTCTGATCAAGCTGCACTATCTCTTCCGGATGGTTAACCCTGCCCCATGAAAGATCTGTTATATGAATAAGTCCGTCAACACCGCCCAGATCAATAAACACTCCGTATGAAGTTATATTCTTAACTGTACCTTCCAGAACCTGTCCTTTTTCAAGTTTAGCAATAATCTCTTTCTTCTGTTGTTCAAGTTCAGCTTCGATAAGAGCTTTATGTGAAACAACAACGTTTTTGAATTCCTGGTTTATCTTCACAACTTTAAATTCCATCGTTTTACCAACGAAA
>DAONXX010000084.1:0-8670 GCA_035414025.1 Bacteroidales bacterium | reverse complement strand
GATTTCGCACTTAAAAACAGGAGTAAAACCTGTTTCATATTTTCCAAATGATTCCGATGATAGGCTTCTATTTTACTTTTTTCGTTGAGAAAAAATTCCTTAATAAACGGGTCCATTAAATACGGCACAAAGAGTAGCCCGTAGAAAAGAATAAATAATTCTTCAATAGGTAGTTGTTTGATGTTCTTATTTTCTTCTTCATGCTTGAGCATTGTACGCAAAAGTTGCAGGTATTTTTTTACTTTCGGATTTGTATTGACAAAATCGAAAAGTGTCTGAGGATTCCGTTGTATCTCCATTAAAATAAAGCGAGGCACTACATTATTACGACTCAAAAAATCGGCATATACATCAATAATATCCAGAAAACGCTCCTGAAAACTGAGAGTGTCTTTGCTTAACAAGCTTTCAAAGTGTGGAATAATATCTTCTAAAATTTCTTCAATAATCTTGTAAAACAGATTCTCTTTGGTGCGATAATAATAATTTAAGGCTGTTCTGCTAATACCGGCCGTATCTGCAATATCCCGCATTTTTGCTTTTTCAAGCCCTTTTTCTAAAAATACTTGTTTAGCAGCTTCTATTATTTTTACCTCAGGTTCTTTTAACTGGCTCATTTTATTTTATTTAATAATCCTGACATTAGAGTTTGACAGCAGTGTCAAGTTAATGCTTCTATTTGAATTGACAAAAAAAAAGCTACTTAAAAGAATAGGCTCTTTTTTGGGGGATTATAATAATTCATTTCTGTCCCATTAATTTTTTATGCCTATTAACCATTTGAAATTTAACTAATTACATTTTCTTACGATTTTTCAATTTTCACATTTGCAGTCCTGGAAAAAATCTGTAAGTATCCAACTGAAATAATAAAAATAAGGGAGGGGTAGAGGGCACTGCAAAAGGTTTCCTCCAATCAAGAATCCAGATTATAAATCAGATAAGTGCATAACTTTATCAATAATCCGAATAAGCTTTTTTTACGGGATAATAAACATTTAATTTAACAGATATTTGTTATTTTTGAGTTCTTTATGTGTATTGATCCATAAATAAATATATATCTAAAGAGATGAAAACCTTGAAATTTGCAGTAATTCTATTTATTGCATCAGCCATTTTCACAGGCTGTAAAGAAAAAAATCCCATCCTTACTATTGATGGTGGTCAAATCACCGGTGTTGAAACTGATAATCCTGAAGTGCTCATTTACAAAGGCATTCCTTACGCAGCTCCTCCTGTTGGCGATTTACGCTGGCGTGAACCGCAACCTGTTATTCCCTGGTCCGGTGTAAAAACATGTGATACCTTCGGTGCTGCTGCTCCACAGAAACTGACCGATCCGGGATCATTTTACGATAAGGAGTTCTATGCCCAGAGTCCCCATGTAAAGAACGAAGATTGCCTGTACCTCAATGTATGGACACCTGCTGCAGGTAAGGTAAAAGCTGGCCTGCCCGTTGCAATGTGGATTCACGGAGGAGCTTACAGGAACGGTTTCGGTCATGAAGATGAATTTGACGGAGTTGCCTGGGCTGAACACGGTGTCATACTGGTTACGATCAACTATCGCCTTGGCATACTTGGTTTTCTTTCTCATCCTGAACTGACTGCTGAAAGTTCAAACAATTTTTCCGGAAACTACGGTATACTTGACCAGATTGCTGCCCTTAAATGGATCAAAGCCAATATTGCCCAGTTTGGAGGCAATCCGGATAATGTAACTGTTTTCGGACAAAGTGCGGGAGCAGGCAGCGTTCAGACACTTGTTGCATCACCCCTTACCAAAGGTCTAATCCATCGTGCAATCATACAAAGCGGTGGCGGTATCGGCAGCCGGCCGGGAACAACCCTTGCCGACGCAGAACAGTCAGGTGAGAGCATAATGCGATTCTATGGCTGTTCTACACTTAGCGAAATGCGTGCAGTAGCGGCAGAAGAATTCGGGGATTTTGAGAACCGTACCCAGGATTTTATGAAAGCTGAAAAGAGAATGGCTTCTCTGGGACCGGTAGTAGATGGTTACGTTCTGAATGAAAGCTTTAGCGATGCTGCAAAAAACGGTAATCTGGCTGATATTCCATACATTATCGGAGGAACTATTGTAGATATGAGAGGCAATAGTAAACCTGTGGAGGATTTTTGCCTGGTCCGCGAAGAGCAGGGCGGAAAAGCTTATGCATACCAATTCGCACGTCCTTTGCCGGGTGATGATGCCGGAGCATTCCACTCTTCAGAGTTATGGTTTGTATTTCATACTTTGGACCGTTGCTGGCGCCCCCTGACACAAGGCGATGAAGCCTTAAGCCAGTATATGGTTGACTGCTGGACTGATTTTGCAAAGTACGGTGATCCTAATGGAAAAGGAGAGGAGAAATGGAAACCTTATACGAAAAGCTCTCCTGATTTCATGCTTTTCACAACTGATGAAACAGTAAACACTTCATCAATGGGTAAACCGTTAAGCCCAACTGCAAAATAAATTCTTTAATCGCTACTTATTGGTCAGGGGAATCCTGAATCCTGCTGATATGCTGTGAATAATCGGTATATTATCTTCAGCAATGAACATGGGATTGTATTCTCCGAACAGGTAGAGATCAGGGAACTTACTGAATGGGTTCAGTTTCAATCCGAGCGGCACATTGATACTGAACCATTTTTCGTTACCTGTCGATAGCAGGTTTATACCTACACCACCTCCGGCATAAAAACCAATCCCATTTGATGTAAAAAGTGATGCCAGACAATAAACCTGTGTAATCCCTCTGTCACTGTGCGACCAGTCTGACTGGCTGTAATCACGTGTATTAACCCTGAATTCTCCCCATATTCTGCTATCCGCAGGACTGTAGGAAAAGGCAAGAGTATTTCCGTCGGTATTGTATCCCACTCCAATTTGTGCATTGGCAGAAATAGTCAGAAAAAATAAAATAATAAAACTTGAGATTAACTTTCTTTTCATAAGATTATGATTATTGGTTTAAAACAAATATACCATAGACTTCCTGTTCGCAGGAAATGACAATAAGGGAAAGTATAAAAAATGCCGGTAAAACCCCTTTTTTTACTTTCATTAGCTGTGAGATTATCTTGATAAAGATATGTTATTTCCTCCAATTTTTATGCCACAGGAACCACAATATTCAATAATTTATTGACATTTGAATTTCTAAATATAATTTTGTGCATTCGTTAAAAATGAAATGAAAGCGGAAATAATTACAATCGGAGATGAATTGCTAATTGGGCAGACAATTGATACAAATTCGGCCTGGATAGGAGCAGAACTGAGCCAGGCAGGCTTTGATATCTGCCGTAAAATTTCAATACATGATAAGAGAGAAGATATTCTGGATGCAGTAAGTGAAGCTGTTTCAAAATATGATATAGTACTTATAACCGGTGGCCTGGGGCCAACAAGTGATGATATTACCAAACAAACCCTCTGCGACATATTCGACGGAACCCTTGTCGTAAATACTACAGTGCTCTCTATGATAAATGAGATGATGCTTCGCAGAGGCATCCCGATGAATGAGATTAACAGAAAACAGGCAGAAGTTCCCGATTCATGCAGGGTGTTGTATAACAAAATGGGTACAGCTCCGGGAATGTGGTTTGAAAAGGAAGGAACCATTTTTATTTCAATGCCCGGGGTTCCTTATGAAATGAAATATATTATGAATGAGCATGTCCTGCCTGAACTAAAAAAACGATTTCATTCTCAGGTTGTTATTCATAGAAATATAATGACTTATGGAACATCTGAATCGAGACTGGCTGAAATACTTACCGGTTTTGAGAAATCCCTTCCGGCGGAAATTAAGCTTGCATATCTTCCTTCATATGGTATTATCAAATTGAGACTAACGGGCACAGGCCAAAGCAAAGAGCTTATTGAAAACACTGTAAATGAACAGGTTGTAAAATTATATTCAATAATTCCACAATTCATTTACAGTGAAATTGATGAGCAGATCGAGAATTACATCGCTAATCTTCTGAAGGAACGTAAGCTGACAATCTGCACTGCAGAGAGCTGCACAGGAGGCAAGATAGCCCAGATGCTTACAAGTATCCCCGGAAGTTCACAATACTATAAAGGATCGGTTATTGCATATGACAACGGTATAAAGACCAGCTTCTTGAATGTTCCGGAAGAGATGATGGCTGACTATGGCGCTGTAAGTGAACAAGTTGCTGCAAAAATGGCAATTGAAGTACGTAAAAAATTTAATACGGATTATTCAGTTGCTACTTCAGGCATAGCCGGACCTGAAGGAGGAAGTGAATTTAAACCTGTCGGAACAGTTTATATAGCAGTAAGTTCTGATAATGGGGTGATTACAGAAAGATATGTTTTCAGCAAAGACAGGATATCGAATATCAACCGGTTTTCAATTGCCTCACTGAACCTCCTCAGAAAACAGATATTGCAATCTGTAAAACAAGATTAACAGATCTGATAAAAAAGTCAACTTATAATTTGGTTAATCAGATTAAAATCCTTTACTTTGCGCTTCATTTTATAGGACATTTTAAGCACAAAAAACAGAATAAAACAATGTCGAAAATTTGTCAGGTAACAGGGAAGAAGGTGATGGTGGGTAATAATGTATCTCACTCAAAAAGAAGGACAAAGAGAAAATTTTATCCAAATCTGTTTAAGAAAAAATTTTTTCTGCCCGAAGAAGAAAGGTGGATTACGCTTAAGATTTCAGCAGCCGGTATCCGGTTGATAAATAAGAAAGGTCTCACTGCCACTCTCAAAGAAGCAAAGAGAAAAGGCTACATTTTGAATTATTAATAAGATCAGGAAATGGCTAAGAAGGCAAAAGGAAACAGACTGCAGGTAATCCTGGAATGTACCGAACATAAAGAAAGTGGTGTTCCGGGAACGTCAAGATATATTACGACAAAAAACAGGAAAAACACTCCTGACAGGTTGGAAAGAAGGAAATATAATCCGATCCTGAAGAAATATACAATTCACAGAGAAATAAAGTAATACAGGCATAAAATGGCAAAGAAAGTTGTTGCAACACTAAAGACGGGTTCTGGCAAGGCCTTTACGAAATGTATTAAGATGTCAAAGTCAGACAAAACCGGATCCTACCAATTCAAAGAAGAAATAGTCCACAATGATCGCGTTAAGGATTTTTTCGGAAAGAATTAATCGGACGAGTTTAACAAGAAGATATTCAAAGCTTTCTTCATGATGGGGAAAGCTTTTTTTTATATTTGTCTAATTTAATTTTCAGCATAATGACTTTACTTGGTTTTTTTTCAAAGGAAAAAAAGGAAAATCTTAATAAGGGACTTGAAAAGACCAAGGAATCAGTGTTCTTAAAACTTTCAAGGGCCGTAGTAGGCAAATCAAAGGTTGATGATGAAGTGCTGGATAATCTTGAGGAGGTACTTGTTTCATCTGATGTAGGAGTCGCTACAACAGTACGCATCATTGAAAGGATTGAGGAGCGGGTCGCCAGGGATAAATATTTAAATACTAATGAACTGAATAGTATTTTAAAACAAGAGATAGCATCGCTTCTGGAGGAGAACAATAGTAGTGAAGATTCTGACTTTTCATCCCCGCTTAAAAACAAACCTCATGTAATAATGATTGTTGGAGTCAACGGCACGGGAAAAACAACAACTGTTGCAAAACTGGCCTACCAGTACAAGATAAACGGAAAGAAAGTACTCCTGGGTGCAGCAGATACCTTCAGGGCTGCAGCCATAGACCAGCTCCAGATATGGGCCGACAGGGCAGAGGTGCCAATTGTAAAACAACAAATGAAATCCGACCCTGCATCAGTTGCTTTTGATACACTTAAATCGGCAGTAGCAGGCAACTATGATGTTGCTATTATAGATACGGCAGGTCGCTTGCATAATAAAATCAATCTGATGAATGAACTGGCAAAAATAAGAAGGGTCATGGATAAAGTTGTCCCGGATGCCCCTCATGAGGTGCTTCTCGTTCTGGATGGATCAACCGGACAGAATGCATTCGAACAGGCACGCGAATTCATGTCATCAACAAATATTACGGGAATCGCTATCACAAAACTTGACGGAACTGCTAAAGGAGGTGTTGTTATCGGGATTTCGGATCAGTTCAAAATTCCGGTTAAATATATCGGGATCGGAGAAAAAATAGAAGATCTCCAGATTTTCAACCGGACAGAATTCGTTGATTCCCTGTTTAATTGAATAAATATTTCATCTCCCTGCCATACTGAAAGCAAATGATACCTGCATCTTTTACAAAGAATACGGAAGGCAGATCAATCTGACATGAAAAAAAACAAAATCAACCTTATAACTCTAGGCTGCTCCAAAAATACGGTCAGTTCCGAGAAACTTCTAAAACAACTTCAGAATGGCGGATATGAAATCGAGCATGACTCAAACGATACTGATGCTGGTACAATAATAATAAATACCTGCGGTTTCATAAATGATGCAAAGGAGGAAAGCATAGATACAATACTCAGCTATGTTTGCAAAAAAGAGAAAAGACTTATTGACAAAATATATGTAATGGGGTGTTTATCTGAGCGGTACATGGAGGAGTTGAAAGCTCAGATCCCGGAAGTAACAAAGTATTTTGGAGTAAATGACACTGGCAGAATTCTCAAAGAAATGGGTGTTCACTTCAGGGATGACCTTTCGGAGATGCGAATACTCACCAATCCCGGCCATTATGCATATCTGAAAATATCGGAGGGCTGTGACAGGAATTGTGCTTTCTGTGCAATACCCCTTATACGGGGCAGATATATATCCCGGCCTCTTGAAGATATTATAAAGGAGGCTCAATATCTTGCTGATTCAGGAGTTAAGGAACTCATACTTGTAGCTCAGGACTTGAGTTATTACGGACTTGATCTCTATAAGAAGCAGAAATTGCCTGATCTTATAACCGGACTCCTTAAAATTGAAAGCCTCGAATGGATAAGACTCCATTATCTCTATCCTGCAGGCTTTCCTGAGGAGATCATTCCTCTTATGAAAGATAATAAGCGAATATGTAATTATATTGATTTGCCTGTTCAGCATATCAGTGACAGAATGCTTGGCATAATGAAAAGATCACATAAGCGCAGGGATACTGAAAGCATCCTGAATAAAATCAGAAAGGAGATACCGGACGCTGCAATACGCACAACCCTTATAGCCGGTCACCCGGGTGAAACAGAAGAAGATTTTCTTGAACTTAAAGAGTTTGTCAGAGATTTCCGTTTTGACCGACTCGGGATTTTTGCATATTCACACGAAGAAGATACATATTCATACACACATTATGAAGATGAGATAGCTCAAGAGCTTAAGGAAGAAAGAGTTGCTGAAATTATGGAAATACAGCAATCAATTTCTGCGGAACTTAATGAAAAATTTGAGGGACAAATAATAAAGGTTCTTATAGACAGCAAGGAAGGGAACCATTTTATCGGCAGAACGGAATATGACTCACCTGAAATCGATCAGGAGGTGCTCATTCCGGCTGAATACAATGTCACACCCTGCAACTTTTACAATATAAAGATCACCTCGGCTAATGAATTCGATCTGTTTGGGAAGCTGAGCTAATTTTTTCCCTGTTCTTCTCCTGGTTCCTTTTTTTTCTGGATCCTGATCTTTATCTCCGACTTAGCGCTGTTGAATCCGACATTTATTATATCACCTTCTCCCGGCATGGATTTTATGAGAATTTCTGCCATGGGATCTTCAAGATACTTCTGTATCGTTCGTTTCAGGGGTCTGGCACCGTATGTTGCATCAAATCCTTTCTCGGCTATGAAATTCCTTGCTGCCGGGGCAATCTTAAGTTGATAGCCAAGCGATTTTACTCTTTCGTAAAGGCTCTTGAGTTCAAGGTCAATTATCTTATTTATATCTTCCCTGCCCAGCGAGTTAAACATTATCACATCATCAATCCTGTTGAGGAATTCCGGTGCGAATGTTTTCCGCAAAGCTTTTTGAAGGATGCTTTTTGTATGTTCATCTCTTGAAGCTTTCCTTGCCTGGGTGTCAAAACCGATTCCATGGCCGAATTCAGCAATCTGCCTGGTACCTATATTGGATGTGAGTATAACAATTGTATTCCTGAAGTCGACCTTTCTGCCAAGGCTGTCGGTAAGCTGACCTTCATCAAGCACCTGCAGCAGAATATGAAAGATATCCGGATGGGCTTTCTCAATTTCATCAAGAAGTACAACTGAATATGGTTTTCTTCTAACTTTTTCCGTAAGCTGACCACCTTCTTCGTATCCGACATATCCGGGAGGTGCTCCCACAAGGCGGGATACTGAGAATTTTTCCATATACTCGCTCATATCTATTCTGACAAGGTTATCTGTCGTATCAAAGAGGAATTCAGTCAGCACTTTTGCCAGTTGCGTTTTTCCAACACCGGTTGGGCCCAGAAAAATAAAAGTTCCAATTGGCTTATTTGGATCTTTCAATCCTGCTCTGTTTCTCTGAATGGATTTGACGACCTTCTGAATAGCTTCATCCTGCCCGATAACGCTGCCCTTAAGCTCATCAGCCATTTTCAGAAGCCTTGTTCCTTCAGTCTGTGCTATCGGTTGAACAGGTACTCCTGTCATCATTGCAACCACTTCTGCAACTTTGTCAGCATCAACAATTTCTCTGTTAACA
>DAONXX010000083.1:0-8685 GCA_035414025.1 Bacteroidales bacterium | reverse complement strand
AACAATTATGTCAAAGAACTTAATATTATATTGCCAAATGGCACAAATATAGGGGAGACTTTGGGCACACTGCTTTCTTACCTCTCTCCAGTTGGGAGATATTGGCTGCACCGCTTCCTACTCCTCCCCATTTGGGGAGGCCGGGAGGGGCAAATAGTAGGAGGGGCAAAAAACGGGAGGGGCAAATATGTTATGGGTTGATCTTTCCCGGATGAAGCAGAATCAGAATCAGATTTAGCTATTGAGTCAGCCTTCCTGAAAGGAATGCCAATGTGTTATATATCTAGCTCAGGTATTTCGGAAAGAAGATTCCGTCAGGAATGTAAAGATTTGCTTTCTTTAATCTGTTATTAAGAGTTCTGGTAGTAATTCCATATTCATTCGCCAACTCCTGCCGTGTTTTTTTAATATACCCTCTCTTTTTACTTTTTTTAACAAGCCTGGCATAATAGTTTAAGAACTATATGTCAGGTTGTCTTGCAGACTACGTCTCCGCCAGTTGGCAAGTCGACCTGCACGACTGCAAGACATTTATGATCCCGATTCACAATGTTCTCGGGACTACGTTTCCACCGACTGGCGGAGACGTAGCCTGCATGACTTTGTTATAGCTGTAGGAAAATTTTTATTGCCCTGCGGTAAACTATTGAAATGTTATTTTAGAAAATTATTTCGTGACAGTATCTTTTCCTGCCCGGTAGGGTCCGTAATCCGCTGCCCACCCGGTAGGCATCTCGTCAGGCCGGTTGACAAGAACAGCCTGTATCTCCTGGATCATACCGGACCTGATTGCAAAGAATTCAGCCACGAGTCTGTCACTGGAAGTTGCCTCACTTCTGCTTTTTAAACCTGGTTTAATTCCAAATCTTACAATTGACAGGACTACTCCTCTCTCTTCATCAACCACCGGATAACGGCGATCCCAGATATTCCTTTCCTTAAAGAAACCTGTGTCAAAACCCTTTGCTGTTGATTCATACTGGCCATCTATAATCATGCCGGTAGCCTGCATGCCGTTCTCGAATCTCTTTGAGTCGGGTAATAAACGTGCGGGTCTGTACTCAGATGAACCGTTTGTCTGGAATGCCCGCCAATAACTTTCTGCTGTACCTATCAGGTCGTAATAAGAATCACGTTCAACTTCCCTTATAGACAGAAGGAACGAAGGTGAAACTTCCGTAAGATTAGAGGCATCCCAGATATGGTCAGCCTCACCTTTATTGCATTTTATTGCCTCAATCTCAGTAATCTTATCACCCTCAATCTTCAACCGCAACATAAACATTGTCAGGGATCCGTCTGAATTTTTGATAACAGCCTCAGTGCCCGTATCTCCTCGCCGTGTATTTACAATATCGAAACGATATACAACGCTTTCTGCATTTTCCCAGAAGGTTCCGGCAAGAGATTTTATATCACCATTAAGAGTAATTTTTGCACTTCCCGCCAATGGTACTGTGGATGGATTATTTGCAATAAGCGCCTTAAAATACTGATCAATATAAGCAGTTAAGGCAGACCGTTCATAATTACCGTGTGCAGATACAACAACCAGCATTGCCAGTAATAATAATGTAATTCGTTTTTTAAGCATAATATCTTTTATTATGAAGTGATCAAGAAAACTTAATTATCTAAAAATAAATAAAATTCTGAATTCCAGAAAATTAATTCCCGGGAAAACCAGAAAGTTTATTGTCATGCGGTCTTGCAGACTACGTCTCCGCCAACTGGCGAGTCGACCTGCACGACTGCAAGACTTGCACGACCTGCACGACATTTATGGTCCCGATTCGCTTCGCTTTCGGGACTACGTCTCCTCCTTCCGTCGGAGACGTAGCTTACAAGACTGATTATTTCCTGCTAAACGCCCATAGCCCCATGAACATCAGAAACCCGTTCAGGAGGATAAGCTCGAACCCGAAGCGGTAACCGTTGAATAGCTGAACTGAGTATTTACTTAATATATAACAGATTGTGGGCGAAAGAATCGCAATGTAAGGAGTAACCTTGTCGTTTACTGCCCGTTTTGTGAAAAGTCCGAATGTGTATAGCCCCAAAAGAGGTCCATAAGTATATCCGGCAATAGTGAATAGCTTATCTATTATTGCCTCATCATTTAATGTGCTGAATATCAGAATGCAGACAAAAAACACCAGGGCAATCGAAAGATGTACTCCATATCTTGTTCTTGTCGCTTCCTTTTCAGTCAGTCCTTTCTTTTTGTCAAGACCGAGGAAGTCAATACTTACTGAGGTTGTCAGTGAGGTGAGGGCACCATCGGCGCTAGGGAAAGCCGCCGAGATAAGGCCTATCAGAAAAACCAGTCCGGCAACAGGGCTCATATGTTCAAGAGCTATAACAGGGAAAAGATCATCTGTAGCCTCGACAGTGATCCCCTTGCTCCATGAAAATAATAACAGGAATGCACCAAGAAAAAGGAACATGAGATTGACAAAAACAAGTATGCCGCTGAAAGTGAACATGTTCTTCTGAGCTTCTTTCAGATTCCTGCAGCTGAGGTTCTTCTGCATCATCTCCTGATCAAGACCTGTCATAGTGATAGTAATGAACATCCCGGAAAAGAACTGCTTAAGAAAAAACCTCTCATGATGCCAGTCGGTTATGAACATCCTTGTTATCCCGCTTTCCTGTGCCTCACGGAACAGATCCGAAAGAGGAAGTCCCAGATCCTTGCTGATATAAAATATCGATAAAACTACTGCAAGCAACATAAAGGTTGTCTGAAGAGTGTCGGTCCAGACTATTGTCCTTATGCCTCCCTTAAATGTGTAAAGTATTATCAGCACAATGAAGATAAGAGCATTGACCCAAAACGGTATGTGCCATGCATCAAAGACAAATATCTGGAGGACATTGATCACAAGGAACATCCTCAGCGATGCCCCGAGTGTCCTGGAGAGAATGAAGAATCCGGCTCCTGTTTTATAGGACCAGAATCCGAAACGTTCTTCAAGGTAAGAATATATTGAAGTCAGTTTAAGCCTGTAATATAAGGGAAGAAGTATAAGGGCTATGGCGGCATATCCTACAAGATAACCAAATACGACGACCATATAGCTGAACTGCGTTTCCGATACCCAGCCCGGCACTGACATAAAGGTAACTCCTGAAAGGGAAGCTCCTATCATCCCGTAAGCCACAACAAACCAGGGCGACTTCCTGTTACCTATGAAAAACGACTGGCTGTCGGCTTTCCGGGATGTAATCCAGGTTACTGTGAAAAGAATTGCCGTATAGAGAAGAAAGATACTGAGTATCAGAAATGGTGACATTACAGAAAATTTAAGTTACAAGAATAATAAAAAGTAAGCAGCCGAAAAAATTATCAGCCGGCTTAGTAATGAGGAATAATTGGATTAATTTTGTCTAAAACCCTTCGTATGAGTTTTACCGAATATCCGTCAAGATTACTGGAAAATGCAGTCAATGAATTCTCCTCACTGCCGGGAATAGGACGGAAAACAGCTTTCAGACTGGTGATGAATCTGTTAAGAAGAAATTCCGAAGATGTGAGAAAATTCGGGGAGAGCATCATTAAGCTTCATGAAGAAATACATTACTGCAGGGTATGCAATAATATTTCGGATGATGAGATTTGCAGCATCTGCGATGACAATAAGCGCGACAAAACGATAATATGCGTTGTTGAGAATATCCAGGATGTGATGGCGATCGAAAACACGCATCAATTCAAGGGTGTTTATCATGTCCTCGGAGGAATCATCTCCCCTGTTGACGGCATTGGTCCTTCCGACCTCAAAATTGACTCCCTTGAGGAAAGGGTTCAATCAGGCGGGGTGAAGGAGATCATACTGGCTCTCAGTACAACTATGGAAGGAGATACAACCAATTTCTATCTATTTAAAAAGCTGAGCAAATATAATCCACTGATAACAACGCTTGCAAGGGGTGTTGCAATAGGTGATGAACTTGAATACACCGATGAGATAACACTCGGAAGGGCCCTGAATAACCGGAATCCTTACCAGCAATCCTGAATATGAAGCTTTCAGTAATTATTGTCAGCTATAATGTCAGGTATTTCCCGGGACACTGAAGGCAATCATAAAAGTCAACAGAATAAGGGAGATCATCCGCTCCACAAAAGAAATGCTTCCTGCAATGGTTTGAAATAATTAACATCCGGTTAATAAAAATAGGAAACTGCTCTTGCCCTTATTTTGATATTTCTGTTATATTAGAAACTTTAACAAATGGACTATTAACTATAACCTTCCTGCCTGTGTTTAATATTAAGGCTGATCGGGTTTTTAATTTGAGTTTTTCGTATTATTTATCTTTAATAATATGATAAAGAAATTTTTCATTCCTGCACTCCTTTTGGTTTTGCTGTCCGGTACTGATCTTTTATCACAGAGCAGTGCCCGGAACAAAATGATCTTTTATGATGCAGAAAGCTGGGTGTTATTTGAAGATTACAAGGAAGCGCTTCCGGCATATCTCCAGCTTCTTGAATACTATCCTTCGAATGCCAATATCAAATACAGGATCGGGCAGTGTTATATTAATATTCCTGGTGAAAAGGAAAAAGCGATCAGCTACCTGGAAGATGCCGTTCAGAATATTAACCCTGCCTATAAGGAAGGACGGTTCAGTGAAACGGGAGCTCCATGGGAAGCCTGGTATCACCTGGCTGATGCTTACAGGATAACAGGCAGGATCGACAAAGCAATTGAAACCTACAGGATTTTCAAGAAAAACCTTGATCCTAAAATATATGACTCGGTCGTTGTCAACCGTCAGATAGAAGCATGCTTCAATGCTAAGGAACTGATGAACAAACCACTGTTTATAAGAGAAATCAACCTTGGAAAAACGATAAATGAAAATAACTCGGAATATAATCCTGTTGTCTCAGGTGATGAGAATATGCTTATCTTCTCCAGAAGTGAACCCTTCTACGATGCACTGCTTTTTTCTGTCAAAAAAAATGGTGCCTGGACAAAACCAGTAAATATGAACGAGATCCTGAAAATCGACAAGAATATTTATCCTTCAAGCCTTTCAAAAGACGGAAAGACACTGTTCCTTTACAACTCTGAGGATTATGACGGTAATATTTTTTCAACGGTCTTTTCCGATGGGACCTGGAGTCCGATTCAAAAGCTCAATGACAACATCAATACAAAATTCTGGGAATCCCATGCTGTTATCTCTCACGATAATCAGAAGCTGTATTTTACAAGCAACAGGAAAGGAGGTATGGGCGGCCTCGATATTTACGTTTCTACCCGAGATAATACGGGAAACTGGGGACCGGCGGAAAACCTGGGACCTGTGATCAACACACCGTATAATGAAGACACTCCGTTCCTGAGTGAAGATGACAAAACTCTCTATTTCAGTTCAAGGGGCCATTTCAACATGGGAGGCTATGATATCTTCCGGTCAAGCCTTCTCGACAACGGCCAATGGTCTGAACCTGTGAATATCGGCTACCCGCTTAACACTACAGACGATGATCTTTTCTTCCAGCCTGTGAAAACAAGAAATGCAGGATATTTCTCAAAATACAGCCCGGCAGGTTACGGAGGAAGGGACATCTACCGCATTGAAATCTTTTCCGAAGATCACCCGAGGAATTTCTTTGTAATGGGACTAGCCCGGGGTGCTAATGTCAATGCTGCAGTCAAGGTTAGTGCCACAGATACAAAAAGCCCCGACAGGTCGCTTGTTGCCTTTACTAATCCCGTATCAGGCCAGTTTGAGTTTCAAACCCGGCAGGGCAACTACGATATAATATATGAATCCGCAGGAAGTGAAAAACTCCGGACTAATATTACTATACCACTGAATAATCCTTCCGATACATTCAGACTCCCTGATACATTCCTTGCCAAAAGCGATTTTACTGCATATCTTAAAGTGATTTCAGAAAACGAGGTACTGGTTGATAGGGATGAACAACTGACTTTCCCGCTAAAAGTGGAACCAAATTCAACACTTGTAATCGAACACAGGGCTGCCGATACGCTGGTTTCCACTGACACTTATTCATTAACCGATTCTACTTTTGCATACGTTATGACCCCGCTTGAAGGAGAAAACAGAATAACATTCAGATTGACAGATCCTTATGGAAATACCGCTAATGCAGAAGTGTCAGTTACAAGAGATAATCCGGAGCTGAGAAGAAAAGGGGATAAAGGATACAGTAAGGTAGCTGCTGACAAAGAACAGCAGGAAGCCCTTGCCGCAATGAAGAAAAAGGCAAGTGAAAATGCCGTTCCGATGACAGTAATACCTGTACTGCCTGCTGCGGATGAGGATCAAACACCTCCTCCGACAGATGCTGAAGGAGAAAAGGTATGCCCCCGCTTCCTATGGTGGATCTTGCTTGCTGCTGGTTTTACAATGCTGATTATAATAATTCTCCGGAGAAGAAAAGATAAAGAGAAAAAATAATAAATTCAGAGAGTCAGTTTCAGTAATTTATAATAAAACAATGAGATGGCATTTTCAGTTATTTTTTTCTAAATTTGTTTACAAAACATGTAAGTCATGCGCAAACGAATATTTGCCTGTTTTATAAGTTCAGCCATTCTTTGTTGTTACTTGTCTGCCCAGGATGATATAGTTCAACTCCAGGAGCATTTTCTCGAAGCTGAGTATTTTTTTCTTAATGAGGATTACCAGGACGCCCTGCCCTGCTATCTTCAACTCTATGAAAAGATTCCTGACAATGGGAATATTGCTTACCGTATTGGCGCATGCTACCTGAATATTACAGGTCGGAAGAACCTTGCAATAGACTACCTTGAAAAAGCATCAAAGAATCTGTCCGCCAAGATCAAAGAGGGAAGCATCACTGAGTACTCCGCGCCCTATGATGCATTATATGAGCTCGGAAAAGCTTACCTTATAAATTACCAGTTCGATAATGCAAAAGAAGCTTTTATGCGATACTCCGAAACACTTCTTCCTGACGACAGGGAGAATATTGATTTTATCAACCAGCAGATCAAATCGTGCGACATCGCAAAGGATTATATTTCAAAGCCAGTATCATTTACAGAGGAAAATCTCGGCCCTCTCTTCAATGATGACAAATCAAACTTCAATCCTGTTATATCAGCTGACGGCAAAACATTCGCCTTTATGGTTGCCCTTAAGTTTTATGATGCCATAATGCTTTCAAAACTTGTCGGAAATAAATGGAGTCCTCCGGTCAATATAACCCCAGAGCTGCAGACTGAGGGCGACATATACATCTCATGTCTGTCATCGGATGGTAAGATACTATACCTCTCCAAAGATGATAACTATAACAGTGATATTTTTACAAGTACCTATGACGGGACAACATGGGGCCAGACGGTAAAACTCAATAAAAATATAAACACAAGATACTGGGAATCACACGGATTTGTTACTGAGGACGGAGAGCAACTCATCTTCGCCTCTGACAGACCCGGAGGATTCGGAGGTCTCGATCTCTATTTATCGAAAAAAGTCAATGGCGACTGGGGCCCTCCGGTAAACCTTGGCCCGGAAATCAATACGCAATTCAATGAGGACAGGCCCTTTCTTATTAATAACGGAAAGATCCTTTTCTTCAGTTCTCAAGGTCATTCAACTATGGGAGGGTATGACCTTTTCCGTTCTGAACTCCAGTCTAACGGTCTGTGGAGCAAGCCTTCAAATCTGGGTTATCCAATCAATACCCCTGATGACAATATCTTTTTTATGCCGGTCGAAAATGGCAATGCCGGCTACTATTCAACAAACAAGGATCCGGCAGGAGAAGGGAAAGAGGATATCTATAAAATTACCTTTAAACATTAATAAGCCGGCAAAATGAACAGTTCGTTTTTTACAAAATATGATATATGAAGAATCCCGGAGTAAAAATACCGCGTTTCCTTTTATTGTCTATCCTTCTGATATTTTATTCAGCTTCATCATACACTCAGTCCCGGAAAGAGATGCAAGCCATCTTCACAAGAGCTGAGTCTCATTATGTTTACGAGGAATACGAGCTGGCAAATCCTCTTTATCTTATTCTGGAGGATCCGGAGAACATGAATATATCTTACAAAATAGGAACCTGCTATCTCGGCATTCCCGACGAGAAAGATAAAGCAATCCCATATCTTGAAGCAGCTGTTAAAGAAGCAAGCTATAATGCAAAGACAAGATCATTCAAAGAAAAACGCGCTCCTCTCGATGCCTGGTTTTTCCTTGCAAAAGCTTATATGATAAACAATGAACTTGAAAAAGCATTAAACACTTTCCAGACATTCAAAAAACTCTCGGCAGATTATGAAAAAAAAGGTGGCATGCAAAATATAGAATTTGCCGATCAGCAAATAGAAGCCTGTAAAAATGCCATTGAATTTAAAAATAACCCGACACGTATAACGCAAAAACTTCTGGCAAAAGAGTTTACTGACGGGGCAATAAATGAGAATCCTGCAATAAGCTATGACGGCAACACAATAGTTTATACTGAACGCAGAGGTCTGATAAATGTCATTATGTTCTCTAAAAAGATCAGAGGCAATTGGCAGCCTCCTATTGATATTACAAGTCAGCTGAAAGCCGGCGAAGATTGTTCTTCATGTTCGCTTAACAGTGATGGCACCAAATTATACCTTTATAAAACTGATAATTTCGATGGAAATATCTATTCATCGGAAT
>DAONXX010000082.1:0-9028 GCA_035414025.1 Bacteroidales bacterium | reverse complement strand
TGGGATTGCTCCTATAAATGCCGGAACAGTGTATTTTAATAAGAACATATTCATTAATCATGCAGCTGTGAATGTGATATGGAATGTGGGCAATTCAATTTTTAACCGTAAACCAACAACCAACCCGTATTCCTTCATGGATCTTCAGGAAGCTGTGGCGATCCGGGATTCTCTGACTGCAAAATCTGAGGCACCCATGAAGGTTCTTAATAATCAAAGACCTGATATTATGATTGTGGTTCTGGAAAGTTTTGGGAACTCGCTTATAGGCCCACTTGGAGGCGATTCTCTGACAACGCCAAATCTTAACAGCTTGTGCAATGAAGGTGTCCTCTTTACTAATTTTTACGCTTCCGGCAACAGGACAGATAAAGCTATGCCAGCTATCCTCAATGGCTATCCTGCTCAACCGACTGAATCGATAATGAAGGAGCCGGGTAAAACCCAGAGCCTGCCCGGCATTGTGAAAATCCTGAAAGAAGCAGGATATAATACATCCTTCTGGTATGGCGGAGAGATAAATTTTGCCAATTTTAATTCATTCATAATCAACAATGGTTTCGACCGGATGATAACAATGGATGATTTTGATCCGAAGTTCTATAATTCTAAGTGGGGAGTGCATGATCATATATTCTTAAATACGCTTTCTGATTCGATGAAGAATGTAAGAGAGCCATTTTTTAATGTAATACTGACCTTGTCGAGTCATGAACCTTTCGATGTGCCAATGGAACCAGTCTTTGTGGGCAATGATGATTATACAAAGTTCAGGAATTCAGTATATTACACTGATAAGGCTCTCGGAGCCTTCATTGAAAGTGCAAAAAAGAGTGAATGGTGGAACAATACGCTTGTTATTATAATTGCTGACCATTGCAGGAGAAACTCAGAAGAAGTTTATGTGTACTCAGAGGATATTTTTCGCATACCCATGCTATGGATAGGAGGAGCGGTGAGTTCAAAAGGACTGAAGATAACTAAGACCGGAAGCCAGGTAGATATTCCCCTGACTCTCCTTCATCAGCTTGGATTGGAAGGTGATTTCCCTTTTGGAAAAGATCTTTTGTCAGATGGGTCGGGCTCCTTTGCGTTTTATACATTCAATGACGGCTTTGCATTTTTCACAGACAGTTCCGGATATATTTATGATAATGTACTTGGCAATGCTGTTTTGAAAAGCGGAATGGATCCTGAAAGGGCCGGAGATCTCGGCAAAGCTTACCTGCAGGTAAGCTTTGAAGATTTTCTCAACAGATAATTGTAAGAGTTGTTTACAGGAGGGCTGAATATAAAGTTCGCTTAATCAGGAACAGGCTTTTTAAGCCATAAGGATGTTGTGAATTAGCAGTTAAAATTTTCAGAGCATTTCAAGAACGATCTCTTCATCATCCTTTACTTCAAACATTTTACCGTTCTCACATTTAAATCTCCTTGCAGGGAATTTCTTCAGTATGTTGTAATTATGGGTGGCTACAATCACTGCTCTTCCTGTGGTGCTTATATCTTTAAGCAATCTGATTATGCCTTCGGACGTTTCAGGGTCAAGATTGCCTGTCGGTTCATCAGCCAGTATTATATCAGGATCGTTAAGCAATGCTCTTCCAATTACAACTCTCTGCTGTTCTCCTCCTGAAAGCTGATGAGGCATTTTATATCCTTTCAAACCCATTCCGACCTTTTCCAGCACTTCTCCAATTCGTGCATCAATTTCGTTCTTGTTTTTCCATCCGGTTGCTCTAAGAACAAACAGTAGATTGTCGTTTACTGTCCTGTCAGTAAGAAGCTGAAAATCCTGAAAGACTATTCCAAGTTTTCTACGCAGGTGAGGTATTTCTTTTGCTTTAAGCTTCATGAGATTATACCCTGCAACTATACCTGTTCCTGATTTAAGAGGGATATGGGCATTAAGTGTTTTTATTAAACTTGTTTTTCCGCTCCCGACCCTTCCGATAAGATACATAAAATCACCCCTTTTCACACTCAGGTTAACATCTGACAGGACCAGATGATCCTGCTGCCATATAACGCAATCTTTCAATTCAATGATTGTATCCAACGGGAGATTTTCCTGCATTTTCAGAAAGTTTTAAACGCAAAATAATCAAAGAAATGATAATTTAACTTTTGATGTTGATAAAAACAATAATAAAGCCCGGCTGCCAGCGTTTAATAATAGTAATTTTACAACTGATTTTTTAAAAATGAGGCATATTGTATGTATCTTATATTAAGGTTATTACATTCATATTTCAGCGAAATCAAATCCTGATCGTTGTTTCGGCTGAAAGTATAAAAAAATAAGTTATGAACAGAAAAAGATTCTTTTTGATCTTCATTATCGTTCTCACATTGCTACCCGCGGGCAGATCACAGTCTCCTTTTACTGTTAAGGAGCTGGGTTCGGATTATCTGAGGGCAATGGATTTATATAACAAGGAAAAATATCCGGCTGCAATAAAGCTTTTTGATTCATATATCAGGAACGAACCAGATAAAGACCTCATTAGTGTAAGCGAAGCTGAGTATTACAGGGCTGCTTCTTCGCTTAACCTTTTCAATCCTGATGGGGAATACAGCATGGTTACATTTATCCGCCGGCATCCTGAAAGCCCGAGGATCAATGATGCATACATGGCTCTTGGAAATTATTTCTATCAGAATAAAAACTACTATAAAGCAGTATCCTATTATGAAAAGGTCAACCGTCAGGAACTGGATCCGGAAGTGCTGGCTGAGTTTTTCTTCAGGAATGGCTACTGCCTGTATATGAGGGGCGATAAACCGAAGGCCCTTCTTATGTTCTCAGAGATCAAGGATATTGATACTGAATACACACCTCCTGCTATTTATTATTATTCGCAGATTGCCTACGAAGAAAAAAATTACCTTACTGCACTGGACGGCTTCAACCGCCTGAAGGATGATGAATCGTTCGGCAGTATAGTGCCTTTCTATATAGTGCAGATCCTCTACCTTCAGAAGAATTATGACGGCATACTTGAGATAGCTCCTGAACTCCTGAATTCAGCAGGGAAGGAAAGATCAGTTGAATTATACAGGTTCATTGGCGATGCTTATTTTAACAAGGGTAATTACACAGAAGCTCTTCCTTACCTGGAAAAATTCTCAGAAGGGACGAAAATCAGCGGGAGGGAAGATAAATATCAACTCGGGTTCTGTTATTATAAGACAGATGATATCGACAAGGCTATTGCAACGCTTATGGCAATTGAATCAAGATCAGATGAGCTTAGTCAAAATATATGGTATGTCCTTGGCGACTGTTATCTTAAAAAAGGAGATAAAAAACGGGCTCAGCTTGGGTTTGCAGAAGCTTCAAAGCTTAATATGAATGAAAAGATCAGGGAGGATGCCTTATTCAACTATGCCAAGCTTACTTATGAATTGTCATATTCTCCCTTTGGAGAAGCTATTCTCGCTTTTAACCAGTATATAGAGCTTTACCCGGGATCAGAAAGAGTCGAGGAGGTTTATAACTACCTTGTTTCTACTTATCTGCAGGCAAAGAATTATAAAGCGGCACTTACATCTCTGGATAAGATAAGGAACAAGAGCAGCAAACTTGAAGAGGCTTATCAGCGTGTGTCATTTTTCAGGGGGCTGGAGCTTTTCAACAATATGGAGCTTGAAGCAGCATCCGACATGTTTGACAAATCGCTTGTTTTCGGAAAATATAACGATCAGCTCAGAGCCAGGGCCCTTTACTGGCAGGGGGAAGCTTCCTACAGATTGGGGAAATATGACAATGCCGTGAAAAATTACACTGAGTTTCTCGGAATACCAGGATCATCAAAACTTAGTGAGAATTCAATGGTAAGATACAACCTTGGATATTCCCTGTTCAACCTGAATGACTATGCAAATGCCATCACCCATCTGAAAACATTTGAGTCGAATGTGGCAAATGTCAATCCGGATGTCATGGCTGATGCCAGGAACAGGATAGCGGATTGTTATTTTATAACTACTAATTATAATCAGGCAATTTCGTACTACGACAAGGTTATTGATTATGGCAAGGTTGATGCTGACTATGCAATGTACCAGAAAGGGTTCTGTCTTGGTCTGATGAATAACCAGCGCGGGAAAGCGGATGTCCTTACACTGCTGACCCAGAGATATCCTTTATCGTCATTTGTGTCGGGTGCAATTTTTGAAAGAGGGAGGGCTTATCTTGTAATGGAAGATTACCGTAGGGGTGAGGCTGACTTCAATACGATAATAAACTCCTATAAGGAAACTCAGTTGGCACCCCGCGCAATGGTTCAGCTTGGATTGTTGTATAACAACCTTGGTGAGAACAATAAGGCTATTGAACAGTATAAAAAGGTTATTGAGAACTACAGATCAACGGCTGAAGCAAGGTATGCAATGACAGGCCTGAAGAATGTTTATATCGAAATAAATGATGTTGAATCCTACTTCACTTATGTAAAGAACCAGCAGGGTTCGCCAGACATAAACCTTTCGGAAAAGGATTCATTGCTCTATGCTTCTGGGGAAAACCTCTACATTACCGGCAAATACGACAGGGCTGCAGAGATCTTCAGCAACTATCTCAGGGAGTTTCAATCAGGGATCTTTATGCAGAATGCTCAGTTTTACCTTGCAGAATGCTACAGAATTTCAGGAAAGAAGGATCAGGCTCTTAATCTTTATGTAGCAATTGCTGATAAGCCGAATAATGAATTTACCGAGCAATCACTCACACTTGCTGCCGATATCTATTATGAACAGGAGGATTACAGTTTTTCTCTTGATTATTACGAACGGCTTGAAAAAGTAGCCGGGAGCTCTGATAAAAAGACCGCTGCTCTCACGGGTCAACTGAGGTCAGCGTATCAGATGGGAGATGCACAGAAGACTTTAACGGTAGTAGATAAGATAAGCAACACATCAAATATACCTGAGGAACTCTCACGTGAAGCTGTTTTTATGAAAGCTAAAGCAAATTACAGCCTCAATAATTACACTGAGGCCCTGAGCGATTTCCGGAAACTCTCCAGGGAAGTTGTCAGCGCTGAAGGTGCTGAATCAAAATACAGGGTGGCAGAACTTCTTTACAGAGACAACCAGACAGATGAAGCTGAGAAAATTGTAATGGAATTTATCGATCAGAAATCGCCGCATGAATACTGGATGGCTAGTATGTTCATTCTTTTGTCAGATATCAGCATAAGGAAGGGTGACATGCTGCAGGCAAGGGTAACCCTCGAAAGCCTCAGGGATTATTACACTATTAAAGATGACGGGATACTTGACGAAGTACGGGCCAAACTCGAAATTATGAACAAGACCAATTGATAAGAATGCAACATTGTACTTATCAATTATATAACAATTCTTAAGTTAACTGTTTAATTCGGAAAATTGTTTGAAATGAAAAAAACCATAATATTGACACTGTCTCTCTTTCTTGTTGTTTTACAAATGCCGGCACAGACAAAACAGGATGATATGACAAGGGAGGTGACAATATATAATCCCTACAAACCATCATTGCCAGATGTACGTAAGAAAAGCTTCCTGGCTGATATCGACGACACAGTTAAGATATCAAGTGATTTCAACTATGAGATAGCTGCTAATCCGTTTTCTGCAGAATACAATATAAGCCCCATAAAAGCTGCATCACTCCTCCCGGATCCGCTTCCCAAGCTTTATAAGAGCTATATAAAATTCGGGATCGGGAATTATATGACTCCTCTTGCGGAGATCAGTATCACTAATGAGAGATCAAAAAGGGCATCTTACGGGGCAACTGCAAGGCACTTTTCTACCAACGGACGTGTTAAGCTTGATAATAAAAAGCGGGTTTTTGCGGGTTATATGGACAATGATGTTTCTCTTTTTGGAAAGAAATTCTTCAGAAGTAACTTGCTCGAAGGATCGGTTGATTTCAGTCAGAAATCACGTTACGCCTATGGTTACGACACAAGCATTGTTGATTATGTGGCAAAAAACAAAGATATACGGCTGAATTATAATAATTTAGGAATAAATGCTTCTTTTTCTTCACTTAACCTTGATTCGGCCGATTTCTCTTATGATTTTGATGTTAGTTATGATATATTCTTTACCGGAAACGACAAAAGCCAGCGTAATCTGGGAATTACCGGTTTAATGTCAAAAAGCTACAAGGGATTTTATATGGGAGGAGGACTTGAGATGGATCATTTTAATCCTTCATCGGCAGTTTTTGATAAATCCAAGTATGTCTTTGCAGTAAGCCCTTTTATCAACAAGAACACCTCATTATGGAATTTCAGGCTAGGTGCCCGGCTACTTTTTGATAAGAATCTGAAACCCGGAGTGGACTTTCATCTCTATCCCGATGTCAGCTTCGGTTTCAATATTGTTCCTTCCTATGTTTCATTCTTTGCAGGACTTAATGGCAAGCTTGAAAAGAACGACCCGGCCAGCGTGATCGGGGTTAATCCATACCTTGCCGGTGACACTACGCTTTTCAGACTGAAAAATACAAGTTATCCTCTTATTATATCAACAGGTATAAAAGGGAACAACGGATTTGGAGGTAATTACATTCTTTCAGCATCATATTCGATAATAGATGACATGCTTTTTTTCTCGAATCTGGTCTGTCCGATAATTCCGGGCCCTGTTGAGCTTGGTAATTTCTTTTTACCACTTTATGATGACGTAGAGGTAATGAATATTCATGGAGAGTTGACAGGCAGGATAGGTGATAAGATCTCATTCAGGGGAAGCGCCAACTGGTATAAATACACACTTACAAAATCTGATTATGCCTGGAACAAACCTGACTGGGATGGGACTATAAGCCTCAGGTATAATCTCAGAAATAAGATAATTGCCAGTGCTGATCTTACTGCACTTGGAAAATACAGCCTTGTTGCAGCCAGATATGATGATGTTATTCTTCCTCCTGCTCAGATCACGTTTAATAAACCTGCGCATTTTAATCTTAATATAGGTGCTGAATACAGATATACAAAGATCCTGTCGGTTTGGGCAAAGATCAATAATGTCTCGTTCAATCGTTACTACGAATGGGCATATTATCCTACTCAGCGCTTCTTTTTTATGGCTGGTCTGACATGTAGTCTGTAATGCCTGCCTGCAGCCCGGATCCGGAGCTTAATGCTATAGGCTTCTGACACCTTTTTCCTGTTAATTAAAAGGAGGAATTGTGTATAAATTGTATTGCAAAAACATTAAAATGACGTTCTAAAATGTTATATTTGCAGTGACAAATAAAATACATGTTATCAATTGTTTATATCTGACAGGAGGGGGGGTGATCTGAAAGGCGGCGGATATAAATATTACCATCTGGTTTTGTTCCCCGAGAGATTTTTATTGTCATCTGATTATGACAAAGGTAAAGTTCCCTGGTATGTCTTGTCAGGAAGATTAGGCGAAGTTTTTTGATTGAAAAGTGAAAAATATGAATGAGAATAATAATAAAGTGAATGAAGGAAATGGATACTCTGCAGATAGTATCCAGGTGTTGGAAGGCCTTGAAGCTGTAAGGAAAAGACCTGCAATGTATATCGGCGATACAGGCGTAAAAGGATTGCATCATCTTGTTTATGAAGTAATTGATAATTCCATTGATGAAGCGCTCGCCGGATTCTGCAACAGAATTGATCTTGTTATTCATGAAGACAATTCACTAACGGTTACAGATAACGGAAGAGGGATCCCCACAGGGATTATGGAGAAGGAAAAGAAGTCGGCGCTCGAGGTCGTTATGACAGTTTTGCATGCAGGGGGGAAGTTTGACAAAGGTTCCTATAAAGTATCCGGCGGACTGCATGGAGTGGGTGTGTCTTGTGTTAATGCACTCTCATCGCACCTTTCTGTTGTTGTGATGAGGGAAGGAAAGATATACCGCCAGGACTATGAAAAAGGGAAAGCGGTGACAGAGGTGCAGATAATTGGAGAAACTGATAAATCAGGAACTTCGATTACATTCAAGCCTGATAATACTATTTTTGCAACACCTGAATTCAATTTTGACATTCTCGTAACACGCCTGAGGGAGCTGGCATTTCTTAATAAGGGAATACGCCTTACAATTAAGGATATGCGTGAGCAGGGCGAGAACGGGAATGGCGATAAACATCGTTACAAAGAATTTATTTCAGAACATGGCCTGAGGGAGTTTGTCGAGTATCTTGATGCAAACAGGGAACGAATAACCGAGAAAGCTATCCATATAGTATGGGACAAAACTGATATACCCGTAGAGATATCACTTCAGTATAATAATTCATTCTCTGAAAATGTACATTCTTATGTAAACAATATAAATACAATTGAAGGCGGAACACATCTTGCAGGTTTCCGGAGAGGTCTTACAAGAACTCTTAAGAAATATGCTGAGGATTCAGGAGCTACATCCAAACTGAAATTTGATATCAATGGTGATGATTTTCGTGAAGGACTGACCGCAATAATCTCTGTTAAAGTTGCCGAACCTCAGTTTGAAGGCCAGACCAAAACAAAGCTTGGTAATTCGGAGGTAATAGGAGCTGTCGATCAGGCTGTAAGCACTATGCTTACAAATTATCTTGAAGAAAACCCTAAGGATGCAAAGACAATTGTTCAGAAAGTGATCCTCGCCGCTACTGCCCGCCATGCAGCCCGGAAAGCACGGGAGCTTGTTCAACGCAAAAATGAATTCTCAGGTTCTGGATTGCCTGGAAAACTTGCCGATTGCGCTGACAGGGATCCTGAAAATTGCGAAATCTTTCTCGTAGAGGGCGATTCGGCAGGTGGAACAGCCAAACAGGGTCGCGACAGGAAGTTCCAGGCAATACTGCCTCTCCGCGGAAAAATCCTCAATGTGGAGAAAGCAATGCTCCACCGTATCTATGAAAGCGAAGAGATAAAGAACATCTTCACTGCACTTGGTGTTAACATAGGAACGGATGAAGACAGCAAAGCACTGGACCTGTCAGGCTTGAGATATCATAAAGTCATTATAATGACAGATGCTGACGTTGACGGTTCGCAT
>DAONXX010000081.1:0-9338 GCA_035414025.1 Bacteroidales bacterium | reverse complement strand
CAGCCGGCGGATGACAGGCAAGGGGTCACTGGTTCGAATCCAGTACGCCCCACGAAGATAATGAAGAGGCCGTCTCATAAGGTTTGCACATACTTTATCAGACACTATTATCCATTTTAATCTTTTGATGAAGTAAATGATCAGAACATTAGTAAATAAGTTCTGAAATTTTTAAGCAAATCCCTGTTATTTACAGATAGTAAAGACAAATATTCTTATTTTTGTCTTAATGGGAAGGTTCTGGATTGCAAGGTTTTGATTTAAATTTATATATGCATTTAATAATCTATTTGATATGAAAAAGACGCTATTGTTTTTATTATTAATAATGATTATTTGTCCTCTTTATAGCCAGAATATTTTGGAAACAACTAAAGTATCTGAAACGGCCCTCTTTAAAAGAGATTTTCCTCGTATTGATGCAGAGAATCGGGCATATTTTAGTGTTTATGCTCCTCAGGCTAATAAAGTTGAAGTTACCCTGTATCATGTGGGTAAAACTTATGAAATGAAAAAAGATGAAACAGGATATTGGTATGGTGTAACTGATCCGATTGTTGTGGGATTCCATTACTATAATTTTATTATCGATGGAGCAGAAGTTGCTGATCCGGATTCCAAAACATATAATGCACTTTTCGGTCGTACCAGTGCAATCGAAATTCCTGAGGGAGAAGAGGGGAACTACTATCGGCCTCAGAATGTTCCTCATGGCCAGCTTCGTTTTTGTTACTATTATTCAAAATCAAACAATGAATATAGAAGGTGTTGTGTTTACACGCCTGCAGAATATGAATCCAATCCTGAAAAACGTTATCCTGTTCTTTATCTTCAACATGGGATGAGCGAGGATGAAACTGGATGGGCCGAACAGGGAAAAATGAATTTTATCATGGACAATTTAATTGCTTCGGGTTCCTGCAAGCCTATGATTGTAGTAATGGAAAGCGGAGATATTGCAATGATGTTATCCTCAAGTAAGCCACCTAGAAAAGAAATCAAATCAGAGCAGATGACCAGGGAAATGTTTGGGGCTACATTTCAATCAGTTTTTTTGAATGATTTAATTCCGATGATTGACAAAACTTTCAGGACGGTTCCAGATAGTAAACACAGAGCTATGGCGGGTCTTTCATGGGGTGGGCGCCAGACATTTCAGATCGCTTTCTCTAATTTGGATTTGTTCAGCTATATCGGAAGTTTTAGTGGAGCTGGCCGGGTAATGGAAAATGAGTTCAAAACCGTTTATAACGGGGTTTTTGCTGATCCCGATTTATTCAATAAAAAAGTTAAGGTACTTTTTATTGGCATTGGAAGTGAAGAGGGTCCGGGAGCAAAAAACATGAGTGATCTGCTTCGACAGAATGGAATAAACAATATCTATTTTGAATCTCCGGGCACAGCTCATGAATGGCTTACATGGAGAAGATGTTTAAGAGAATTTGTACCTAAATTATTTTAAAATATAATATTCAGGTAAGTAAATTCAGAGATATACCCCATCCGTTATAACTGGTAAGCAGGAAGGAAGTTACAGATCATAATACATTGACATTAATAGTCAAGCATCCCGTCTTCATTAAAAGTTCCTATGGTGAATTGCTTAAAAAAAACCTGCGACAGTAATTAGCAAATCTGTCGCAGGTTGTCTTAGGAATAGTTGTCCGCCTTTAAAAGGCTTTAATATTAGAGCTGATATCCGTTCTGGTATTCTCTGTGGTACCAGACTTCAGCTTCAGGATCGTTGATGAAATACTGCACTTCAGGTGACCAGTAAACAGGTCTTCCAAGCTCTATTGCCACATTTCCGAGAATACATGTGGTGCAGGTTCTCATTCCTATTTCCACAGGAGTGATAGGATCGCGGCGCGTCTTGACTGCCTGGATAAAGTTCTCAACATGAAGTGAACTTCTTTCATATAATCCCATATCCGGTTTTACATCCTGAGGCGGAAGGAGTGAAGGATCAGAAGCATCTATCTTGCCTCTTGAAACACTTATCCATCCGTCACTACCCCAGAACTTAATTCCAAGGGTCTTTTTTTCGTCATAAGGCTGGTTGATCATCTCCAGTCCGTTGTCATAGACATAAGTAAGATACTGTGTGCCCTCGTATCCCGGAGGGATAATCTGTACGGGGCCGCTATGATCCTTGCCGATGCCCCACTGTCCGATGTCGAAATTATGGGCACCCCAGTCGCATATATAACCGCCACCTGTTTCTTTATAATAACGCCATGCACCCCAGTAGGTTTCATTCTTTACAGGCCTCAAAGAGACAACGGGATTGAGCCTTTCATTGTAATGAATATATTTGAGCGGGCCAACCCAGGTCTTCCAATCAAGATCTTTTGGAACTGGCTGTTCAGGCAGGTCATAAGGATCAGGACCAGGTCCTACATAAGCCCATACTTTTTCCAGTCTTCCAATAGCTTCTCTGTGGACCATGTTAACAGCGTGCTGATAATTACTGTCTGACCTTTGCTGGCTGCCTGTAGCAAAAATGACATTGTATTTTCTGACGGCTTCAGCAACTTTTATGCCTTCCTTTATAGTAAAGGTGATAGGTTTTTCCTGGTAGATGTCTTTTCCGGCCTTGCATGCTGCAATTGCAATTATTGCATGCCAGTGGTCGGGAGTTGCAATGACAACAGCATCAACATCTTTGCGGTCAAGTATTTTCCGGTAGTCGGCATAAGTGGTAACATTGGCTGTCCGTTTGTTTGCTTTGGCATATTCTTTTACCCTTTGTTCAAAGCGTTCTCTTTTAATGCCATAGATGTCAGCACCTGCCACAACATCAACTCCCGGTATTCTGTTCATGCCGTTAAGCAGATTCATAGCCTGCTGGCCAAGTCCAATAAAACCAAGTCTCACTGTATCGTTTGGTCCCGGCCCCGGTTTGAAGCTCTGCAACAGCGGAAACATTGTTAATCCTGCAGTACCAATGACAGTGTTCTGGATGAATTTGCGTCTAGAAATGTTTTTCATATCTTAAAGTTTAGTTAAAATTTATATTATCCCCGGATCATCTTTTTATCTTATATCTATCCTATTAATATACACAGAATACACGTAAATGTCAAAAATAATAATCTTTTTTATTGATTTATCGCCTTTTATTAAACATTTTTTTAAAATGTCGGAAATTAAAAATAAAAAGGAAAATACACGCTTGAACCAACTCATGTTCTGAAGACTGAACAATATGATTATCTTCAATTTAAGTCTGTCTTAATTTCTCATTATCTTTTTGTAAAAAGAGTTAACTTTATAGAACAATTTTAATTCTTAATAATGAATAAATCAATAAGGGTAAGTTTATCAGAAATTGTATTAGCAGGTATTTTTGCGGTTTTCGCTTATCCTCTTTCGGGGCAGGCAGAGCCGATGGAAGCTCATCCGCAATTCCTGTTTAAGGATTTTCACGATTCTAAGATACTTTTGAAATCGGGCAAGATCCAGAATTCAAAGATGAATTATAATACTATTACCGAAACGATGGTTTTCATAAGTGATAACGACATTTATGATCTTGCAAATCCCGGAATAGTTGATACTGTATATATTCTTGACCGCAAGTTTATTCCGGCAGGCAAAGCTTTTTATGAGTTTTTAAAGGGCGGAGGCCTGACTCTCTACTGCCAGGTTAAAAGTGATCTTAAGCCCGTCGGGAAAGATGCCGGTTATGGAACTAAATCACATACGGTTGCCATTACAACATATTCAAGTATAACTTCATCAGGAACTAACTACAATCTCAAACTATCACCTGATTATACGATAGACACAAGATATATTTACTGGATTGATAAGAATGAAAGTTTTGAGACTGAGAGACAGTTCCTTAAGCTGTTCCCTGAAGAATCTGCTGCGTTAAGGGCTCATATAAAGAAAAACAGGCTTAAGTTTGATAATCAGGAACATGTAATAGAAATTGTAAGATATTGCTCAGAATTAATTCCGGGAAAAGCAAATAAATTAAACTTTGATAATCAGTTTTAAAACTTTTTTATACATCCATTTTATATTCAGAGCCAGGTAATTGCTATATATATAATGGCTTAGGAACAGGTTTGTGTGCTAAAGTCAAAAAAGATTAAAAAAATAGTTAAATTCTGTAAAAAACATTGCTCGACTAATATAATAGTCATATATTTGTATGAGTATAATTTAAAATTTGGTTTGAATTGAAAACCCTAAGTTTAAGAAAATGAAATCAAATGTTCTGTCAATAATTTCTCTTGTATTAATCTCAGCAGTACTGATAACATTCTGTACGTCTGCAAGAATTCAGAAAACCTCTGATCAGACAATCAAGCCATTGACAGGTACATGGGAATTGAAAATGTACAAATACGGATATAGCACTTCAGAATTTCGGAAATTCCCGAAGGGGAAACGTGCGATTCAACTGATAACAGATGATTATTTCACATGGGTGCATTTGGACTCTGCAACAAAAAAGATTTATGCTTCCGCTTCAGGCAGGTATACTTACGACGGCAATAATTTTGTTGTAAATGTTGACTATGGCCTGGGGATGGATAGTTACCTGGGCGTTCAGAGCAAATACACTGTGAAAGTGGAAGATAATCTGTATTTTCTTTCAGGGGAGCTGGTTGATGGGTTTATTATTGAGGAAATATGGGAAAGGATACATTAACAATTAAAAATAAATATTAAAACTATGAAACTAACCAGAGCAGAAGAGCAGATAATGCAGATCCTTTGGGATATGGAAGAAGGACTTGTAAAAGATATCAGGAACAGGTTTGACGATCCGAAACCGGCAAGAAATACCGTTTCTACAGTTGTCAGAGTTCTTGAAAGGAAAGGTTTTGTAGGTCACCGGGCTTACAGCAATGTACATGTTTATTACCCGCTGGTATCAAAGAGTGAATACTCGAAACATCAGTTGTTCGGTTTGATGGAAAACTACTTCGATAACTCTTTTCCCGCCCTGGCTTCATTCTTCGCAAAAGAGAAAGATTTGAGCATCAAGGATCTTGAAGAGCTTATGGAGGATACAAAGAATGAATTGAAAAAGAGCAAAAGAAAAAAATAATGGAATCATTTGCCGCATATCTCCTGAAATCAGCTTTATGGTTAACAGGATTTGCAGTCGTATATCTTCTTTTCCTGAGGAATGAAAGATTTTTCAGGCTAAAGAGAATATACCTGATAACAGGGCTGTTGGTTTCAGTTATATTTCCACTGATTACATTTCATTATAAAGTAGATGTCCCTGTAAGTCTCATGACTGTTGAGGGGCCTGCATTAAGTACTCCTGATCTGCCGTCCACCACCCCGGACAAATCAATAGATTTCCTGCTTATCATGATGATTATATACATATCAGGAGTACTTTTTCTTGCATGCCGGATACTGAGGCACGTAGGCGTTATGATAAAGATAATACTGCAGGAGGATCCGAAGGAGTACAATGATGTAAGATTGATTAGATCCGGACATATTCCCGTATCATTTAGCTTTTTCAATTACGTGTTCATCAACCCTGATCTTGAGAATGAAGAAGTTAAAGAGATCCTTAACCATGAAACAGTTCATGTGAAACAAAAACACTGGTTCGACCTGGTTCTGGCTGAATTCCTTCGGACAATTCAGTGGATAAATCCTTTTATGTGGATGTATGCTGAATTTATAAAAATTAACCATGAATATCTGGCTGATGAAGAAGCTCTGCAACATACAGAAAACCCAGGCAATTACCGGGCGACCCTTATTAATCAGATGATGGCATCACCGGTCTTCAGCCTTACTAATTCCTTCAATTATTTCCTGAGCAAAAAACGTTTCGAAATGATGAGAAAAATAACAATATCTCCCTATAGGAAAATGAAAATTTTGCTTGTTCTGCCGGTCTGTGCAATTATTTTTTATGCATTTTCAGCACCTGAGTATAACTATATATTACAGTCCGCAGATAATGATTCTGATCTGACAGCCCCGGTTTTTACAAAAGAGGTAATAAGGGGGATTGTTATAAATGCGGAGAATGAGCCGCTGGCCGGGGCAAATATTGTGATTACAGGCAACTATGCCACAGTGGCAACAGATAAATCCGGAAGATTCACAATCACAGATGTTCCTGATGATTCTTTTCTTGTTGTATCATCTGCCGGGTACAAGACACAGTTCATTAAAGCTGATCCTGAAGAAGAGATGTCAGTCAGGTTACTGAAGGATCAGGATTACCTAAAGCCATCCAGGCTAAGAAGTATAATGCAGGATGGTACAGGGGAGAACCCACTCCTGATAGTTGACGGGATTGAAAGTGAAAAGAAAATGACCGACATTGATGTCAGGACGATAGAATCAATGACAGTTCTAAGAGATTCACCCTCTATTGCAAAATATGGGCAAAAGGGCAAAAACGGGGTGATACTTATTACCTCCAAAAAGAAAAATGCAGATATACAAACAGATAAGGACGTTGAGCCATTTATAATTGTTGAACAAATGCCAGTGTACCCCGGGGGTGATAAAGCATTACTGCAATTTATTATAGACAACACAAAATACCCTGATGAAGCGAAGGCACGAAATATTACCGGACGGGTAATTGTAAGGTTTTGTGTTGACACACAAGGGAATGCCACACAAATATCTGTATTTCAAGGAGTAGATCCTCTTCTTGATGCAGAAGCATACAGGGTCATTAGTCTCCTGAAGGGCTTTGAGCCAGGGCGGCAGGGAGGTAAAGCTGTTCCGGTCTGGTATATGGTACCTGTTTCTTTTGGCATAGATCAGGCAGCAGCACAAAGTCAGGCAAGACCTCCGGCAGGTAGTCTGTTATCGCAAAAAACAGCATCAGGACTTGATGCCTATGTCATAGCAGATGAAATGCCTATGTATCCTGGAGGGGATGCTGAATTGTTGCAATTTGTTGCAAAGAATATCAAATTTCCTGAAGAAGCGAAAAAAGCAGGGATCCAGGGCAAAGTTGCGGTGAGATTTGTTGTGACAACCGAAGGTGGTGTGACGGATTTTGAGGTATTAAAAGGCGTTGACCCTCTTCTTGATGCGGAAGCAGTAAGAGTTGTCAGCCTGCTATCCGGCTGGAAGCCCGGAGCAATCAGAGGTAAACCGGTGAATGTGTTTTATACGCTCCCGGTTACATTTCTTCTTAAGTAAACAAGTGCCGTTCAGAGATATTTATAATTCCTGATACTTCATATCGCAGTGGGTTTCAGGACGAGGTGCGGAGGGGTCCGCACCTCATTTATTAATAATAGGATATAATGTAATAACCGGGACTAAATTTTATTGCGTTTTGTTCTGAGTACAGAAAGCGCATTTCGACGGATACTTACATTAACCTTTCCCTCTATTGTAAAGGGTTCACCGTCAATATGGAATCTTTTTTCATCTGTCCTGATAGTGAATGGTTCTTCACTCTTCAGGTATTTAACATATTTTGATTTATTAAGTGTTCCCCTGAAAAGGCGCCAGATGATAAAAGGAGCAAGGAACTTTGGGAAAGGTTTTAGAATAACAATATCTATTACTCCATCATTTGGTTTGGCTTCAGGGGCGATGAAAGCATTATAGCCGAATTGTCTTGTATTAGCTATAATAAGATCAAATACCTCTTCTTCAATCAACTCATCGGATCCTATCTGTATCGCTACCCTGAAAGGTTTAAGCCCGGCGAAATTTTTGAGGGTCATCCATGCATAAAGCCAGAATCCTCGTGTCCTTGATTTATCGAATGAATGGGCAACAAAGCTATCAAGTCCCACTCCTGCCACATTAAGGCACGTGTGATCGTTAAGTTCAATAACATCAGTAGGGATATAGCCGGCCCTCTTTATGTCTGACAGCAGAAAAGGGATAACAGGCCTGAACCCGAATTCTCTGGCAAATCCGTTTCCGGAACCCATGGGAAGGACACCGAGTATCTTATCTGTTCCCACAAGCTGTTTTGCTACGCTTCTGACAGTTCCGTCCCCGCCTGCGGCAATGAAAAAATCATATTTATCGAAAGCTTGTCTTATATATGTTCCGGATTCATCAATACTTAATGACTTGTAGCATGACAGATCGTTTTTGCGTCTCAGGAGATCCTTCGAAAGAATTAATTTGACAGGCATAATCCCTGCATTCGGATTGAGAATAAAAAGCGATCTTTTGATCTGCGGAGAATCCATTGATTAAGTGTTAATTCCTACCCGGAAAAAAGAAATTGCTAAGGTCATAAAATAATCTGATGAAATCAAAAACGCAGCAAACTTTTCGTAATTTAGCTAATGTTTTAAGATAGGAATTTAAATGATCAATAATGTCCCAGTCAAAATTCTATCATTTTACTCCCACAGGTCTGTTTTACGGGCTTAAAAGTGCTGAAGATGCAAGAGCTGCTCTCCGTGAAGGAGGATTTATCTGGCTTAATTTTTATAATCCATCCATGCAGGAGCTTCATTCACTTGTTGATACTATGGGGGTTCATCCGCTGTCGATTGAAGACTGCCTAGACGCCAAACAGATACCTAAGATTGAGCATTTCCCGAACAATACATTCGTGATTACCAATTCTTTCAGTTATAATAACAAGACACTGTCAATTGATGAAGTTGATTTTTTCATCGGCAAGGATTTCCTGATAACTGTAAGCGGTATAAACTCCGATGGCAGGAAGCCCCTGGATAATATTCAGAATATAATTGAAAACGATCCAGGTATAGCAAAATCCGGCCCTGCCTTTCTGATGCATATTATTCTTGATTATGTTGTAGATGGGAAGCTTCAGGCTTTTGAAGCGATAGAAGATGAGATTGAACAAGCTGAAGATGAAATACTTGGTTCTCCCGAAAAATTTCAGCCCGGTGAATTACTTAAACTGAAAAAGGATCTAGTAAATCTCAGGAAAAGTCTTTTTCATGAAAGAGAGATACTAATCAAGATCTGTCGCAAGGACTGTCCCTTCATTCAGGAAAAAGCAATTTTTCATTTCCGTGATATTTATGATCATATTACAAAATTCTTTGAACTCGCTGAGACCAATAGGGAAGTTGTCACAAACCTTATGGAATTATATACCTCCATGCTTAACAATCAGATGACAAAAATGTCGAACAGAACAAATGATTCAGTTCGGCGCCTTACCCTTATCGCAACCATCTTCATGCCTTTGACACTGCTTGCAAGTATCGGAGGCATGTCGGAATGGACAATGATGACGGGGGCTGACAACTGGAGGTTAACATACCCTCTCTTCCTTCTTGGAATGTTTATAATAGGTATAATAAGTTTTTTACTTATCAGGAGGATGGAAAAAAGGGATATTAAGAGGCAGGATGAAGAAGAATGATCAA
>DAONXX010000080.1:0-9611 GCA_035414025.1 Bacteroidales bacterium | reverse complement strand
AGTAAATATTGACATCACACTTGAAAGGGACTCTTCCCTGATACCTGTAAGATATGAAAAGATCAATCTGAATGAGATCCCCGTTGTAACTTCAATTGATTCAAGCATCCTGATAAGGAATATGAAAGTTGATGATATTACCGACCAGGATGAAGCAGATACTGACATTCTCTATTATACCGTTCAGGTAATGGCACTTTATAATCCTGTTGATATCAGCCATTTCAGGCACATTACGGATATGAAAGTAATGTATAATGAAACGGATAAATTCTACAGGTATACTACCGGCCGTTTTGCAACAAAGGAAGAGGCATTGGCCTACAAACAGTCTCTATTAAAAAAAGGATATCCCGATGATATCTTCGTAAAAAAAGTATCCAGGCAATGAATACACTGTTAAAAAACTCCCTGATCGTTCTCCTGCTTATTAACTGTCTCAATCCAGCTTTATCGCAGGATAAAAGAGCACTAAACAAACAGATACAGCAGGCAGATATTTCATTCTACTATGATAAGGATTATCTCAAAGCTGCAAGCCTCTACGAACCTATTTATAATGCCTATCCCGAAAATAGCAACCTTGCTGCCAAACTCGGTATCTGTTATCTGAATATTGAAGGTAAAAAGATGGATGCCCTTCTGCTTCTTGAAAAAGCATCGAAGAACGTAGTCAATGAAAGAAAAGATTACAATGAATATGGAGAACAGGCTCCTCTTGATACTTACATGTACCTTGCTCTTGCCTATCATGCAAACGACAGTCTTGAAAAGGCGGTTTCACAGTACAACCTCATGAAGAAAAGACTTAGCGACAGTGAGGTTTTCACGGAAGAATATATTGATAACCAGATAAGAAATTGCAGATATGCCATGGAAATGAAAAAGAAACCTGTGAGGGTTCTTTCAGACCTGTTTGCTCCATGGCTGAGTGATTACCCCGGAGCCTGCAACCCGGTCCTGGCAAAGAATGATTCTGTTTTTATTTTCACTCAGAAAACAGAAGACAAAACCCGGATCCTCTGCTCATGGAAAGGTAAAGAATGGGAAAAACCCAGGGACATCACTCGACAACTCGGAGGATATGACAGACTATATTCAAACTCAATCACGGGCGACGGCAAAACCCTGGTGCTATTTATGGATGACGGGGATGACGGCAACTTGTATTTCAGTCAAAGACGTGATACAGTTTGGTCAAGGATCCGGAATTTCGGCAGACCTGTCAACACAATTTACTGGGAATCACATGGATTCATCACTCCTGATGCTAATTCAATTTATATAGCAAGCAACAGGCCGGGCGGATTCGGCGAACTTGATCTCTGGGTCTCAGAGAAAAAACCTGACGGATCATGGGATAATCCAGTAAACCTGGGCGAAAGGATAAACACCCCGTATAATGAAGATACTCCCTTCTTCGACCCTGACAATGAAGCCCTTATATTCAGTTCCGACGGACATGTCAGCATGGGTGATTACGATGTTTTCAGGTCCGTTATCAGGGCCGGCAACTGGACGAACCCTGTAGCTATGCCATACGCCTTCAATACAACTGCTGCCAATACCTCATTTATTCTCAATAACAATGCGCCCGGATTTGTTGCAAGCATTTATGACGACAAATCCGAAGAAAGGAACATCTATGCGATCGTGGGTGTTGACCCGGCTGATGAGCTTACAACCGCTGAAGGATCAGTCACTCTCGCAGACGGAATGCAGGTTGAACCTTCAAAAGCCCAACTCAGACTTACCGATGCTGCAAAGGGAACTCTCATAAAAACAGTGCCCCTGAACAACGACGGTACATTCAAATTTGATTTCAAACCAGGCGAATATAAACTATACGTGAGCCATGAAGGCTATGAAAACGACACAATAAGTCTGAGCCTGCCACTTTATTTCCTCAGCCAGTACATGGCTGTAAATTCAAAGCTTACGCCTGTTGAAACCGGCGAAAGCTTCCTTGCAATCACTAATATACTTTTCGAATTCGATAAATATGATCTTAACAGCGAAGCCCGCTCAGCTCTTGAAGCTGTAAAATCAATCCTTGTAAATCACCCGGACCTTAAAATCGAGGTCGCAGGTTATACGGATGCAAAAGGATCTGTTTCATACAACCTGACACTGGCAGATAAGAGAGCTCAGGCAGTTATCGATTATCTTACATCTCCCGCTATTCCTGCTTCAAGATTTACAAAGAAATCGTTTGGAAAATCAAATTTTGCCGCCATAAATACAAACAGTGACGGATCTGATAACCCGGAAGGCAGAAAATACAATCGCCGTGTGACATTCGGGATCGTTGATCCAAAAACCGGAATTGTTCTGCGTCAGGAAACCTACACTCCTGAACATCTCAGAATGGCCTCTGCCACAAAATACAGTGTAGTGCTCTTAGAGAATGCCCAAAGACTCAGTCCTGGTTATTTTGCCAAACTGGACCTGGGCGGGATGTTGTTTTTAAAGAGCTTTGAAGAAAAATCCCTTTATATGTACTCTGTTGGTATTTTCTATAATAATGCAGATGCAACACAATTCCTGTTAAATGTAAAGGATAAAGGATTTACAGATGCCTATGTGATCAATCAAGCCGATCTTAATGACATCACTAAATTAAAGAGAACTGAACCCGCTTTTAAATAAAAGAAATGTCCCGGCAATGAAGTTTGAAAAAATCAGACTCAGGGCTCTTGAGCCGGAAGATCTTGAGATTCTGTATGAATGGGAAAATAATGGTTCTTTCTGGCTGATAAGTAATACTATGACGCCATTCTCGAAATATACTCTGAAAAGATACCTTGAAAATTCCCATAAGAATATCTATGAAACGGGTCAGCTCAGGTTAATGATCAATCTTATTAAGGTAAAGAAGCCTATCGGTACCATTGATCTTTTCGATTTTGATCCCTTCCATAAAAGGGCTGGCCTGGGGATTCTTATTGCTAACGAAAAACAGAGAAGAAAAGGCTATGCTTCCATGGCGCTTAAATGTCTTATAAATTATTGTTTTACAACTCTGCAACTGCATCAGTTGTATTGCAACATACTTGAAAACAACAATGAGAGCATGGATCTTTTCACCAAGTTGGGCTTTACAAGGATCGGGATCAAGAAGGACTGGGTAAAGACTGCCGACGGTTATCTTGATGAATACATGTTCCAGCTGATCAATCCTAAGGAAAACCCCGGGGATTAGCTGTGTTCAATGCACCCATCCCCAAATCTGAAGCCAGCAATCCGCATGCTGCTTTTATATCTGCCCCTCTCGATCTTCTTACCGATGCTGAGATCCCGGCACTGACCAGATGGTGTTTGAAATACATCATCCTGTCATCCGGGGATGAAATGTTGTTGTCGCCGGGTACCGGATGATAAGGAAGCAGATTGATCCGTATGTCTGAACCCTTTACCAGATCAATGAGTCCCGTCAGATGACGATCAGTGTCATTGACACCTTTTATCATTATGTATGCAAGGCTGAACCTTCTTTTTTTCTGAAGAGGATGATCTTTCATTATTCCAATGGTTTTCCTGACAGAATAAGCTTTCTCTGCCGGAATGACTTTTTCCCTCTCCTCAGGGAAGGGGGAATAAAGGCTCAGGGTCAGATTGCATTCCGACCTGCTTATGAATTCAACTACTGCATCGGTAATTCCAACTGTCGATACAGTAATATTGCGTTTCCCAATTGCGACTCCCCATTCAGAAGTCAGTATTTCACAGGCTTTCAGGACATTTTCAAGATTGTCCATAGGCTCACCCATCCCCATGAAAACAACATGTGTTACATTGACCTCAGAATTTAAACTGATTACCTGGTTAACCATCTCGCCGGCGCTCAGGTCACCGTGGTAACCATACCTGGCTGTCATGCAGTAAGAACAGCCCATCCTGCATCCCAGTTGAATTGATACACAAACAGTATTGCGTCTTTTATCAGGAATAAGAACTGTCTCAAACAGCTTGTTGTCAGGTGTTCTGAAAAGATACTTGGTGGTTCCGTCTGAAGACGACAAAGAAGATTCAGGAGAATAGAGCCCGCTTTGCATGGTCTGAGAAAGAAAATCTCTTAGTTTTCCCGGCAGTCCTGATACTGATGACAGATCCCGGATCCTCTTCTTGTAGATAAGATGGGATATCTTCAAAGCATGATTTTTCGTGAAACCGCCCGGCTGAATGATCTTAAAGATCTCTTCAGCACTTAAACCACATAAAGAAGTTTTATTCATTATACTTTCCCGGAGTGTAAAAACAAGCCGATTAAAACCGAATTATAAAATAACAAAACGGGATTTCCTGAAAAAGCATGTGTAACTTATCGTACTCAATGAGGACAGAATGGACTTTCTTTGACAAGAACTGATCCAAAATTTTCTGTACCCTTGTCTAAAGGAATCCGAGATTTTTAAGATATGGCTCTATTCCCGGTTCATGACCCCGGAAATTAACATACATCTGCATCGGATCAATTATGCCATTCTTTTCCAGAATATTCTTAAGATATGATTCAGCTGTTGCCCTGTCAAATATACCTTTCTCTTTAAATGCCTCAAAAGCATCATTATCAAGAACTGCAGCCCATGTATAGCTATAGTAGCCGGAATCATATCCCCCTGTAATATGAGTGAAATATGTACTCCTGTAACGAGATACTATTTCAGGTATCAGCCCCAGTTTCGTAAAATAATCCTTTTCGAAAGTCTGGATATCAATATTAACAGGAGCTTCGAGGGTATGATAGGCCATATCAAGAAGAGATGCTGCATATATTTCAACATTGCTGAATCCCTGGTTAAAGTAACTGCTGTTCCTTATTTTGTCAACGAGTGATGCCGGCATCTGTTCCCCTGTCTCGTAGTGTCTGGCATAGATGCTAAGCATTTCCGGTTCAGTAACCCAGTGTTCCATAAGCTGGGAAGGAAGTTCGACAAAATCCCAAGCAACGAAAGTCGTGTTGTAACTGTTTTTGTTATTCAACATATCAAGAGCATGCCCAAACTCATGAAAAATTGTGGAAACCTCATCCATAGTGAGAAGTACAGGTTTATTTCCTGCTGGCGGAGAGAAATTGAATACATTTGTTACAACAGGAGTAATTTCCTTCTGATCAGCATCCATTTTATGAGTCCTGTATGTCAGACACCATGCTCCCTGCCTTTTGCTTGCCCTTGCGAAAAAATCCATATATAATACGCCAAGGTGCGAACCGTCAGCTTTTTTGACTTCAAATGCCTGAGCATCAGGATGAGGAAGAGGCACATCATTCATTGGCGAAAATGTCATGCCAAAGAGTTTATTGGCAAGAGTAAAGGCTCCGTCCCGCACATTATCAAGCTTAAAATATGGCTTCAACTCCTCTTCATCAAGATCATATTTCTGCTTCCTTAATTTCTCGGCATAATACCACCAGTCGCCTGGTTCAAGCTTAAAGTTGCCTTTTTCCCTGTCTATTATTTTTTGCATTTCCACAACTTCATTTTTAGCAACCGGGATTGCTTTTTCCCATAAGCTGTTCAGCAGGTTAAAGACATTTTCAGGCTCCTTTGCCATCCTGGGTTCAAGAACAATATCAGAATGACTCTTATAGCCAAGTAATTTGGCTCTTTCGGCCCTGAGACTGATGATTTCTGCAAGTATCTTATTATTGTCGTATTCATTGCCATTATTACCCCTGTTGATATAAGCATTGAAGATCTCATGACGAAGCTCTTTGTCAGGGGAATACTGAATGAAGGGAAAAATGCTCGGACGCTGTGTTGTAAACGCCCATTTACCCTCCTGTCCGGCTGCTTTTGCAATATCTGCTGCTGAAGCAACAAGAGATTCGGGTAGGCCTTTAAGATCGTCCTCGCCGACAAACAGTTTATAATTGTTTGTTTCAGCCAAAACATTCTGGTCATACTGAACAGTCAGAACAGATAGTCTCTGGTTTATCTTCTTCAGGGATTCCTGGTCTTCCTTTGAGAGGTTTGCCCCTAGCCTGACATACTCCTTATATAAATTTTCAAGGATAAAAAGCTGTTCCGGTGTAAGATTGCTATCCGCCCTCTTTTCATAGACATGTTTGATCCTTTTGAACAGTTCAGGATTAAGTTTCTTTTCATCCTCGTATTCCGAAATTTTGGGTGAAATTTCCATCTCAATGGCTTGAAGCGAATCATTCGTATTAGCTTCAGCCTGGCCATAGAAAACATCTCTGACAGTTATGAAAAGATCGTCGCATCTGTCGAGAGCCTCAATAGTATTTGCAAAAGTCGGTTCTTCCTTGTTCTTCACAATTTTTTCAATTTCTTTTCTTCCGTCAGCCATCCCTTTCTCGAATGCCGGCATATAATGTTTTGCCATTATTTTCTCAAAAGGAGGAACATTGAATGGAGTGTTAAACTCACTGAAGAAAGGATTCGATTTGTCAACTTCTTGCTTCAGCTTGCACGAATAAAGTGCCATAACGCTAATAATGGTAATAATGAGTAGCTTAAAATATTTTTTCACGGCAGAAAACATTAGCAGGTTAATTGGTAAAATTTCTACAAAAGTAGAATTTTCTCAAACATTTTGGGCTCTAAGGTAAATTTTAAATAAATTAGCATAGTGCTAAAAGGTTTAATTATTCAAATATTGTTTTTTATGAAAACATCGCTGCTCCTTTCCAGATTGTCTGCTGCTATTTTATTCCTGTGTTTCACTCTTAATTCCTCCGGACAAACAATTATTTTTTCAGAAGATTTTTCAGGTTTTGCAACAGGATCACATGCTTCGCCTTCAACAAGTGATATCTCAGGCTCATTGGATTCAAGGACAATCCAGCCGGGATGGTCGGGATATAAGGTTTATTCAGCAGGCGGGGAGATCAAGACCGGCACTTCCTCAATTCCGGGATGGATAGAGACACCGTCAATAGATTTCAATGCTTACTCCTCACAGGTATTCCTGAAATTTGATATTTCAAGCTGGCCCGGAGATAAATGCACAGTAAAGATCCTGCTTAATGGAGAGCCGATCGGAGATGAAATTTATCCTGAGGATGAATTCAAAACTATCATCATTGCTTTAGATCAAGGTATGAATTCAGGTAAGATCCGGTTCGAATCGCAGGCTAAAAGATACTTTCTGGACAATGTAATACTTGAGACCGATGACCTGACTGCAGTGGAGAACATCAGGACTGATCCTGACTTGCAGATCAGGATATTCCCAAATCCTTCTGCAGATATCATTACAGTGAGCAAGATTGGAAATTTCAACTGGCTGGAAATAATAAGCCTTAATGGTGAAATAATCAAAAAATTCCATCTCAGGGGAGAAGATGAAATTGATATTTCCACTGAAGGATTAAGACCTGGTGAATATTTTATAAAAGTCTCTGGTAAAGCAGGTTCTTCAGTAAAGAAATTCTTAAAATCGAGGTAAAGCAAGAAAATAATTCCGATTTCTTGTTATAAGCTGAATTCTTTGAATAAATTTCTTCATTTTTGCAGGGAAAATAGAGAGATGGTCGCACCCAAAGCAGGATATACGCCATGGCGAATGCGGCTAATATTATTGGAGAGATGGCAGAGTGGTCGAATGCGGCGGTCTCGAAAACCGTTGTCCTGCTTTCGCGGGACCGGGGGTTCGAATCCCCCTCTCTCCGCAACACCTTCATGAACCCCGCCATTGGCGGGGTTGTTATTTTACCGAAGTACCGTTAAAAGCTTGCTTTTATAAGGTACGGAGGGAAAATAAAAAAACCGGAACGGTTCATGAAGGTGTTGTATGGCACTCCCAAAGGGATCACGAGCGAAGCGAGTAATCCCTTTTCCCCGTAAAAAGTAAATCATGCCCGATATGAACAGACAGAGGAAGAAAACAATATTATCTTGGGCAACGCCCAAGATGATTTTTTGCTTTTGAAGCATCACCACGGGGATCACGAGCGAAGCGAGTAATCCCCCTCTTGCCCCAAGGCTGAATCAATAAATTAATGCCTCCTACATCAGGATACCTGCCAAAGATGCAGATATATAAGAAGCCATCGTTCCGCATATCATTGCTTTAAATCCCAGTCTTGCAAGATCGGATTTCCTGTGAGGGATCATTGCTCCTATTCCTCCAATCTGTATTGCTATTGAGCTGAAATTTGCAAAACCGCAAAGTGCGAAACTTGCGATCACTATTGATTTTGCACTTAGAGTACCCTGGACAATCATTGGAGAGAGATCGGAATAAGCAACAAACTCATTGATAACCATTTTTGTGCCCATCAGAGAACCCACCTCTAAGGATTCTGATAGAGGAACCCCCATCACTATTGCAAACAATGAAAAGAATGCACCGAAAACATCTTTAAGCCCTAAATTCTCAACATCCAGTCCAATGAAATCGAGTGATATCCCTGTCCATCCAAGAAAAAGCCCGAAATATCCGAGCAGGGCATCAACTAGGGCTACAAGAGCAATGACTCCTATAAGCATTGCTATCACGTTGATCGATATCTTCATACCATCTGAGGCCCCGTTGGAGATCGCATCCATAATGTTGGAATGTTCCTTTTTGACCTCCAGCTTCACCGTACCCTTGGTTTCCGATTCCTGCGTCTCAGGAAAAACTATCTTCGATATTACAAGTGCTCCCGGAGCAGCCATCAGACTTGCGGCAAGCAAATATGAAGCAGGCACTCCCATTGAAATATAAACTGCCATCACACCCCCGGCAATGCAAGCCATGCTACCCGTCATTGAAGCTAGAAGTTCCGACATTGTCATGCCGGAAAGATACGGACGGATCATTATCTGTGCCTCAACCTGCCCGACAAAAGCACTGGCCACATTTGAAAGCGCTTCACTACCGCTTACCCGCATTACCCAGTGAACAAACCTAGCAATAACCGCTACCACTCTCTGCATCAATCCAACATGATAAGCCATTGCTACCAGGACACAGACAAAAATTATTGTAGGTATAAGAATGAAAAGGAAAACACCTCCTGACACAATCTGGGGCGGCAGTATATCAGGCACTGCCATAAGATCTCCGAAAACAAACTTACCTCCCTCCTGGGAAAAATCAAGAAGCTTGTTGATCACTTTTCCTAACCAGGCAAAAATAGTCTGACCTAAGGGTACCTTTAATATGAAAACTGCAAGTGCCAGTTGCAGTAAAAGACCTGTTATTACAAGCCTGAGATTAATGGCTTTCCTGTTATTTGACCAGAGAAAAGCCAGACCGAGAATAATTAATATTCCTATTATTCCAGTAAATCTTGCCATCTGAATCAGATTTAAAAAAAGTAATCATAAACTTACATCTTTTTTCATTTGTGGAAGCGATAACACTTAAAAATCATTTTGCAAGTGAAGACTTCAGGAATGCAAAGGTAAAGGACCCGAAAAATAAAGATGAACTCAAAAAGTTTGCAGATTCCCTGAAGGAGACCGATAATCCGGTTCTTATTGCAGTAACTCCCAAGAATTAGAAGAGTCGTAGGGTCCTGAAGACAATGCAATGGCTGATTCTCTCTTCTATTTCAACTTCTTTAAGCCCTATTAAGCATCTTCTATTTTCTTAAACTCCCTATAAACCCTTTTTCAGCCTTTTCAACAACTTAATCATTCTGATATGTTAAA
>DAONXX010000079.1:0-9682 GCA_035414025.1 Bacteroidales bacterium | reverse complement strand
GTAGTTCCGATGCGGAACATACAGTTGCCGAACTGATGAAGAGTTTTGAGATCAGGAGACCTCTTGACAAAAGTTTTAAAGAAAGACTTGCCATAATTGACGAAAAACGTGGCACATACCTGGCTGAAAAACTTGAACATGGATTGCCGGCTATATCTCTTTCGGCTCATACTGCACTTACAACAGCCATCTCGAATGATACTGACCCTGATCTTATATTTGCCCAGCAAATTATAGCTTATGGGAACGAAAATGATATTCTTGTTGCTATAAGCACCTCCGGCAACTCACGGAATATTCTTGATGCCTGTATTGCCGCAAAAGCCATTAACATGAAAGTCATTGGAATAACCGGTAAAACAGGGGGTAAAATGAAACCGCTGTGTGATATCCTTGTGAATGTTCCGGCGGTAGATACTGCTGAGATACAGGAGCTTCAAAGACCGGCTCTTCATGTTATATGCCGTATCGTTGAAAATCATTTTTACGGCGAGGAATAATAAGTCTAATTTATTATAAAATCCTGATAATGGGCAAAAAAAGTACAGAAATGAGAATAGGCATTCTCACCGCGGGAGGTGATTGTCCCGGAATAAATGCAGCAATACGTGGTGTTGGAAAAACTGCAATAGTAAAATACGGCATGAAGCTGATTGGTATCAGCGCCGGCTTTACAGGGATGATAAACAAGGATTATTTGGAACTCACCGAACGGGATCTTTCAGGCATCCTTACAATGGGTGGAACAATACTTGGAACATCACGTGAGAAACCCTTTAAAAACTCAAAGAAGAAAAAAAATGAAATAAAAAAACCTGCCCTGATAAAAGAACATTACGAACAAATGGGTCTCGACTGCCTTGTCTGCATCGGAGGCAATGGAACACTCAAAACAGCTTATCTTTTATCTCAGGAAGGCCTGAATATAATCGGCATACCCAAAACAATTGACAATGATGTATGGGGAACAGATACCACCTTTGGTTTTGATTCAGCAGTTAATATTGCTGCTGAAGCCATTGACAGACTCCATTCCACAGCCAACTCACACAAGAGGATAATGATAATTGAAGTGATGGGACATAATGCAGGATGGATAGCCCTCTATTCAGGGATAGCAGGAGGTGGCGATGTGATCCTTATCCCGGAAATCCCCTATAAAGAAGAAAAGATTGCCGAATACCTTCTCAGCCGTGTTGAAAAAAACAAACCTTACTCCATAGTTGTTGTAGCGGAAGGCATAAAGAACCCGGGTAAAGACAGGTATGTTGCTCAATATCTGAGCAACAGGATCTATGAACTGACAGGACTGGAGACCCGTGAGACAGTCCTTGGCTACATACAGCGAGGAGGTACGCCTTCTCCCATGGACAGGGTGCTGGCTACACGCTACGGAACGGCAGCAGCTGATATGATTGCTGCCAGAGACTTCGGAAAAATGGTTGCCCTCAAAAAAAATGAAATCACTTCCATAAGCCTGGAAGATGTTGCAGGCAAAATTAAGACAGTCGATCCGGATGATCCCCTGATCGTTCATTTGCAGAACATGGGAACAAGCTTCGGAATATAGCTCTGAATGAATAATGCCTGAAAGATCGATGAAAAAGATTATCTTTGTTAGACACGGCCGCGCCGAAGATGGATCTTTCGGTATCTCCGATTTTGAAAGATCCCTTACTACCAAAGGCAAGATAATCTGCAGGGAGATGGCATTAAGGTTCAGGGGATATGAGAGTTCCCCGCAACTGATAATCACAAGTCCTGCTTTCAGGGCACTGGAAACAGCCCTGATATTTGCAGCTGAATGCGGAATCAAACCTGATGACGTAAGGCTGAATAATGATCTGTATTTTAAAGCCGACATGAAATATCTTCTGGAGATGCTTGCACTACTCGATGATAATATTGACACTGTTACCCTTTTCGGACATAATCCTTCTTTCACGGAATTTGCTGACAGGTTATGCTCTAATGGATGTGAATTTATGACAAAAACAAGTATTGTATGTATTTCATTCAAAGCTGTAAACTGGAAAGAAATCAAATTCGGTTCCGGTAAATTGGAATATTTCCTTAAACCTGATAAATTATGATACGAACATATATCCCGAAAGAGATCAGCTGGCTGTCGTTCAACGAAAGGATCCTGCAGGAAGCTGAAAACAAAGAAGTTCCACTTATAGAACGCTTCAAATTCCTTGGAATATATTCAAATAACCTTGATGAATATTTCCGGGTCAGAGTGGCTACCCTGAAAAGGCTTTCCCAACTCGGATCCAAATCAAAGGATGTACTTGGTTACTCACCAAAGGCTACACTTAAAAGGGTACAGGAGATCGTTCTTTTACAAAATGCAAGGTTTGAAAAGATCTACGAGACACTTATCCAGGAACTTGCAAAATATAATATTCATATAATAAACGAAAAACAGCTCAACCAGGAGCAATCAGAATTTGTCAGGAATTATTTCCATTCAGAGGTTCGGATAAAACTTATGCCTTTTCTGCTTGAAAAAGACAAAGAAATGCCTAACCTGACAGATGATGCAATATATCTTGCAACAACATTAAAAAAGAAAGGAAATGATAAAACGAGATATGCACTTATTAACGTGCCTACAAATATTCTTCCCAGATTTATAATATTACCAGAGTCAGAAGGGAAAAAATGCCTTATATACCTTGATGACATAATTCGTTTTAGCCTGAAGGATATTTTCTTTATTTTCGACTATGATGAGTTTTCAGCATATACAATCAAGCTGACAAAAGATGCCGAACTGGAGATAGCTGATGATATCTCGGAAAGCTATATTGAAAAACTTTCAAAAAGTCTGCATCAGAGAAAATGGGGTTCTCCTGTAAGATTCATTTATGATCGCAGCATGCCTGCCGACCTTATTAGCATCCTTAAGAAAAAGCTTAGCTTCGGACCCGAAGATGTTATAATTCCTGCCGACAGGTACCATAATCTGAAAGACCTGATGAATATTCCGGATCTTGGTAAGAAGAAGTTCCATTATGAAGGTCTTGTTCCCCTGCCTCACAGGGATATACAGCCGGGAAAAAGCATTCTGTCAGCAATTAAAAAGAAAGATATAATGCTTTTCTTCCCCTATCACTCTTTCGATTATCTCATCGATCTCCTAAGGGAAGCTTCACTGGACCCATTCGTTACTTCTGTTCAAATCACCCTCTACAGGCTTGCCCGTAATTCAGGCGTTATAAATGCCCTTCTAAATGCAGTGAGAAACGGAAAAAGTGTCACCACGGTTGTGGAACTTCAGGCCAGGTTTGATGAGGAAGCCAATATTTTATGGGGAAATAAGCTTATGGAAGCCGGAGTGAAAGTCATCTATGGCGTTCCCGGTCTCAAGGTACATGCCAAACTGCTGCTCATCACCCGGGTCAAGAATGATGTTACCCAGAGATATGCTGCTGTTGGCACAGGCAATTTCAATGAAGACACTGCCAGGATCTACACAGACCATCTCCTACTGACAACAGATGTCAAGATCACAAATGAGGTACACAAAACTTTCAATTTTTTTAAGGTCAATTACAAGAAAGAGAATTTCTATCATCTTGTACTGTCACCTTTTTCACTCAGAAATAAGATCAATCTTTTAATTGACAATGAGATAAAGAATGCAAAAGCCGGTAAGAATGCCTGGATATATATCAAATTGAATAACTTAAGCGACACTGAGATAATTGAAAAACTTTACGAAGCAAGCTCTGCAGGTGTAAATATAAAGCTGATAATCAGGGGAATGATGTCGCTAGTGACTGGCATCAAGGATGTAAGTGAAAATATTAAAGCAATAGGGATTGTTGACAAATTCCTGGAACATTCGCGATTCATGATCTTCTGTAATAATGATGATGAAGAGTGCTATATTTCATCTGCTGATCTTATGCCAAGAAATATTGACCACCGTATTGAAGTCACCTGTCCGATTTTTGACAATAACATAAAAGCCGAACTGAAGAAGATCTTTCTCATCCAATGGAATGACAATGTAAAAGCAAGAAAACTGGATGCCAATCTCTCGAATAAATTCGTTAAATCCGGTAAAAAAGCAAACCGTTCTCAGCTTGAAGTATATAATTATCTGAAGAAAGAAAGCCAGAAACAAGGATAAGCTTCAAATTAATGAAGCTTCTTCCTTGTATGCTGATAAATAGTATTACCGGTTTTGTCAACAAGTGTTGTAATCAGAACTGTATCACTTATGCTGCACAATGCAAAACCTGTGGATGAACTTGTGAAAACTGCTCCTTCAGGCGGAACTACTTCGCGGGATTGTGACGCTGAACTGATCACGAAATAATCGATTGAAGACCCTGTAGTGTTAATGTGCTGGAAGTTATGGATATGTCCGTTATAATATACATCGACCTTGTGCTTCTCCAGAATTGGCAATAAGCGTGTCTGAAGATCTGTTCTTTCCGACTCATCTTTCGTTGTCCCTGCATAAACAGGATGATGCCCCATCACGATTTTCCACTTTTCCGTGGAATTTTTCAGAGTATTATCTATCCACCTCAACTGATTTTCAACAGACTGCTTAGGAGCATCCGGATATTCGTCGCCAACCCTGTATTTATCAATCAGAGGCGTAGTATCAATGAAAAGCAGGAGTACATCCGTACTGTCAGTTACATCAAATACTTTTGCATAATTTCGTCCAGGCATTTGCCACCGGCGACTTACATCGGAATATGCTATAACAGCATTGGTATTCCCTTTATATTCATGATTTCCCAGGACAGGAAACCAGGGGATCATCAATTCAGGATGTTTATAAATCAATTCGTAGTTTGAAAGCCAAAGAGGATCATTTACAGACTGAACTCCCATATAATGATGCACATCGCCCAATGCAGCCACAAACTCGGCATCAGCAATGATGGCTGTTTCACCCATCACTTCTGCAATTGTCTGCTGATCGTAATATCCGTTGCGACCCAGGTCACATGCAATCATGAAAGTATAATAATCATCCAGTACCGACAACTGCTGATCTGATGCCGGTGAATCATAACCAACAGAAATTGAATCAAGATTGCTGATTATAGCATTCCTTAAAGTATTGTCCTGACACCCGGCACACAGCAATCCAAGGAATAGAATAAGCATTCTGAAAAATCGAGCCATGGCTTTTATTTTGATCCGTTTTATTATCTGCAGATAAATTATTTGCTTAGTGAATTAATACCCTACATATATGCTGATTGGAAAATAAAGGTCAGCATTTATTATTACAGGGAAAACTCCTGTTTTCTAATTGCAGTCATTCCTTAAACCGAGGGTGGCGGCAATATCTTTCCACGATATTGCTGTTAAGCTGCCATCATTGTGTACCGGGTAAAAGGCACCGTAACTGAAGTCGCCGAATGCTTTTTGGGTAATTGCCGTACCATCGGTGTTGCGGGTAATTTCGCCTCTGAAACCGCCAATGTATTCCAGGGTTTTGCGGTCAAAAACCTGAAAGGTATTGTTTATTTTACCCTGATCAACAATAATGTAATAACCCGAGTTGTCAGCTTCACATTCCCATACAACAATACCTTCAGGTTCATAGAAAAAATAAACATGAGGGATGATTTGCCCCGTAAATCGTCCTTCAGTATCGTAAATCTTTATATTGCAGTGATCTTCATGTTCATCGGCTATCAGTAATCTGTTATAATCCCTGTCAACAAGGATTGATTCTACCTTATACAGAACACCTTCATCCGAAGTATCACCAAAAGCTCTGATATGTTCAGCGGTTACCCGGTTATCTTCCACCGTAAAAACAAAATGATGAACCCTTTGTCCCAGGCTGTCAGCCGGTGGTGTTTCTTCCTCCGGCGTTTCATAATTATCGGTAACATAAAGATGGTATTTACTTTCAAACCGGTCAATGGTAAGGCCGTAGGGCAAGCGTAAAACCGATTCACCGAAAACCCCCAGGGACTTAAATTCGGGCAATAAGAAAACCTGTACCCTGTGGTTGTCTCTTTCAATAACCACAGCATAATCGTCTATCACGGCAATACCGTTTGGCCGGCTAAGTTCTCCCAAACCGGTTCCAATACTGCCGAAGCGACCAATTTTCTCTCCGTTTGCAGCATCGTATACAATAATAGCGTTACCTTCTTTTGCAGTTGCCAACAGCCAATTCTGCCCTTCCCCGCCATGCCACAACGCCGGACTGTCAACATTGTCGCTTTCATCACGCGGGGTTGTGAAAGATTCTTTTATTACTGCAACTTCAGGAAGTATTGATTTTGATTTGTTGTTTTGATTATGTTTATCAACTTTTGAGGTTTTATCATTACATGCTGAAAACAGCATGCATGACAGAATAAAAAGACAGCCTGTTTTTTTTAATGTCATTCGTGATAAATGCATTACAAATCTATTTTTATTCCAAACTGGAAACGAGCGTTATAATATTCAGCCTGCATTACCCGTGAGCTTATGCCCTGGTAGTATCTCAACGGCTGGTTCAACAGGTTGTTTGCTTCGGCATACACTCTGAATTTTGGGGTAATCGAAAAGTTGGCGTTCATATCAAGATGTATTGCCTTATCATAGTATCTGTCATAAAATGCCTCCTCACCAAATTCATCAATATAGGCTGAAGAGTAGCTGACAGATGTTCTGAAGGAGAAGCGTTTGCTATCGTATGACAAGGATGCATTCACTGTATGGTTAGCCGTTCCGGGAAGCGGAATATCATCGTTTTCGCGTCCTTCGATACGGAAATTGCTTACAGAGCTTGTTGTATAAGTATAATTGGCATACAATCCAAAACCTTTCAGGAAACCGGGCAGAAAATCAAGCTGTCGCTGGGCTGCCAGTTCAATGCCAAATATTTCAGCATTGCCTCCATTGACAGGCTGACTGTATGTATCCCAGGTTGTTCCTTCGAACAGATAGTCCTCTCGTGTTTCTGTCACTATAAAATCCTTTATATCCTTATAAAAAACGTCGGCAGACAAAATACCGATTGTTTTAAAGTATTTCTCAAACGAGAGGTCGAAATTCATTGATGTGGTAGGGGTTAATCCGGGGTTACCTATGGCTATTTCGTTGTCGTCCCTGGTTATTTCCCTGTAAGGAACCAGTGAATAATAGTTTGGCCTCGCCAGGGTATTTGTCCATGCAGCCCTTAATATCGCAGTTTTGCTAAAATCGTACTTTAGGTGCAGGCCGGGAAGAATATTTATGTAGGAATCAGAAACAACGGGGGTAAGTGTATTTTCATCCGCATCAGCATCATACTGGTTTCCCTGGTATTTCTGTGAAGTATTTTCGATACGTGCGCCGGCAATTATAAACAATTTAGGACCAATATTTTGGTTCAGCATAATATATCCACCCGTAATATTCTCTGTTGCATTAAAATTACCTGCTTCTCCTTCAGCACTTCTTTCTCCTTCAAACAGGGAAGAGTTGGTCAGATCAAGCTCTCCCAGGTATTCCCGTGACACATTTTTGCCGGTTTTATAGTCACCCGCCAGGAAGTTATTCTTTGTATAGTCTTTCAGATTGCTCAGGGTAGTTGCATTAAAAGCATCTTCATCAAGCGGACTGTATTCGAACAGACTGTTATCACGCATTTTCTCCTTACTCTTGTAGCGTACTCCCAGTTTAATGCTGTTTTTAAAATTATTTTCAAGCAGCGGGATTGTAAAATTCACCTTAAAGTTTTTATCAATATCTTTTGTAAACTGAAACTCCTCGGTGATTTCATCAAATTCATAGTCGGAACTGAAATCGGCTGCCGAAGCGGGAGACACTTTTGTAATCCTTGGAGATCTTTTATCAGAGAAATCTGTTATAAAGGTCAGATCCTCCACCTCATATTTAATATATCTTTCGTTAGGTCTTTCTTCAGAGGCTTTGCTGTATGATGCTGTCCAGTCGGCCTCAATTCTACCAAACTGGTGTTCGCCACCAAGTGTGAAATTCATCATGCGCTGGTCTTCCAGACGTGCATATTTAATGTCATTGGTACCACCTTTTGTTTCCTTCTTCATAACTCCCATCCATGAATCACTGGCTTCATCATATTCAATGTCTTTATAAATGGTCCTGTAACGGTTTTCCCAGTCGTTACGATGGTTGTATATACCATTGGCAAACAAGGTATGGTTCGCGGTAAGATTATAATCAAGGCTCAGTGAATAACTTTGACGAATACGCTGTAAATAGTACTGCCGTATTTGAATTTCTTCTGCAAAGGCTGAGCCATCTTTGTCGTTGTCATCCATATAATCCCACTCCGACTCAAAATTGTCACTTCCCAGCCTGTGATTGTGATAAGAAGCACTTGCAATTACTCCCAGCTTATTGTTGAAAAAGCGGTCGCCAAGTATAAGAGCACCATTATATATTGGTTTTGAAGCAAGGATATTATATCCTGATCCGAGTGTCAGACTTATACGACGGTCGTAAGGAGCCGAGCGTGACACCAGGTTAACCGAACCACCAATGGCATCAGCGTCCATATCGGGTGTGACGGCTTTGTTCACCTCAATAGCCTGAATCATATCGGCAGGAACCAGGTCAAGTTGTACCGTCCGGTCTTCAGCTTCGGCAGAAGGGATCCGCTCACCGTTTACCATCACAGAATTATACTGTGGTGCAGTCCCCCTTATGTTACCAAAACGCGCCTCACCCTGGTCATATTGAACATTGATACCCGGAATTCTTTTAAGGGCATCACCAATATTGGCGTCGGGGAAACGGCCTACAAGGTCGGATGATATGATATTGGTGATGTTGCCCTTGTTCATTTGTGTATTTAAAGCTTTAGTCTGCCCCTGCAATTGTCCGGTTACAACAATTTCGGATAATTCAATACCAGCTTTAAGTTTGAACTCAATAACAGTTGTTTTACCGGGCTCAACCGATACTTGTACCGTTTCGGGGGTATAACCAATGTATGTGGCAAGCAATTCATATGTTCCGGCCGGAACTCCGGTAATAGTATAATAACCATAGCTATCGCTGATTGCACCTTTGGAAATTGATGTCAAAACTACAGATGCACCAGGCATTGAAAGATTGTCGCTATCCAGGACTCTTCCTTTAATAATCCCGGATTGTTGCGCCTGAGAACATATTGTCAATACTGTCAGAAGTACTGATAAGTAAAATTTTAATTTTGTCATGATATTCATTTTAGAATTCACGACAAAGCTACTTTCAGTATATTACAAAATCTTTACGTAATTATTAAGGGATTGTTACATTTTACCTGTAAACAGGTCAGAATAACAGCATTCCAGCCACCGTTGGCCATGTCATCTTAGAGACGGAAAGAACGGTTATATCATATAAAGAGATGCATTTCTTTTAGACTTTACAGCATATTTTTATCAAGGGAACATCTTTTCATGGATGAAGCACAAGGATATGCAATGAGAATAAATACCGGTAAATTATTCCGGGATTTAGATTTTCATGAAAGGTAAAAATTTGAGTGAATACAAATTTTGGTATTACAACAAAATTACTGTTATAAGAGGAAAATTTATTTTGCCCCGGGTTATGAATATTAAAAAACTCGTTATATTTTTGCGGCACTTTGAAGCAATGGTAGAAGGAGGTATTATTTACAGAGTCATTCTCCGTTGAGAGAGTTTCAAAGATAAAGTACTCTTCTACCATGCTAAGCTAC
>DAONXX010000078.1:0-9734 GCA_035414025.1 Bacteroidales bacterium | reverse complement strand
ACAATCAGATTGTAAAGGTTGATTCATTTGATGTAAATATTATCCCCCCTTCATCAGGTGTGCAGTTTTATAAAGATGGAATAGTCTTCCTTTCAGGATCAAAGAACTACAGCCGCATGGTGCCTGTCCATATCTCCTTTGGTAACATTCAGGCATACTATGCAGTACTTCAAGACTCGACACTTGTCAATCCGCAGGTCTTCCAAACTTCTTCTCCTTTCATTTATCCTTGCGATGCACTTACATTCAACAGGGAATTTTCTGAGATGTATTTCACAAAACGCGGCGAGAAGGATCCCTCTGAGAAAATATACAAGGCAACTTACTCACAACAGGGAAAGAATGCGGGAACCTGGAGAACAGCAAATACTCCTCTTGATTTTTGCACGGGCAATGCTGTGTACACCCATCCTGCTCTTTCAACTGATGGAAGCATGATGATATTCTCCTCGAACAAACAGGGTGCCGGAGGATTTGACCTTTTCCTGACCCGCAAATCAGGTGATAAATGGTCAGATCCTGAGAACCTGGGAAACGTGATAAACACCAAATCAAACGAGATGTTTCCGGCCCTTGATTCGGCAAATAACCTGTATTTCTCATCTGACGGACATCCCGGCTTCGGAGGATATGATATTTTCGTTTGCAGGTTTACTGGAGAAGGATGGGAAGAACCATATAATCTTACAAGAGTTATTAATAGCCCAGGTGATGAAATTGCTTTTACTATCGACAATCATAAAGGCCGGCATGCTTTCTTTACATCTGCAAGCAAAACAGGCTCACCTCAAAAACAGTTATTCAAAATTACCTTTTCAGATATTTCAACACCCGATACCCCTGAGAACCTGTCTGAAACTCTACAAAAAATAGCTTATTCTGACCCGACATTCCCACATAAAAAACTTGTAGCTGAAAACGACATGCCTGAAGCTAAAAAAGAAGAAATTAAAGAACCTGAAGAAGAAGCAGTAGTAGTATCAATCCCCCCTGAAACAAGGAAAAAAGAAATAAAGCAACCGGATCTTAAAGCTGAGGAATTCAAAGCACCGGAAATAATAAAGGAAGAATTTATACCCGTTACAATAATAGAAGATATTAATGTTGATACAATCCAGGTGATCACACAGATCAGGGAGGAACTAAGAGATGTTGTAGTGTACAGGGTGCAGATACTCTCAAGCCCCGGACAGATGGCTTCAAGAAATATTACTGTTGGCGGAAAAAACTATGATACCTACGTATATCTCTACCGTAATGAGTACAGACATACTGTTGGCGAATTTACTAACCTTGAAGATGCAAGACAGTTACAATTCGATCTTAGGAAAAACGGCTATCCACAGGCTTTCGTTGCAGCATTCCGCAATAACACAAGAACCCTTGATCTTACTCTGTTCTCAAGAAGCACTCTGCCACAGGCACCTGTCATTGCAAAGGAAGAACCAAAACCGGAAGTAAGGAAGGAAGAAACCATACTGCCTGAAATAAGGAAAGAAGAACCAAAGCCGGCTGAAATAAAGAAAGAGGAAGTTAAACAGGTACCGGAAAAGAAAGCAAGGGTTGATACTGTAAGGGTCATCACCCAGGTAAAGGAAGAACTGAAAGACAAAATAGTATACAGGGTCCAGTTCCTTTCAAGTACCAGGCAGCAGGATCTGCAGCAACTGACAATAAATGGCATACAATACAACACTTACATATATTACTACCTGAAAGAATATCGTTATACAATCGGAGAATTTACGACTCTGGAGCCTGCAAGGGAACTTCAGTTTATAATGAGAAAATCAGGCTATCCCCAGGCCTTCGTTGCAGCATTCAGGAATAATGTCAGATCTCTTGATATTACACTTTTCAAATAACTGTAATTGAAGTCAGGCATATCTGGAATTTTCATGAAACAGTTCGGATGATATGGCACTGAACAGAGAAGCAGATCCAATGGAAACTGATCTCATTATAGATTTCACGCGATTATTTAGCACCATCTGGTTTTGCACCTGACGGTTTTTTTTAACTTTACACAGAAACCAATTCTGTAAAAAACCTGAGTCATGAAAGAGACAATAAGTATTAATCTGAAAAACACCGGTAACTTTGTTCCCTATGAAGAGATCTTTGCCCTTGCTCAGAAATCTTTTATCCATCTTGATTCTTTGAATTCCGGCAGTGGCGCCGGCAACGAGTTTCTTGGCTGGCTTTCCCTTCCAGATGATATTACCGCTCAATTTGATAAAATAGAAAAGGCTGCAAAGCACCTGAGGAATGTCTCAGATACAACAGTCATTATTGGCATCGGAGGATCATACCTCGGTTCAAAAGCTGTTATTGAAGCCCTTTCTCATTCATTCTCCTTTCTTCAGAAAAAGAAACAGCATGATATCCTGTTTGCAGGTCAGAATATTTGCGAAGACTATCTGGCAGATCTTCTCGACATACTTGATGACAGAAACTATTCAATAATTGTCATATCAAAATCCGGAACTACAACAGAACCAGCTATTGCTTTCAGGATACTCAGGGATCATCTTGAAAGAAAGGTCGGAAAAGCTGCTGCCGGAGAGAGAATAATAGCTGTTACAGATAGTTCGAAGGGAGCCCTGAGATCCCTTGCAAATCTTAATGGTTATGATACATTTGACATTCCCGATAATGTAGGAGGACGTTATTCAGTTCTTACTCCTGTAGGCATTCTTCCTATAGCTGTCGGCGGATTTGATATTAAAGCCCTTGTTGCCGGTGCCAAAGCCGCCGAAAGCATAACAAGATACAACAAAAATGCCTCATCAAATCCTGCACTGATGTATGCCGCAGCCCGTAATCTGATTCTCCGGACAGGTCGCATGATAGAAATTCTTGTAGGATTTACACCAAAGCTCCATTACCTCCTCGAATGGTGGAAACAACTTTATGGCGAAAGCGAAGGAAAAGATGGAAAAGGACTGTTCCCTGCTTCAGTTGAATTCACAACCGATCTGCATTCTCTCGGACAATATATCCAGGAAGGACAAAGAATTTTGTTTGAGACTATGATCTCAGTTCGCAATCCCGGAAAGAAATGCACCATCCCTTCTGACAAAGATGATTATGACCAGTTAAATTACCTTGCCGGCAAACGTCTTTCAGAAGTTAATCTGAATGCCGAGAAAGGAACTCTTCTGGCTCATAACGATGGTAACGTACCGGTAATTACTATCAATATGCCAGCTCTTGATGAATACTATATTGGACAGTTAATATATTTCTTTGAAATAGCTTGTGCATTAAGCGGTTATATTCTCGATGTCAATCCCTTCGATCAACCCGGAGTTGAAGCATATAAAAGAAATATGTTTGCTCTGCTAAATAAGAAGGGATTTGAAGAAGAAGGCAAGAAACTGAGGGAGAGGCTGAGAGATTGAAGAGTTGAAGGGGGTGAGGATCTGCAAAAATCTGTATAATCTGCGGAAAATAATTTTTAAATATTATCATTTCTGGAATATAAAAAATGAAAATGGAACTTAAAAAAGATTTCAAATGGGCCATGGTGGTACCAACAAGTATGGGTGTCCGCCTTACTCCTGTAGACTACCAGCCTGTGCATTGCTCCAATACTTTTATGATGCATGTGACGAGTGCTGAAACAAATGTTGCCAGCATATCATCATTCCTTGGTTTGCCCGTGAAAGTGCTGACTACTTTTGTAAAGGACAGCCCTATCGCAAGAATGATCAAAGATAACCTTGCCGGCAGGCACATGGTTTATGAAGGTGTCGAATTGGAACAGGGTGGGCCGTGGGGTTACAGGCATCAATTCAATATAGCCGACACAGGACACGGACCAAGAGGCCCGAGGGTACATAATGACCGTGCCGGAGAGGTGGGCAGAACTCTCAATGTAAAAGATTTTGACCTTGTGCGTATTTTCGAAAAGGAAGGTGTTCAGATATTGCACATGTCAGGACTGATAGCTGCACTGTCTCCCGAAACAAGCAATTTCTGCCTTGAACTTGCAAGAACAGCAAAAAAATACGGGACCCGGATCTCATTCGACCTTAACTACCGTGCTACATTCTGGAAAAACAGAGAGAAAGAACTTGCAGAAACATTTAAGGAAATTGCCGGCATATCTGATATTCTTGTTGGCAATGAAGAGGATTTTCAGCTTTGCCTCGGAGTGGAAGGCCCTGAAGAAGGCGGCAAAGAACTAAGCTCAAAAATTGACAGCTTCAAAGAAATGATTGCAAGGGTCAAAAAAGCATTCCCTAATGCCTCAGTTTACGCTAACACGCTAAGACAAGTAATTAGCGTTAATAAACATCTCTGGGGAGCAATAATGTTTGAAGGCGACACATGGCATGTTGTTGAACCCCGTGAGATACATGTACTTGACAGGATTGGAGGTGGAGATGGCTTTGTCGGAGGCCTGCTGTATGCAATACTAAGAGGTTGGGAGCCCACTAAATGGATACAGTTCGCCTGGGCCACAGGAGCTCTTGCCATAACAGTTGTTACGGATTACGGACAACCTGCTGATGAAGAGCAGATATGGAGCATCTGGAAAGGCAATGCAAGAGTCCGCAGGTAAAACTTAAAAAGGTTCCCTCCGGGATAATGCTGAATAAAGCCTGCTTATTTCTTTCTGCTACCCAGCTTATGTTTCTTTAAAAATTCATCAAGAACCTGTACGAGATTGGGGTCTCCTATTTCCTGAAGATCATAATAGACCCTTGTGTTTGGTTTCTTGATCTCAATAATCCTGTTAAGATCAATTGGAGTGGCTATAATTACACTGTCACACTTTGTATTATTTATAGTTTTCTCCAGATCAAGGAGTTGCTGTTTCCCATAGCCCATTGCAGGAAGAAGTGTCCCTATTTCAGGATACAAACGGAATGTTTCACTTAATTTACCGACTGTAAAAGGCCGGGGATCGACCAATTCTGCAGCTCCGAATTTTCTTGCAGCAACAGTCCCCGCACCAATCTTCATTTCTCCATGAGTAAGTGTCGGGCCATCTTCAACAACAAGGACTTTTTTCCCCTTTATAAGCGATTGATTATCGACCTTGATGGGAGATGCAGCGTCAATTACAACAGCTTTCGGATTCACCTTGGTTATGCTTTCCCTAACTATCTGAACCTGACCCGAATCTGCACTGTCAATCTTGTTTATCACAACAACATCAGCCAGTCTGAGTGTGACCTCTCCGGGGTAATACCTGAGCTCATGCCCTGCCCTGTGAGGATCAGCAACTGTAACCATCAGATCTGTCTTATAGAATGGGAAATCGTTATTGCCTCCATCCCAAAGAATAATATCACAACCTGCAGGATCATTTTCTGCTGCCCTTAGAATAGCCTCATAATCAACACCTGCGTAAATTATATTACCTCTTACAACATGTGGTTCATACTCCTCCATTTCTTCAACAGTACAATTATGTTTCTCCAGATCCTTCACATCAGCAAAACGCTGAACTTTCTGGGCACTCAGATTACCGTAAGGCATTGGGTGACGAACAGCAACAACTTTCAAACCCTTCGACATCAGTATCTCTATAATCCTTCTTGAAGTCTGGCTTTTCCCACAACCTGTCCTGGTTGCACATACCGAAATAACAGGTTTTGTACTTTCTATCATCGTGGAAGCAGGTCCCAGGATTACAAAATCTGATCCTGCAGCATTTACTATTGCACTAACCGACATTACTTTCTGATATGTAACATCGCTGTATGAAAAAACACATTCGTCAACCTTATGTTTCTTTATCAGTTCAGGAAGATCTGCTTCGGAAAAGATAGGTATACCCTTTGGATAAAGACTGCCTGCAAGATCTTCAGGATAACGCCTCCCGTCAATGTCGGGAATCTGGGCAGCAGTGAATGCTACTACATTATAGTCCTTATTATCCCTGTAGTATGTGTTGAAATTATGAAAATCCCTTCCGGCAGCTCCGATTATTATAATATTCTTCCTTTTCATGAATCCTATAGTTAGTTTGTTATTAAAATTTTTATTTTGAAAACCCGTTTAATTTTAAAATGAATCAACAAATGTATAATTTGCATCGCTGAAATCCGAGTATTTAGACAGGATTTTATAAACACAACGCTGATAGGCCAGCTGTCTGTAATACATATTGAAAACTGCAATGCATTGACATATCTGAAACGATCGTGACAAAATGTTAAAGAATAAGAACTATTTACTCTATTTATTGTCATACAATTAATGTATGAATGTTCTGGCACATATATATCTCTCAGGTGATTCTGACCAGATTATTATTGGAAATTATATAGGGGATTATGTAAAAGGCCGCGATTATCTTAAATATCCTGATCTGGTAAGAAAGGGCATTATACTGCACAGACATATTGATGCTTTCACAGACCGTCACCCTGTTGTGCACAGAAGCAAGATCTTCTTTTCAAAAAAATACCATAAATATTCCGGTGTTGTAACTGATATAATTTACGACCATTTTCTTACAAAAGAGTGGGACTTTTTTTCACAACGCCCCCTTGAGAGCGTCACTTACAACTTTTACAGAGCTCTTGTTAACCATTATGACATTCTTCCTGATAAGGTAAGGGACATGATGCCTTTCTTCATAATAAACAACTGGATCGAATCTTACCAGACACTTAATGGCATTAAAAAAGTTCTGAGAACATTAAGCTCTCAGACATCTTTACCAAAACAGACACGTTTTGCGATGCGTGTGCTGAAAAAAAACTATTATTCACTTCAGGATGACTTTATGGAATTTTTCCCTCAGCTTATCGATTATGTTGAAAAGGATTTCGGTATCGAGATCTCTCACAGAATAACAATGCCTTTCTGATCAGACCAGGTATTCAGTTCTGCTTACGTCAAGCCTCAGGAAAATAAAAAGTAGTATTGTAAAGCCCCAAAGAGAGCTTCCCCCATAACTGAAAAAGGGAAGCGGGATCCCTATTACCGGCACCAGACCTATTGTCATTCCGATATTTATAAAGAAATGAATGAAAAATATTGATATGACCCCATAGCCGTATATCCTGGAGAAAACTGCCCGTTGTCTTTCAGCAAGCCTGAGAAGTCTGAGAAGAAAAAACAAATAGATGCCAATTACTGCAGATGCTCCCAGGAAACCCCATTCCTCACCAACGGTGCAAAATATAAAATCCGTACTCTGTGAAGGTACAAACTTGAATTTGGTCTGTGTTCCCTGCAGGTATCCCTTACCTGAAAAACCACCGGAACCGATAGATATTAATGACTGATTCAGGTTATATCCTGTCCCGTGGGGATCGGATTTAAACCCCAGCATTATCTCAACTCTTTCTTTCTGATGAGGCTTGAGGATATTATTGAAAGTATAATCAACTGAATTGATGTAAATAATACCTCCCAGGAGGAAAAAATATATTATCAATATTTCCATTGCTTTTTTCAGGTAGATATAATATGCAAATACTAATCCCGAAAGAATAATTGTTATTAATATAACAAGATCATTCCCCATAGATTTCAACAGGAATCTGTCGAGCATGAATATCAATCCGCCTGTTAATGCAATAATACTGAACCCGGTAAGACACAACTTCCATCTGCGGGTTGTAAAATACGCAAGTACAAAAGCTGCAAGGATCATTACAAGTTGCAGATAAAGATTGTCTATCAATAATGTAAGGAAAAAGAGCAGGATTGCCAGCAAACCCGAAACAAATATAAAGGGGCTCATTCCTTCTCTGAACAATACTAGAAAAAAAGCAAAGAAAACTATTGTTGATCCCATATCGGGCTGTAAAGCTGTAAGAAAAGCCGGCAGGAGAATTATCCCAAAAGCAGGCAGAAAATCCTTTAAGCGTGTAAGATCTATATTCTTGCGACTAAGGTATCCTGCAAGTGCAAGTGCTGTTGCAAACTTGGCAAATTCAGATGGTTGTAGACTTACAGGACCAAATTCAAACCAGGATTTTGCTCCATTAACTTCAGTTCCAAAAACAAGTACAAGCATTAATAATAATATTATTATCCCATATACAACCCATGAGAAAAACAGATAAAAGCGGCTGTCAATTATAAGAATGAAAACTGATAAGATTAATGTGGCTATTATCCATAAGAACTGCTTACCATACCTTTGAGACAGGTCAAATATCTCTTTATGCTCTTCATTGTATACTGCCGCATATATATTAAACCATCCCATTACCAGCATCAGCAGGAATAAAAGGACAGTTACCTTGTCAATCCGGTTCCATATATTAATGCTCCGTTTCATTGTCGGGTATTGAATCTATAAGATTCAGATTTAACATTCGCTGTTCTTTCCAGAGATTGTTTGCTGAAATCTTTCCCCTGAGATACTTCTCTATCATCAGGCTGGCAACAGGTGCTGCATATGTTGCTCCAAAACCTGCATTCTCGACATATACGGCAATTGCAATCTTTGGATCATCCTTGGGGGCAAAGGCAATGAAAACCGAATGATCCTCTCCATGAGGATTCTGAGCCGTCCCCGTCTTCCCACATACAATTATACTGTCAAGCGCCGCTATTCTTGCCGTTGCTCCTGCCCCCCCGTTTACAGCTGCTTCCATCCCTCCTATTACTTCTTCAAAATAAACCGGGTCAATATTAATCCTGTGCCTTGTTGTATATAATGTGTCTATTTCACCTCCGTCGCCTATCGATCTGACAATATGCGGAACATACCAGAAACCCCTGTTTGCAATAGCAGCTGTCATATTTGCCATCTGAAGCGGTGTTGTTCCAATTTCTCCCTGCCCTATAGCCATCGAAATAACAGTAAGGGCCCTCCATCCATTCTTACCATGATAACGGTCAAAATATGAAGAACCCGGAACAAAACCGGCAAGCTCATTAACAAATTCACTGCCGGTTGTCCTGCCAAAACCAAATTCATCAAGATAGCTTCTCCATTTATCAAAAGCTTCGGAAACAGATGAGTATTTATTGTTTTCCAGAATTCTTCTGTATGTCTGGCAGAAATATGAGTTGCATGAATTCATTATTGCACCCTTCAGATCAAGGGGCGAGGAATGTGAATGGCAGGATACAAACAAGTAACCGTTATCACATCCGAATTGTGTGGAGGGAGTAATTACGTTTTCCTGCAGCGCTATCAGTCCATTTATCGGCTTAAAAGTTGATCCCGGAGGATATGAAGCCATAAACGCCCTGTTAAAGAGCGGTTTATTAGCCGTATCGGCAGAAAGTTTTTCATAATTCTCCGATCTGACCCTCCCCACAAGCAATTCAGGATCAAATGATGGAGATGATACCAGGGCCAGTATCTCTCCCGTGCCTGGCTCGATAGCCACTATACTGCCTGTTTTATTTTTCATCAGGTTTTCGCCATACTCCTGCAGATCGAGATCAAGGGAAGATGTTATATCTGTTCCCTGAACGGCAAGGGTGTCCATGTTGCCATCCGCATAAGAACCCTTTATACGGCCGTAAACATCCACCATATATATATTCACTCCACGGGTTCCCCTTAGCTGTTTTTCATAGGCCTGTTCAATACCAAGCTTTCCGATGTAATCTCCCTGTTTATAATAGTTGTCATTCCTGATCTGAGCTTCATCAACTTCGCTTACATAACCCAGTACATGAGCCGCAACCGGCCGGGAATATTTCCTGAGGGTCCGGGGCTGTACATAAAAGCCCGGATAAAGGAACATCTTCTCCTGGAACCTTGCATAAGTTTCGGCTGATATCTGTTTAAGAAACAC
>DAONXX010000077.1:0-9823 GCA_035414025.1 Bacteroidales bacterium | reverse complement strand
CATTTCCGCTTTAAAATCAGTGTGACAATCAATGGCATACCATATCTTATTTGCACAATTTTGGTATTTTAAAAGCTCATTATATGTAAAAATCCTTTTTCTATTATTTAATGCATCATAACTATACTGGTCACTTATATATTTAAACACTTGATATAAGCTGAGAAATTCATTGTTATCAATTAATATTGAAATTTCTTTTTTATCTCCTTTTAAGATAGCAGTATTATAATTATTAATAGCTGTTCTATTTTTCCAAAAATCAATTTGGGAAATATTATAAATCAATTCCCTGTAAGAATTGAATATATGGTAACTTGCTTTCATCTCAGATAATAATAAATTCCTTTTCCTATTATAATCTGTAAAAGAATCAATTAAAAATGGAATGGAAACTGCTATTATTATAGAAGCCGCAGCAATAATCGAACTAAGCAAAGTATTTAAATCCATATATTAAACATTTACATTGTCATAGTCATTTTTAAAATTGGCTATAATTCGTTTTTACGAAAAATAAATATAATACATAATATGCCAAAACCGGCAAATAAAACCACTATTCAATTTTAGTTTATTTAATCAAATTTACATATTCTTAAAAAATTAGGAGCAGTAAAATGAAAGTTCCGGTATCTCGTATCATTGATCTCTAAAGCTATGGAAACACTAAAATTGTGAAACTCTATAAGCCGGCTGTTTTTTAGTATCCATTCTCTGGGAAAGAATTAAAATGATCATATCGTAATTAGCGGCAGATACCAGGAAAAAAACTACTAAACCTTAGTCAAATCGTCAGACTCGCTGATGTAATCCATCACTATTTCCCTGAGAATATTAGCGAAATTAATATAAGGTACCTCGCTTCTCTTAAAATATTGTGGCCTTTGTCCTTCAAACAGTGTTATATCTTCTATCGGTATATTGATCCTGCCGGAAAAAATGAATTTTTCATTCGGATAAGCATCACCTGAAAGGCATACATATTTTTTATAAAACTTGTATTCGGTCAATGTTATTCCAAGCTCCTCTTTTACTTCACGTATAAGAGCCTCTTCAACTGTTTCTCCATCCTCTACATGCCCGCCGATAAGATCCCAGCAGTTCGGGAAAGGGATACCGGGTTTATTATCACGCAGGTAAAACAGTAATTCCTTGTTATCGTTTTCCAGGATTATTGCTGCAATTTTCTTCACCTTTTTTAAAATTATTAAACCTTATCAAACAATAAATGTAGCTAATTTCAACATATACTTTCAGGATATATAAATTCAGCTATATTTCTTACTATTTTTTCTTAAACTTGCAAATCATATATAAAACCAATAATAAGGAATCCTAAAATGGAATTTTCAGATCTTATCCGTTCCCGTGAAAGTGTCAGGAATTACGATCCTGATCGTCCTGTTCCTCCGGAAATATTGACCAGGATACTTGATGCCGGCAGGCTTGCGCCTTCAGCCCGTAATCTGCAGCCAGTGAGATTCATGGTAATCTCATCCGATGACATGCTTGAAAAAGTAAGGAAATGCTATCACCGCGACTGGTTCAAAGATGCTCCTCATATTCTTGTGGTTGCCGGATTGAAAGACCAGGCCTGGGTAAGGAGTTATGATGGCTATAATTCTATCGAGACCGACCTTGCAATTGCATTGACCCATATGATCCTGGCTGCCGAAAATGAAGGTGTTGCCACCTGCTGGATAGGAGCTTTTGACCCGACAATACTCAGGGAAGCACTCGATATCCCGGCTAATCAGGTAATTTTTGGAATTACTCCGCTTGGCTATCCAAAGGCAGGATATGAGAAAAGCGGAATAAAGCAAAGAAAACCGCTGGATGACATTGTAGAATACCTTTGATTGTCTGATTGAACATCACAGCTTTTCCGGCTTCAGGAATCTCTATAAATATTCAGGGTAATCCTTCACGAGAAGATGTAAGGGTTCGACATCTTCTTCTATCGCAGGGAAACGTCCTGTTTCGTCAAGGAACCTGTTGTCGTTGTCATCATCATTGACCATGCTTACTTCACCGATAAGGACCTTGCCACTTCCTTCTTCAGCATAGAAGCGGTGGTATAATCTCGGCGGCAGACATATACTTTGTCCCGGCCTTAGAACCACACGACCACCGGAAACAACATTTGTAAGGATTCCGTCAATGCTTACTGTCAGGTCCTCATCCGACAACTTATCGTCAGGAGTAGATTTCCAGAGCTCAATCACAAGCTTCCCTCCTCCCCTGTTAATTATATCCTCAGTCTTGGTCCAGTGAAAATGTGCAGGTGTCACCTGTCCTTCGCCCGAGATCATGATCTTTTCGCAGTATACCTTATCGCGCCTGGCGAAATTCCCATTTCGTATTGTGAAAAGGGTTAGTCCCTGATTCCTGAAATCGCCGCTTCCGAAATCTGTAATGTCCCAGCCAAGCTTGTTGTCGATGATCTCGGAACATTTTTCATAGCTGCCTTTCCACATGCCGGGTGTCCAGAATGCCCATTCAGGAAGCATAAACTGCCTTGAACTAAAGAACATCTTAGCATCGCTGATTATTGAATTTATTTCACTCCGTTTCATAACTCATTTAATGTGCCTGAAGTATATTGTTAACTTTAATGAATTTCAAATATGATTAAAAAGTCATAAAGAAGTTCTGTGGTCTATGTGGTAAATTTTTTAACACGGATATTTATAAAACAATAAGCGGCATACCGCTAATACAGGCAGTATACCGCTCAATATGTTTCATTTAGTTACTTTTAGTCAAGCTTAACTTTTATCACAAGCTTTTTTACCGGTGAATTCTCTCCGTCTTTCAATCCGGGTCTGTGAATATCTTCTGGGAAGAACAGAAATACTTTTTGCGGGTTTGCCGGGCACTCTTTGTGTGTCTTGACAGTCATGAACACAATATCATTGGCAGCGTTGTAAGGCTCGGTGATCTCATCCAGCTCCGACATCGGAGTAACTCCAATAAGTTCCTTACCTGCAATAACATATTGTATATCTGCATATTTTTCATGAGCCTCAAAACGGGCAACATCCTCGTCCTTCGACATGTATTCGCTTGGCAATGCATAAACATTATTACCGTCAATATCAACACGGGACAACCCCATATTCTCAAGATCGGTTTCCTTCAGGAATTTGAAAGCCTTGTCCCATCTGTCCTTTTGCTTAAAATAAGAAATTGCAAACGCTTTGCGATTTGTAGTAGCATCGGGTTCAACCTGCCATCCGTTAAGCCATTCAGCTTTTTCGAACCACGCGTCAATCTGTTTAGCACTCCATGTTGATGGATCATCAGAGGTTTTGCAACCAAACAAGCTTAATAAAATTGTTACTGCCATAATTTTTGGAAATAATTTTTTCATATAATTCAAATTATTAATAGTATAGAAAGTATAAAATTAGGATGATTTTACGAAAGGCAAGATAAAAAAAAACAATTACTTAAAAAAATCAGTCCTTTTTCATGTTTTGCATAAGGTAAATAAGCAATCCGGGCTTATTGGTAAAATTTTTAAAATATGTTTTTAACTACCGAAAAGGAATCTTTCCGGATTGGTAACTGCCATAAGCTCCTTCTTTCTTTCATCAAGCAATGGGGTCCGGACGAAATTATTGAGGTATTCATTATATGAATGCGACCAGATCAGATTAATAACAAAGTCGGAACCGAAAAGGAAGCCTGATTCATTAGCGGAGTTCATGATATTGTTTACCTTGTCATAATCAGACACATATGGGGTCTGACAGGAACAATCAGTGTAAACATTCCTGCCCTGACCTATATACTTCAGTATAACTTCCTGCCATTCTTTTCTGCCACCTGCCTGAGCCCCGATATGGGCAAAGTTGATTTTAAGATCCCGGAACTCTTGTCTTGAAAGAACTTTATTCCATTTGCCTGAGGGATCAGTCAGTGACTTCGCCTCCGGTGAAGCAATAAAACCGCTGTCGCTGCAATGAACAGTGATGGGAAGCTTTTTTCTTACACATTCACTGTAAACGAACTTAACCTTTTCAAGCTCACTAAGCTTGTCCTCAGGCCATGGATCGAAACCAATCGGGGGATATAACTTTATACCTGTAAAAAGATATGTATAATAATAAGGATCTTTCTTTTCTTTCCTTCTGAAGATCATGTCTTCAACATCTGCTCTTACAGTGCCCATCTTAGCGATGAGTTTCTGTCGGCGCAATACCGGATCATCATCTTCATAACCCCTGAAATATTTATCGAACAGCCCGGCTATTTCCTGAAGATCATAATTAACAGTGTTCAGTCCAAGAAAAGGATAGATCTCAAACAGTTTTTTCTCCTTAGGGGTATCTGTAGGGATTATCTTGAGCCGTGACTGCTTATCGGGATGAAGAATCAGATCATAGTTGTAATAAAACCACATTGCATTAATAAGATCAACAACCTGATTTATTACCGGTTTTGCCGGCGGCAGATTGTAAAAGCAATCTTCATTTGCAAGATTCTTATATCCAAAGTCGATAAGCAATGGACACAAGGCAATTTTATTATATAAAGCGTCTTTGTGATCGCCGAAATAGTTCTTCTCGCGTTTCAGAAAATATTCGACATAAAGGAAATGATACTCTATTGCACCTTCCATAACAGACAGAAGGTTCTTTAAATTCCCGGCGTCGTTCCTTATATAATCCTTGACTTTCCTGATCGCTTTTTGCGGAAACAGCTTAAGCACCCATAAGGGAAGCATCTTCAGGATAAAGGGAAATTTTGATAAAAGTTTCTTCAGAGAATCTTCTGTAAGCAGATCGTCATTTAAAAGAAAAGCAAGCAGGTTGGGGTGACTGAGATCAAAAAGATGATAATGAATATCATAAAATTTTCTCACCATACTTTTTCCATAAGAAGTATGTTCCTGAGTTCATTGGTTTTAAGGTCTTCACGGAGTTCTCCGGAATTGGCAACCGATATACTGCCCGTTTCTTCAGAGACCACTATAACAAGTGCATCTGTCTGTTCCGACATACCTATTGCTGCACGATGCCTCATTCCCAGATGAGGTGACATGATCACCTGATCGGTAGTAGGCAGGAGGCATCTTGCTGAAAATATCAGATTATCTTCAATTATAACTGCACCGTCATGAAGAGGTGTATTCTTGAAGAATATAGTTTCAAGAAGTTCGGCACCTATCTGTGCCTTTATAATTTCGCCGGTCTCGGCGTATATTCCCAATCTGCTCTGTCGACTGATAACAATCAAAGCTCCAATCTTTTTCTGACCCATTGATTCCGCCGCTTTCACAATCTCTTCCACTATGCCTATTCCTCCGGGTTCTTCAGCTTCTGAAAAAAACAGTCTCCTGAGGGATAACCTTGTATTTTGCACATACCTGTTGCCGATAACAAGAAGAAAACGCCGCACTTCCTGCTGGAAAACAACTATCAGGGCAATAACGCCTACTCCCATTACCTGGCCCAGCAAAGAACTTACAAGTTGCATATCAAGAGCCTTAACGATAAGCCAGAAAAGGTAAATAAGGAACACTACTATGAAAATGCTGAATGCTGAAGTACCCCTTATTAGTCTGTACAGCTGAAATAAAATCAATGCAACAAGTAAAATATCAATAATATCAAGAACAGTAACAGGAACGAGCATTTCATTTAGAATATTGGTTACCCGGTTGTTTTTACGTTTCGCAATTTAGTAATAAGCCTGACAGCCTGAACAGCTTCCTTTACATCGTGAACCCTCAGTATATCCGCTCCGTTAAGAAGTGCCACGGTATTAAGTACTGTTGTTCCGTTCAGGGCTTCTTCAGGTGTTATCGAGAGTGTTTTCCATATCATCGTCTTTCTTGACACACCAACCAGTATCGGCAATCCGGTAATGCTGAAATCGCGCAGCCTTTCAAGCATCTCGAAATTATGTTCTACCGTTTTGCCAAGACCAAAACCCGGATCAAAGATAAGATCCTTAACGCCGGCAGCCTGAAGTTTTACTATTTTAGAACTCAACTCCCGCATGATATCAGCTACCACATCACTATACTCAGGTTTTTTCTGCATAGTGGAAGGGAGGCCCTGCATATGCGTAATTATGTATGGAACATTAAGTTCTATAACAAGACTGAGCATGTTGTCATCAATTTCTCCCGCTGATATATCATTAATTATATGTGCACCGCATTCAAGTACAGCTTCCCGTGCAATTTCGGATCTGAACGTATCAATAGATATCACAGCCTGCGGAAATTCCCTGATTATCATTTTTAAAGGCGACATAAGCCTTCTTCTCTCCTCCTCTGCCGGAACATCATCAGCATAAGGTCTTGAAGAGTAAGCTCCGATATCAAGAATGTCTGCGCCATCCTCAATCATACGAGCAGCAGTCTCAAGTATTTTTTTCTCATCATTAACCCTGCTACCGGAATAAAATGAATCCGGGGTAATGTTTATAATACCCATTATCTTAGGAAGGCTAAGATCGAGAAGCTTCCCTTTTATGTTTATATATCGCGGTTTTTCAGACATTTTTTTACTTTAGTCCCCGAAATTAATGGAATTTATTAAACATTGAGTTGATAACTGCTCAAAAGTAATCATAATTATGCTTTTCTTTCGTTTTAAACTTTGATATGCGCTTATTACATTTGCATTGAAAGGATTTAAAGAATCATGAAGCTTATTGTAATTGAGGGGATTGATGGTTCCGGCAAATCAACGCAGATTAAACTGTTAAAAGATTATCTGACACAGAGAGGGTATCGTTGCGAATTCCTTCACTTTCCACAAACTGATGCTCCTTTTTTCGGAGAGTTGATCTCCCGTTTCCTGAGGGGTGAATTCGGAACACTCGATAAGGTTGATCCCTGGCTTGTAGCAATGCTATATGCAGGAGACAGAAAGGATGCTTCCAATCTTATCAGGGGCTGGCTTGAAAATGGAAATCTTGTGCTTCTCGACAGATACACTTACTCAAACATTGCTTATCAGTGTGCCAAGTTAGGGAAAAAAGAAGACCAGGAAGCTCTTATGAAATGGATACTTGATCTGGAATTCGACCACTTTGCAATACCCAGACCTGATCTGAACATATTTCTGGATGTGCCTTTTTCATTTACTGAAAAAAAACTCTCCTCCTCACGATCAGGCAATGACAGGAAATATCTTAGCGGAAGCATTGATATTCATGAAGAATCACTGGCCTTCCAGAAAAAAGTCAGGGAAATGTACATAAGAGTTGCTGAAACAGATGAACATCTGTGTATAATATCATGCGCCGACGAAAAAGGTAATATCCTGACTCCGGAAATGATATCAGAAAAAGTTATTAAATTAATTGAAAAAAAAGGATTATTATAAAATGAGAATTTTATTGTTCATAAGCAGGTTAATAATAGGTATCGTATTCATTTTTTCAGGCTTTGTAAAAGCTGTTGATCCACTTGGTACAACTTATAAATTCCAGGATTATTTGTCCGCTTTCAAAATGAACTTCCTGAAGGATTTCAGTCTTCTTTTTGCATTTATACTTTTCTCCTGTGAGTTCCTTGCCGGTATTTCAGTGTTGTTCAGACTTAAGCCAAAGACCGGGGCATGGGTTATTCTTTTAATGATGTTGGTATTCACCCCCCTAACCTTAATACTTGCTCTTACCAATCCCGTATCAGACTGTGGTTGCTTTGGCGATGCCATTCACCTTACAAACTGGCAGACTTTCATAAAGAATGTAATTCTCCTGGTCCCTGCCCTTATTATCTTCATTAAAAGAAAAGAGATTAGTTCATCACTTAACAAGGTAAAGGAATGGATAGCACTGTCTATCGCGACGCTTGCCATCATTTTATTTGCTGTTTACAATCTGAAATACCTGCCTGTTATTGATTTCCTCCCCTACAGCAAAGGAACCTATATACCCGACAAAATGATAATCCCCGAGGGTAAACCGACTGATAAATATGAAACTACTTTCATTTACGAGAAAGATGGGGTCAGAAAAGAATTTACTCTGGATAACTACCCTTCAGATGATACGACATGGATATTTATTGACCAGAAATCAGTACTTGTTTCAAAAGGATATCAGCCGCCTATTCATGATTTCTTTATTACAACGCCCGATAACATTGATATCACTGACCAGATACTTGAATCGGAAGGCTATACTATTCTCATGATCTCAAAAAAGCTTGCTGAAGCTGATCCTGAAAAGCTGCAAAAAGGGTTTGAGCTGGGGGAATTCTGCCAGAATAATAATACAGATTTTTACATTGTCACTGCCTCAGGAGCTGATGAAATAAAGGAATTCAATAAGGGGCTTACTATCTGCCAGGGTGATGAAACAACCCTCAAAACCGTTTTGAGAGCCAATCCTGGCTATATGCTTTTAAAGAAGGGTACAATTATTGATAAATGGTCATGGGCGAATCTGCCCGAACAAGAAGAATTACTTGAATTATTAACCAAATAATCTAATAAGCATATTATTTATGAGAAAGAAAATTGTTGCCGGAAACTGGAAGATGAACATGGATCTTGATGAGGGTCTTAATCTTGCCAAATCTGTAAATGACTACTTCAGGAATAAACCTGCTGAAAAGTGTGAAGTAATATTATGCACTCCATTCATTCATCTTGCTGGTGTAAGCGAGATCCTTAAGTCAGGGAAGCTTAAAGCCGGTGCTCAGAATTGTGCTTCAGAGGCTTCGGGCGCCTATACCGGAGAAGTATCTGCATTAATGATTAAAAGCACTGGTGCTGAATATGTTATAATAGGACACTCTGAAAGGAGAAGCTATTACAATGAAGACAACAGTATCCTGAACAGGAAAATCTCACTTGCCCTGGAGGCAGGCCTGAAAGTAATATTCTGCTGTGGCGAGATAAAGAAAGAAAGAGAATCACAAAAGCACTTCGCTGTTGTAGAAAAACAACTGGCAGAAAGCCTCTTCTCTGTAAGCCCGGAAGATATGAAATACGTGGTAATAGCCTATGAACCGGTCTGGGCTATAGGTACCGGACTGACTGCAACACCGGCTCAGGCGCAGGAGATGCATAAATATATTCGGAATCTTATAAAAGAGAAATATGGCAACACTATAGCAGATAACATGACAATCCTGTACGGCGGAAGCTGTAAGCCCTCGAATGCTGCAGAGATATTCTCCAACCCTGATGTTGACGGAGGCCTCATTGGCGGTGCCTCTCTTAAGAAAGAAGATTTTATTGCAATCGCAGAGGCTTTTTAACACAATTCCCCACAATTGTCCCGGTATCAATAATAAGTAAAATGCCAAAAAGACTCATCATTTTATGTTTTGCCTTCCTGCTCATTGTTTCAGGGAAACTTGGAGCTCAGGTAAAATCGCCCTTTTCCGGCGATTTTACCAAATTCAGGACAGAGCTAACAACATTTATGGGGCCAAACCTGAATGATGAGCAGAAAAACAGCCTTCAGTCTTTTCTTACAAAATGGGACAGTACCTCTTACAAACAAGAAGACAAAACACGGATAATTGATATTATTAGTCAGCTCTATGGCAGATTCATGAGACCGGTTCCAAATTTCAACAACTTCATTGTAACACTGAATAAGTTTGTCGACTGGAAAACTGAACCGGGATTTTTAACCAGTTGGCTGACGGGACTGAGTGAAATAGTATTTGATCCGCGTTATCCGACGGAAAATATTGACAGGTATATCAGAAATACCGGATTAATGATCACAGACAATGTCATTTCTGAAGTATCCGGAATGAGATGGAAAGTTAAAAACACGAAACTTACTTTCCTTCACGATACAGTCTTTAAGGCTATTATAAATGATGCGACTC
>DAONXX010000076.1:0-10041 GCA_035414025.1 Bacteroidales bacterium | reverse complement strand
TCTTTTAATTGAATAAACGGTTTTCTTTGCATTGGTTATTGCCTGACGTTTTGCAGGATCACCTACTCTCCGTTCACCGTTTTCAACAAATGCAACAATTGATGGTGTTGTTCTCTTGCCTTCGCTGTTAGGTATTACAACAGGTTCACTGCCTTCCATGACCGAAACACAAGAGTTGGTTGTTCCAAGATCTATACCTATTATTTTTCCCATTTTATGATGTATTTTTAAATTTCAAATTTGATATAAGAACTTAACAATGATTATGCCATTAGGAAATTATGTGACAAAAAGACAGTAACCCTGTCTGAAACTGCCAATATTAAAAGATTTGAATAACTTTGTCATTAAATAAACAAAGCAAAATTATGTCATCAATTCAAAAACCAATAAAACGGGTCACCACTCATGTTCTCAATGAAATGAAACTCAGGGGTGAGAAAATATCAATGCTGACAGCATATGATTATTCATTTGCAAGGATCCTTGATGAAGCTGGATTAGATGTGATTCTTGTAGGAGATTCTGCATCCAATGTTATGGCGGGTTACGAAACAACTCTTCCCATCACGCTTGATAACATGATCTATCATGCCGCCTCGGTAGTACGAGGAGTCAAGAGGGCTCTGGTTGTTGTTGACCTTCCTTTTGGAACTTATCAGGGTAATTCCACGGAAGCTCTTGAAGCATCTGTCAGGATAATGAAGGAGACCGGGGCAGCAGCTGTCAAGATTGAAGGAGGCAAGCAGGTGATGGAATCAGTTGAAAGGATTTTATCTGCAGGAATACCTGTTATGGGGCATCTTGGATTAACGCCTCAGGCGATACATAAGTTTGGGACATACGTGGTCCGGGCAAAGGAGGAAGAAGAGGCAAACCGCCTGATGGAGGATGCCCGGCTTCTTGAAAAGACAGGATGCTTTGCCGTTGTCCTTGAAAAGATCCCTGCTAAGCTGGCAGGAGAGGTTACTTCGAGCATTAAAATACCTGTAATAGGCATCGGCGCAGGACCTCTGACTGACGGACAGGTGCTTGTACTGCACGATATGTTGGGAATAAACAAAGAGTTCTCTCCAAGATTTCTGAGAAGATACCATAACCTGTACGATGAGATTGCAGAGGCAGTTAAGGCTTATATCAACGACGTTAAGACACTTCAGTTCCCAAACGAAAAAGAACAGTACTGATCTAATGATTCCTGAAATCCTTTATGAAGACAATCATATTATAGCTGTCAATAAACGGTCTTCCGATCTGTCACAGGGCGACAAGTCAGGTGATACTTCGCTTGACGACGAGGTAAAGAAATATATTGCAAGAAAATATAACAAACCCGGAAATGTCTTTCTTGGTGTTGTCCACAGGATTGATCGACCGGTAAGTGGTGTGATACTTTATGCAAGAACATCCAAGGCTCTTTCAAGGCTTAACGAAATGTTCAGGGCTTCGGAGGTTAAAAAGGTATATCTGGCAATAGTAAGGAACAGGCCTCCGGAAGATTTGGCTACTATTTCTCATTACCTTAAAAAGAATGAAAAGCAAAACAAGACTTATGTCTATGATAAAGAAGTTAAAGGCTCAAAAAAAGCCACACTTACATATAGTATTGCAGGCAGATCAGACCGTTATTATTTGCTAGAAGTAATATTGCATTCGGGGCGCCATCACCAGATAAGGGCACAACTTGCGAAGATCGGATGTCCGATAAAAGGCGATCTGAAATATGGGTTCTCACGGTCAAATGATAACAAAAGCATCAGCCTTATTGCCAGGAGACTGGAGTTTATCCATCCGGTAAAAAAAGAAAAAATCATAATAACTGCTCCCTTCCCTGAGGATGATATTTGGCAGGTATTCAGGAATGTAGATGTTTGAAAGTTGGCAAACGAAAGAGACTGTTTCAAAGGTCAGATTGTCTATGCTATTACAAATATCGCTGTGTCTTTATCTGTGAAGTGGGGAAACGATCCCGATTTCCCGGACCTGCTCTCCGAAGCTTGTTCGTCGGGCACATAAGAGAGTTAAAGTGAGGTTAATAAGAGTTAATGAAAAGTTAAAACCTGTATGAATTCCGTTCGATAAGTTAATTTTGGACTATGAATAAAAGGAAATTCATAATACTTATCTGCATGATGCTTATCTCGCTTGTCGGTATAAGCTGGATTCAGCTTGTATGGATAAGCAATGCAGTAAGGATTGAGAATGGTAAATTCAATGCAATTGCGATAGAAGGAATCAGCGATGCGGCTAACAGCATAGAATCTTCAAAAAAGATGGATTTCTTTAATTCGTTTATGTTCCCGGAAATAAATCAGTTGAGTGATACTGTAAGCGGACTGTCAGGCTATTTCAGAATGGGTAGCTATTCCTCATCCGCCACCGGCGATTATAGTGTTAGAATAACAAACCAGTCAATAACACAGGAATTCGGAAAAGAGCCGGTTATCGTCAAGCACGACACCATTATTTCTTCGGATTCCGGGATAGACCATCCGGGCAATAATATGACGAAGGTTGATGATGGCAATTTTCGAAAGGCAGGAGAGAAATATATCAGACAGGATGATTACTTTGAACTCGTTAAAAGGCAATATCATGAATTACAAAACATTGGAGGGCAGATGTTATCAGAGCTCTATCAATGGGAGAACATGAAACTTGACAGCAGGGAAATCCAGAATGCCTTGAACAGATCACTGCATTATCTGCAAACCCCTTATGAATTTGCTGTTATAAAAAATGGTGTTGTAATTGATGGAGAGTATAAGAAATCACAGAAGAATGATTTCCTTAAGAGTATTTATAAAGTAAGGCTTTTTCCCGATAATATCATCCGGCAGGATCTTGTTCTGTCTGTTGTTTTCCCTGAAAGGACCAATTATGTGCTTGGATCAATGGCAGGAATCCTAAGCGGCTCCCTGCTTTTCTCGCTAATAATCCTGGCTACTTTTACAATGAGTCTGTATTTAATTATCCGTCAGAAAAAAGTATCGGAAATGAAATCGGATTTTATTAATAATATGACCCATGAATTCAAGACTCCGATAGCTACCATTTCTCTTGCAGCTGATACAATAACAAATCCCAAGGTGATCAACGACGAATCGAGTATTAAACATTTCATCGGGCTTATAAAGAAAGAGAACAGCAGAATGAACAAGAAAGTTGAAGCAATTCTGCAGATTGCATCACTTGATAAAAGAGAAATTGATTTTAAATACAAGGATATGTCACTCCATTCGGTAATAGAAAGAGCAGTTGATGGTCTGGATATCATTGTTCAGCAGCGGAAAGGAAAGATCAGTCTGAATCTTGATGCCATAAAACCGGTTATATGTGGTGATGCAGAACATATCTTCAATCTTGTAAATAACCTTCTTGATAATGCAATTAAATATTCCGATAAAGCGCCTGAAATAACTGTTAGCACAAAAAACACCAATACCGGGATCATTATGTCTGTTGAAGACAAAGGTATTGGTATGTCGAAACAAGTTCAGAACTCCATTTTTGAGCGCTTTTATCGTCAGACTACAGGTAATGTGCACGATGTGAAGGGATTTGGTCTTGGCTTGAATTATTCCCGTGCCATTGTTGATGCACATAAGGGAACTATTACGGTGAGCAGCGAACCTGGAAAGGGAAGCCGCTTCGATGTGTTTTTGCCATTTAATAACAATGAACAATTACTAATTACCAATTAACAATGAACAATAAGTCTGACAGGATATTTCTTGTAGAGGATGATCTGAGTTTCGGTTCCGTACTGAAATCATATCTTGAGATAAATGATTTTCTCGTCGATTGGGTTGATGATGGTAAATATGCAGTTGACCATTTCAGAAAAGGGAATTATGATATATGTATCCTCGATATCATGCTGCCCCATGTTGATGGTTTCACAATTGCTAATGAAATAAGGCAGATCAATAATCTTATACCGATAGTTTTTCTGACAGCAAAAAAAATGAAGGAAGATGTTCTTAAGGGATATGGAGTCGGCGGGGATGATTACATAACGAAGCCTTTTGATACCGATATTCTTCTTGCAAAGATCAGGGCAATACTTGCACGTCGTGATTCACAAAGCGGGGTAAAAGATATTTATGAGATTGGCAAATTCGTATTCAATTCAAAACTAAGGACACTTACATCGGGCGATACTGAGAGGAAGCTCTCTCCCAAGGAGGCACAGTTGCTGGAGCAACTTGCAATAAGTCCGAATACTTTGATAAGCAGGGAGACGGTCTTGAAGAAGATATGGGGTAACGACGATTATTTCACAGCCCGGAGCATGGATGTCTATATTACCAAACTAAGGAAATTTCTTTCGGAAGATCCCCGGCTTAATATAAAAAATATCCACGGCTCTGGTTTTCAGCTTGTTATCAGCGAAGAGTAACATTTCTTTTTCTGCTATTACCTGTGGCGTTACCACAGGACGAAACAATGTTTTTAGTAAAATGTGAATAGGGTATCTAAACCACTGCTTTAAGTGCCTTAACTACTTAATAATAGTTATATCCGGCACTTTAAATACTTTTTACTATTTTTACCCGAAACCGGTATATGATGAAGCGTTCAAACATTTTACTGTCAATGGTATTTATAGCTCTTGCATTTGGCTCCTGCAGGGTGAACAGACCGGCTGTTCAACCTGCGCTACGGATTGAAGCAAATGCGCAGAGCTATATTGCCATGTATAAAGATCTGGCGATAAGTGAGATGAGGAGAACCGGAGTGCCGGCAAGCATTACCCTTGCACAGGGAATGATCGAATCTAATTATGGAAGGAGCTCTCTGGCAACAAAAGGGAACAATCATTTCGGAATTAAATGCCATAATGGATGGAAAGGTCCGGTAATGTATCACCATGATGACAAGAAAAACGATTGTTTCAGGAAATATGCAAGTGTTGAAGAGTCTTTTTATGACCATTCCGACTTTCTCAGGACAGGGTCAAGGTACAGGTCTCTTTTTGATCTTGCCACAAGTGATTACAAAGGATGGGCAAGGGGTTTGAAACAGGCGGGATATGCCACAAATCCGGATTATGCAAATATGCTTATCAGGAAGATTGAGGAGAACGGTCTTCATTATTACGATAATCTTCTTACAGAAAAAACATCTCCGGCAACAGTTTCAGTCAGGACTAATCCCGTACCGGAGCCAAAGACTGAAGTTGCAGACAGAGTGAATGTGCCACGGATGACTACGTCAGTGCCACCTGTGATAAATGACAATTTTACAGTTAGTGCAAGGGTGTCAAGGGTGATGGAAAACAATCGTATTCAATACATAATTGTTAAGGACGGAGAAACTATTGATATGATTGAAGACGAGTTCCAGCTTCTTAAATGGGAGCTTCAAAGGTATAATGATCTTCCGCAAGGTTTTACTCCTGTAGCGGGACAGATCCTTTATCTTCAGCCCAAAAGGGACAGGGCAGAAGCTGGCAAGGAGATGCATATCGCATCAGATGATGATACAATGTATTCGGTATCACAGCTTTATGGTGTAAAGCTTAAAAAGCTTTATGAATATAACGGTATGACGGAAGGGCAGGAGCCTGTTGCCAGTCAGAAGATCTGGTTGAGAAAGAAGCATTAAGCCTCCTGAATGACTTCAACAGTCCATTCATTTATTTTGAATCCCCGAAGGAATTCCTGTGTGCTCATTCGTTTTTTGCCTTCAGCCTGAAGCTTGAGGATATGCAGAAAGCCGTCCTTGCAGGCTATCTTCAGAATGTTTTTTCCATCGGAAAATACAGACCCCGGTTCAAGTGAATGAGTGCTTGTTTCATAAGTACTTTCAAAAACCTTAAATGTGATTATTTTATCAGTTTTTCTCATCTGAAACCTTGCACAAGGATCAGGAGCAAGTCCCCTGATTAAATTATTGATCTTTAAAGCTTCATTGTGCCAGTTAATAAAACATAACCCGGGAAAAATCTTTGGAGCAGTTTTCAGCGTTTCCCCTGGTTTAAGAAAAAGTGACTGGGGCTGCGGGGTTAAGGTGTTTTCGCTTATGCCTTTCAAGGTATTTATCAGAAGTCTGGCCCCAAGTTTCATAAGCCTGTTATGGAGATCACCGGCATTTTCAAAAGGCAGGATCTTTACCTCTTGTCTGAGCAGTATGAGGCCGGTATCTATTTTATCATCTATTATGAATGTTGTTATCCCTGTTACGTCCTCACCGTTTATGAGCACATGGTTTATCGGAGCTGCTCCCCTGTAATGAGGCAGCAGTGAAGCATGAAGGTTGATCGTACCCTTTGGTGGCATTTTCCAGACTACTTCAGGTAATAAACGGAATGCAACCACTACAAAGATATCGGCATTGAGATCATTCAGGTCTTTCAGGAACCCCGGGTCTTTTAGATTGTCGGGCTGAAGTATTGGCAGCTTGCTGAATTCTGCAAACTTCTTGACAGCAGATTTAGTTATCAGTTTCCCTCTTCCGGCAGGTCTGTCGGGTGCAGTTACAACACCTGCAACATTATAGCCGTTCATAAGCAGTGCCCCCAGCGAAGCCACTGCAAATTCCGGTGTTCCCATAAAAACGATCCTGAGTTCGTTCATTTATTCGAGGTATCTGATCGGGACAAATCTAAAAAAAATCTCAATCCTTAACATCTTTAACATCCTTAACAATGCGTTTGTAGCATGTGAGGTTATGCCCCATTTTATTAGCCTTTGTTTCAAGATAAAATCTATTGTACGGATTAGATTCTATTATAAGGGGAATTGTTTCGACAATTTCTATACCGTATCCTTCGAGTCCGGCTCTTTTGACGGGATTATTTGAAATAAGTCTCACTTTCCCCAGTCCAAGTTCTCTCATAATGGATGCACCGACGCCATAATCCCTTTCATCTTCACCGAATCCAAGCTTGATATTTGCCTGAACAGTATCCATGCCTTCTTCCTGAAGGCGATATGCCCTGATCTTGTTAAAGAGTCCTATACCACGTCCTTCCTGGCTCAGGTATATTACTACCCCTTTACCTTCTTTCTCGACAATTTCCATTGCTTTATGCAGCTGCTGACCGCAATCGCACCTCATCGATCCGAAAATATCGCCTGTAAAGCATGAGGAATGAACACGAACAAGTACCGGCTCATCTTTTGTCCAGCTACCTTTCACCAGTGCAGCATGCTCCAGTCCGTTGCTTGTTTGCCTGAAAGGGATAAAATCGAATTCCCCCCTGTCGGTAGGAAGCTTAACACATTCTCCCTTCTCAATAATTGAATCCCGTTCAATTCTGTATTTTATAAGATCGCGTATAGAGATGATTTTTGTACCGAATTTTTTACTGAGTTTTATAAGGTCACTAAGTCTTGCCATTGAACCGTCATCATTCATGATCTCAACAAGCGCACCTCCCGGGTTAAGTCCTGCAAGTTGAGTAAGATCAACAACAGCTTCAGTATGTCCGGCTCTTCTCAATACCCCTTTTGATTTTGCCTTCAGGGGGAAGATATGTCCCGGACGTCCCAGATCGGAGGGTTTTGTTGAGGGATCAACGAGAGCTTTAATTGTCAGTGCCCTGTCCTTTGCAGATACACCAGTGCGGGTTTCGGAACTAAGCAGGTCGACGGAGACAGTGAACTGGGTTTCATGGAGTGAAGTGTTATTTCCCACCATGAGATCGAGTTCCAGTTCTTCACATCTTTCTTCAGGAAGGGCTACACAGATCAGTCCCCTTCCATATGTTGCCATGAAATTGACAATCTCGGGAGTGATAAGTTCTGCTGCGCAAATAAAATCACCTTCATTTTCACGATCTTCATCGTCAACAACGATCAGGATCTTTCCCTGTCTGATATCGTCAATAGCGTCCTCAATTGAATTCAGAATGTATTTATTTTTCTCCATCATTATTATTATTGTGTTTTCTTAATTTTCTCCTGAAGCTTTTTCCGGAAATAAAATCTTTAATATTTCGGAAGAACTGCAGGTAAGTGTCGACGTTCATTATTACGGAGTCGGTAGAAGCTTTATATGTAAGGAAAATCCCTACCGGGAGCAGAATATAGGATGATGCCCACATACCCGGAATAGCGCCGACAAGTCCCTCTTCAACAAGTTTTTCAGCCGATAATGAAATGACATACCATATCACAAAGAAAAAGATTGAGATTATGGAAGGTGTTCCCAGTCCTCCTTTCCTTATAATAGCTCCGAGAGGAGCTCCGATAAAGAAAAAAATAAGACAGGCAAAGGGAAGGGTCAGTTTCTTATGCCAGTCAATCTCATACTTTTTAACCTGCCTGATATTTATTTTCATTGTTTCTGAAGAGGAGGAGATGAAATTACCAGCTTCTCTCATGGTCTCGATGGATCTCTGGACGATCATCGTCTTACTGCTTGTGGTTAGGGTGTCAAAAATTTCAACAGGATTAAAAACAACTGTATTATTTTGGTTTTCAGTTTCTGCTTTTTCCTCATAAATTTTAATTGGATTTTGTTCAATGAATAATTTTGAGTCCCTGTACTCACCAAACATTGTTTCACTTTTGTCTTCATGATCTTTCATCAGTGAATCTGCAAAAAATGACAACTGGGAAAGATTGAGCATCCATGAATTCGATTTGAACAGTTCATTACCTGATCTTTCAAGGTCAAAACCGCTTAGCGACAGGATTATTATTTCTTCCTCGAATGAATCTCTGCGCGCCGGTAGTTTTCTGTTGTCGTAAGAGACGTTTTTCTCTTCGATCTCGTTATATGAATAACCGTTGAAAAGCTGCATTATCATCCCTGTCTCATCAGAGGTTATTTTAATGTAACCTGAGTCGGCATGAGTTACAGACACATTTCCGTTTTTGCTTCTGTGGTCATAAATCAGGAGGCCGTCGAGGCGGTTGGTAGCCGGGTCTTTTGAGCTTATCTTTATGCTGAATCCGTCGATATCGTTATTGAAGGTTCCTGCCTGGAGGTTTATATCGGGACGTTTACGTCTGATATCATAAAGCAGGGATCTCGCCTGCCGGTTTGAATAGGGGAGGACATAGTTGGAAAAATAGAAAGAGACCAGTACAAGCAGGGCGATAACTATTATCAGTGATCTCATTATCCGTTGCAATGGTATTCCTGATGATTTCAGGGCAGTCAGCTCACCGTATTCACCCATATTGCCGAAAGACATAAGAGCAGCAAGGAGTATTGCCAGGGGCAGGGCTGTCGGGACAAATGACAAGGAAAACTGGAACAGTAGTTCGGCAAGAATGCCTGCACTGAGGCCCTTCCCTGCAAGTTCATCAATATACATCCACAGGAATTGGAGTAGTAGTATTATAAGCACGATGAAGAACGTGAGTACAAGAGGACCTATAAATGATTTTATGACGAATCTGTCAAGTGCTTTCAAGGCTTGAGCAATTTGGCTGCAAAATTACTTGATTTTGGTAAAAATATCAATTCTAAAATCCATCGGAATTTTAAAGAGCCTGACCGGAATATTCAAATTCCCAGAGCTCTTTTCAGATCGGAGATCTGTGTATCCCACAGGTAGATGGCATCATCTTTCTCCTCCTCATCAGCGAAGTCAGTTATGATGAGAGCTACGCTTCCGCTTAGTTCTGTGACATTTATCCTGAATTCGAAAAATTTTGATTCTTCAGGATCCATGTCGAGCCATTCAAATCTGACGAATTTATTTTCTTTAATGGCTGTCATCCTGGCTTTTGATTCAGATTTACCCCAGTGGAAAGTGAAAATGTCACGATCTATGTTTACGTCATCGGCAAACCATTCTGCCAAGCCTTCAGGTGTGCTAAGCCTTGTGAAGAGCACTTTTTGGGAGCAGTCCATCGTATATTCAAGTTCGTATTTCATTTCCTTTCGGGGGAATGAAGTTTTATCTACTTGCAATAAATATAGAAAAAATATTGGAACACAAAAAAATCTTATTGTTAATTATGCTCAGACTGTTTATATTTGCACTCGCGAAAAAGGCCCCCTTTGCCATAATATCGGCAGACAAGGCGAGATAGCTCAGATGGTTAGAGCGCATGATTCATAATCATGAGGTCCCGG
>DAONXX010000075.1:0-10180 GCA_035414025.1 Bacteroidales bacterium | reverse complement strand
GTTCTGCCTGAAGCAAAAACCACTTCCCAGAAGATTGAAATGAAAGGAGAACCTCTGAATATAAAGAATATCAAAGAAGCTGTAAAAAATGAATTTGAAACAGTCAGAAAGAATATGAAACTGTAGATAAGGGAGACCTGCAAGAATATTTGAAAATGTGTTAAACTAAAAACTAAGAACGTGGATCTTGAAAATGCTAAAGCGCAGATGCGAAAAGGTATCCTGGAGTATTGTATTCTGTCAGTATTATCCAGAAACTCATGCTATGCAAACGATATAATAAAGGAACTTAAAGAAGCCAGGGTAATTGTTGTTGAAGGCACCCTCTATCCTCTTCTGACAAGGCAAAAAAACGCCGGATTGTTGAGTTACCGCTGGGAAGAAAGCCAGCAAGGACCTCCGCGGAAATATTATGAACTGACTCCAGCTGGTAAAGAATATCTGGCCGATCTGGACAAGGCATGGGATGAACTGGTTGAATCCGTTAATCTTATCTGCTCTAAATAACAACTCTCTAATTATAAAAACGCATTAAAATAGATAAAACTTTAAATATTAATCCGGGAGTAGTTCTTTTCAGCATCGATACGATGGTTTATCACATTCTTCGCAATTATCGGTAATTAAAACAAACTTCAATCCACAATATCCAGGTTCTTCGAAGAAAAGAAACAACTCAGTTCACTTATTATACTTTTATACGAATGGTATAAATCCCTGATTCAAAAACTGAAAAATCTCATAGAGTAATACAAGCTGTTTGAAAAAATACTATTTTAGCACATTGTTCAGCAAGAAATATATCAAACTAAAATACTAACTCCATGTCAAAGTCACTTAAAGGTACCCGTACAGAGATAAATCTGCTTAAGTCATTTGCGGGGGAATCTCAAGCCCGTAACAGATACGAATTCTTCGCCAGTGTTGCAAGGAAAGAAGGTTTCGAACAAATAGCAAATATTTTCATTGAAACAGCTCTCCAGGAAAAGGAACATGCCAAAAGATTTTTCAAATTCCTTGAAGGAGGAATGACAGAAATAACTGCAACCTATCCTGCCGGAGTGATCGGAACCACGAAAGAAAACCTGAAAGCTGCTGCCGAAGGTGAACATGAAGAGTGGGCTGATCTTTATCCTAATTTTGCTGAAGTAGCAAAAGCTGAAGGTTTTCCGGAAATAGCCACAGCTTTTAAAATGATCGCAAAAGTTGAAAAAGAACATGAAAAGCGTTACCTCAGGCTTCTCCAGAATGTTTCTGAAGATAAGGTCTTTGTAAAAGACGGCAAGGTATGGTGGAAATGCATTAACTGCGGCTATGTATACGAATCAGCAAAAGCTTTAGAAACATGCCCTGCATGCCTTCATCCAAAGGCTTTCATGCAACTTAAAGAAGATAACTATTAAGCCTATCTCTGATCCAGAGGTATATAATCCTTCCGGCCATAGACATTTTTGAATGCCGGTCTTATAATCCTTTTTGCCGAGAATGTAAGTTCTTCCATACGGTGAGCACACCAGCCAGGTATTCTTGCCATTGCAAAAAGCGGTGTGTATAATTCTTTCGGGATACCTATGCATGAATAAACGAATCCCGAATAGAAGTCGACATTTATACATACTACTTTGGCTGTATGTTCGCCTTTGAATTTTCGAAATACTTCCGGAGTGAGGCGTTCGACAAGTGCATATAATTCGAATTCATCCGACCTTCCTGCCTCAATAGCAAGTTCTCTTGCCTTTTCTTTAAGAAGAACAGCCCTGGGGTCAGAAATTGTATAAACTGCATGACCTACTCCATAAATAATTCCCGTTCCGTCATTCGCTTCCTTTTTAAGTATCTTCAGAAGATAGTTTTCAACCTCTGTTTCATTTTGCCAGTCCTTAACATTTTTCTTTATATCCTCCATCATTGTCTGCACTTTCAGGTTTGCTCCTCCATGCAAGGGTCCCTTGAGAGAACCAATCGCTGATGTAACAGCAGAATAAATATCGGTTTCCGTAGAACTTGTGACTCTCATCGTAAATGTTGAGTTATTACCTCCTCCGTGCTCAGCATGCAACACAAGCGAAAGGTCTATAAGATCAGCCTGCAATCTTGAATAAAATCCTTCGCCCTTTATAAAATGAAGAAAGTTCTCAGCAGTTGTCAGATGTGCCTGTGGATGACGTATTGACAATGTTCTGCCCTGATAGACATGACGAAGCGCCTGGTAAGAATAAGCTATTATGGAAGGGAATTTGGCAATCAGGTTCAAAGATTGTTTTATCATATTGGCAAGAGAAATATCATCTGGATGATCATCCAGGGTATATAATCCCAGCACTGACCTCGCAAGCATATTGAGCACATCCTTCCCTTTAAATGATAGGATCATATCCTTTATAAAATGGTCCGGAAGTCCCCTGAGCGAAGCCAGATGAGATGAAAACTCCTCAAGTTCATCCTTCTGAGGCAACTTGCCCGTTAACAGCAGGAATACGGTTTCATCAAAACCATGTCTCTTTTCCTTTTGAAATCCGCGTGTAATGGCATCAATATCTATGCCTCTGTACAGAAGTCTGCCCGGAACGGCTATTACTTTGCCGTTTTCCTTCTCATAACCGACAACATCCCCTATATTTGTCAGTCCTACAAGAACTCCTGTCCGGTCATTATTCCTTAAACCTCTTTTTACATCAAATTTCTCAAACAAATCATTATCGATCTGACATGATTCGCGCACAGATGATTCCAGCTTCTTAAAGAAAATAGTGTTTTCCATTAAATTATTTACTTATTACATGTTCTTTATAATTGCATCTGCAAATTCTGATGTCTTTAACAAAACAGCTCCTTCCATCAGCCGGTGGAAATCGTAAGTCACCTTTTTATCAAGGATTGTCTTTTCAATGCTGTTATAGATTATATCAGCCACTTTGTCCCAACCGATATATTCAAACATTAAAGCACCGGAAAGTATAACAGATCCCGGATTCACTTTATCCTGACCGGCATATTTTGGTGCAGTGCCATGTGTTGCCTCGAATATTGCATGTCCGCTATTGAAATTTATGTTAGCCCCCGGGGCAATGCCAATCCCGCCAACAATTGCTGCAAGGGCATCTGAAATATAATCGCCGTTGAGGTTCAACGTAGCAATCACAGAATATTCGGAAGGCCTTGTAAGTATTTGCTGTAAAAAAGCATCTGCAATTACATCCTTTATTATTACTTTCCCCTCAGCTACAGCTTTAGCCAAAGCTGTTTCAGCTGATTCTCCTCCTTTATCCCTTAAAAGCTGGTTGTAATTCTGCCAGGTGAATACTTTATCACTGAATTCCCTTTCTGCAAGTGCATAACCCCATTTCATAAATGCACCTTCAGTGAACTTCATTATATTGCCTTTATGAACGAATGTTACTGAAGGTAATTTTCTGTTTATCGCGAATTTAACAGCCTGTCTTATAAGCCTTTCAGACCCTTCAAGCGAAACCGGCTTTATTCCAAGAGATGAGGTGTCAGGAAAACGTATCTTTTTTACTCCCATTTCATCAATAAGGAAGCTTTTAAGTTTTTCTGTTTCCGGATCACCATGCATATATTCAATTCCTGCATAGATGTCTTCAGTATTTTCCCTGAATATGTGCATGTCAACCATTTCCGGTTTCTTTACCGGGCTTGGAACACCTCTGAAATATCTGACAGGACGGTAACATGTAAAAAGATCTAGCTCCTGCCTTAGAGCAACATTAAGCGATCTCATGCCTTCCCCGACAGGTGTTGTCAGCGGCCCCTTTATCCCGACAAGGTGTTCCCTGAAAGCCTGAAGGGTCTCTTCCGGCAGCCAGTTCCCCGTGGCCTTGTATGCTTTCTCTCCTGCAAGAACTTCTTTCCAGATTATTTTCCTGTCATTCCCGAAAGCCTTAGTAACGGCATTGTCAAAAACCCTGACTGAAGCGTTCCATATATCCGGCCCGATCCCATCACCCGCTATATATGGGATAACTGGCTTATCAGGCACTAATAAGTTGTCATTCCTGAATTTTATCTTTTCACCTGTATCCATACTGAATTCTTGTTAATATCCGGATTAATTTATCAATTCTTTGCATACAAATCTACTAATAGCGTTTGCGCATAACATTTAGTGCACTTCCTGCCCTGAACCATTCTATCTGAGCTTCGTTATATGAATGATCTGCCATGAATCGCTCATTGGTACCGTTTGAATGGTGCAATGTTACTGTCATTTTCTTCCCTGGAGCAAATTCTTTAAGTCCGGTTATACTTATCCTGTCATCTTCCCTGACACGCTGATAATCATCCGGTTCACTAAAAGTAAGAGTCAGAATCCCCTGCTTCTTGAGATTTGTTTCATGAATCCGGGCAAATGATTTTACAATTACAACCTTTACATTCAGAAACCTTGGTTCCATTGCAGCATGTTCACGTGATGATCCTTCTCCGAAATTTTCTTCACCAACTACCACTGATGCAATCCCCTTATTTTTGTAGTAAAATGCCACGTCAGGGACAGGAGAATATTCTTCTGTAACCTGATTCAGGATATTATTTGTCTGATCATTAAAAAAATTTGTTGCCCCTATCATGTAATTATGGGAAATATTTTCAAGATGTCCGCGGTATTTAAGCCATTTGCCGGCCATCGAAATATGATCAGTAGTGCACTTTCCCTTAACCTTAATGAGCAATTTAAGTTCTATAAAGTCCTTTCCATTCCATTTTGGGAAGGGAGAGAGCATTTGCAGCCTTTCCGAACATGGATTTATTATTATCTTTTTTCTTCTGGCAGGGCTTTTTGGTAATTCATTTCTGTCTATTATTACAAAGCCTTCCGGAGGTAGAAATTTTCCTGATGGTTCAAGCATCATAACAGGTTTACCATCCCTGTTAATTAAAGTATCAGTAAGAGGGTTAAAAGTCAATTTACCTGATATAGCAATAGCTGCAACTATTTCCGGAGAAGCAACAAAAGCATGAGTATTGGGATTACCGTCAGCTCTTTTTGCAAAGTTGCGGTTAAAGGAATGAATAATTGTATTAACCTGCTGTTTTTCAGAATCTTTTCTATCCCATTGACCAATGCATGGGCCACAGGCATTTGCAAAAATTTCAGCTCCCGCTTGCCTGAAAAGCTCAAGATAACCATCCCTCTCAGCTATAAGGCGTATAAGTTCCGATCCCGGAGTGACTTTTATTTCAGCTTTTGCGCTAAGGTTCTGATTAAGTGCATTCCTTATTACCGAAGCAGCCCGGGATATATCCTCATATGATGAATTCGTACAGGAACCTATAAGTCCTGCTGATACATCTGACGGCCATCCGTTTCTTTCGCACTCTTCCTTCATCCTGGAAAGAGGTGTTGCCAGGTCAGGTGAAAATGGCCCGTTAATATGAGGTTCCAGTTCTGAAAGATTTATTTCAAAATAATTATCAAAATATTTCTGCGGATTATCATATACTTCAGGATCTCCCCTGAGATGCTCACTAATTGATTCTGCCATGACAGCAATTTCTTCCCTTCCGGTGGCAGCAAGAAAAAGGCTCATTTGCCTGTCGAAGCCAAATATTGAACATGTAGCACCTGTTTCAGCCCCCATGTTACAGATAGTTGCCTTGCCGGTTGCTGAAATGGTTTCCGCTCCTTCTCCAAAATATTCGATAACAGATCCTGTCCCTCCCTTCACAGAAAGCATGCCTGTTATTTTCAGAATTACATCTTTTGCAGATACCCATCCGTTAAGTTTCCCGGTCAGCTTTATCCCTATCAGTTTTGGCATTTTCAACTCCCAACTCATTCCAGCCATCACTTCTGTGGCATCGGCTCCACCAACGCCAATTGCTATCATTCCCAGGCCTCCCGCTGTCGGGGTATGTGAATCAGTTCCTATCATCATCCCTCCGGGATAAGCGTAATTTTCAAAAATCACCTGATGAATTATCCCTGATCCCGGCTTCCAGAAATCGATATTATGATTAACACAAACTGATTCAAGGAACTCATATACTTCTTTGTTTTTTTCCAAAGCCGATTCCAGATCTTTTTCAGCTCCGTTCTTTGCAAGAATAAGGTGATCACAATGAACAGAAGCAGGGACAGTAGAACTTTCCTTTTCTGTAACAATGAATTGCAGCAAAGTCATCTGGGCTGTTGCATCCTGCATTGCAACCCTGTCAGGATGAAATTCAACATAATCAACTCCTCTTACAAAATTTGATATTCTGTCATTTGCCAAATGGCCGTAAAGGATCTTTTCAGTTAGTGTAAGAGGTCTGCCAAGAGCATTTCTCACAACAGATATCCTGTCGGGCAGAGCTTTATAATAATCAAGTATTTTACTGATCTCTATCTTCATAGCATCTTCGGAATAATCATCAAAGGATCATGATCTGATCTGTCCGTTACCCTTTATTATCCACTTAAAAGTCGTTAATGCTTCGAGGGCCATGGGGCCTCTGGCATGTAACTTCTGAGTTGAAATCCCGATTTCTGAACCAAGACCAAACTCAGCTCCGTCGGTAAAAGCAGTGGATGTGTTCAGATAAACAGAAGAAGCATCGACAAGCTGAGCAAAAGTTTCAATTCGTTCCTCATTTTCCGAGATTATTGCCTCACTGTGTTTTGTACCATAGCAGGCAATATGATCCATTGCTTCTTCTATTGAAGAAGTTGTTTTTATTGCCATTTTATAAGCCAGAAATTCTGTACCAAATGAATTACTGTCTGCTTTTTCAAGAAGCTTTGCAGGATAGTTACCATTCAGAACTTCATAAGCTTTCTCATCAGCATAAATAATTACATTCTTATCCTTACACAAACCAACGAGATAAGGCAGATCATCAAGGCGTTTCTCATGTATTAAAAGACATTCAAGGGCATTACATACACTTACTCTGCGTGTTTTGGCATTGTTTATAACTATCCTGCCCATCTCGGCATCGCCATATTCGTCAAAGTAAGTATGACAAATACCCGCTCCCGTTTCTATTACTGGTATAGAAGCATTTTGACGGACAAAATCAATCAGCTTCTGGCTGCCCCTAGGGATTATAAGATCAACAAAACCGCGGGCATTAAGCAGCTGAGCTGTTTCTTCCCTTCCGGTAGGCAAAAGACTGATTATATCCTGGTTCAGTCCCGAATCGCTCAGTACTTTTTTTATAACACCTACAATTGCTTCATTGGAATATAAGGCATCACTACCACCTTTGAGGATGCATGCATTTCCTGATTTCAGGCATAATGAAAAGACATCGAATGTAACATTTGGCCTGGCTTCATAGATTACTCCAATTACACCAAAGGGAACTCTTGCTTTTGTTATCAGAAGCCCGTTTGGTTTTTTATATTCATATATTATTTCGCCGACCGGACTTTTCATTCCGGCAACATTCCTTATATCTGCTGCAATATTCTGTATCCTGGGACCCGTAAGTTTGAGCCTGTCATATCTTGGATCATTTTCATCCATTCTTGAAAGATCCTTCTGATTTTCTGCAATAATACACGCACTGTTCTTTTCGGTCTCATCAGCCAGCAAAGCAAGGATGCTATTTATCTTCTCGACACTCTGAATCCGAAGATCGGTGCTTGCTTTCAATGCATTCCTGAATATTGGTGTACAATCCATCAGTCTTATTAATTTATTTTTATGTTTTGTTTATATCGCTCCCTTTATCTATTCTAAGGAGCTATACTTAAGAGTCTGTCTGTTAAATATTTCCATTAATCCTTCCCACTGATCAGAAGATGATCATAATGTACCAGAGGTTTTTTTCTTTTTTCTCCCAAATATTGTATTGCTTTTTCCGAATCATATTGTGCCTTACCAAGTCCGATCTGTTCTCCCTTGTCATCAAAGATCCTGATGATGTCGCCTTTTTTAAAGAACCCCTCAATCTTGCTGACGCCAATCATAAGGAGACTTGTGGCTTTATCACCAAACAAAGCCATTTTGGCACCTTCATTTATATGTACAATACCTTTGGCAAAAGTATCCGAATGCGAAAGCCATTTTTTGACTCCGCTTTTTTTTGTCACAGAAGCAGGGAATAACGTATATGGTACATCCTTGCCCCTAACGATATCAGTTATTATTGAATCCCGTGTCCCATTAGCAATATAAACATTAATGCCTTCGGAAGCAATTTCCTTTGCAATAGAGTATTTTGTCAACATACCGCCACGGCCAAATTCAGATTTTGAAGCTGAAATATATTGTTCAGGATTATCGAATTCGCCTCCTATTTCCCTTATCAACTCTGATCCTTCTGAACCCGGAAGACCGGTATAAATACCATCAACATTTGTCAGTATAATAAGGGACCCGCAATCCATCATCGAGGATATCATTCCGGATAATTCATCGTTATCCGTAAACATTAGTTCAGTGATCGCAATTGCATCGTTTTCATTCACTACCGGAAGAACTTTATTTTCAAGCATTGCCGTAATACAGTTCTTCATATTCAGGTAATGCTGCCTGTCCCTGAAGCTGTCTTTTGTTGCAAGAAGCTGTCCGGCCTGTATCCCGTATTTCCCAAAGAGAAACTGGTAATTCGACATAAGCTTAACCTGACCTATTGAGGCCCATATTTGTTTAGCCGAAATAATATTTGTTTTTTTTGATGGTACCAGTTCACTTTTTCCGGCAGCAACTGCTCCGGAAGTAATCAGAATTACTTCGATTCCCCTCTTGTTAAGTATGGCAATCTCTTCCACAATGCGAAGCATCCTTGAGGTATTAAGGGAACCGTCACCATGGGCAATAACATTACTGCCAACTTTAATAGCAACCCGTTCGAATTGTGTTTTTAAGTTTTTCAATCCTGTGGCCATATTTGAGGCAAAATGTTGTAAAATTAACAGTATTTGTGGAAATATTAAAGAAATCCATTAAAAAGTAACTGTTTAATTAAGAATACTATATTCCGGACTTTTGTTTATAAGACAATTCAAATACTTTTTATTAAAGATCATTCATATCTTCCAAAAAAGACTTCCCTTATCGCTTAAGAAGACTGTCTCAGGAACAGAAAATCATAAACCTGAGTTTCTTAACCTTAGGTTTATAAATGTTCGTCAAAATTCAAATTTAACAAAATTATTAGCAGGCAATTTAAAGAATTCAAGATAACAGCTTGTGTTTCTGAAACTTATGACAAAGACAATAATCTGATAAATCTTTAAACCGCGAAAAGTCTGTAAATTTCAGTTCATTTTTGACGAAAGCACCTCAATTCTTTATTAAACAAGGGATATTGTAAATACCCGTCCTGATTCCTTTGACTAAAGATTCCAGAATCGTCGCTGTTGCTCACTAATTGGGCATATGCTGCTTGTCCGGAACATTTTAATAACATATTTTTACGTAAACAAAAGCAAGCCGGATTTAAAGAATTGTTTTACAAATTCTGATAAGAAATGAAAAGAGTACTTATGGTTGTTTTTTCTGTGTTTGTTTTTCAGGTTTGTGCTGCTCCCGTTCTGAATTTTGAAATGAGGATGTCAAAATTCAGATCAGCAATTGAATATGCAAATACTAAACATCACGAGAAAGAATTCCAAAGGCTTATACAGGATCTCGGCTGGAGTGAATCCCTTAATAATCCTTATAGCATTAATTGCATAGGCTGTTTTGGTGAATGGCAGTTTTCAGAATCGACTCTCAGGTTTCTCGGTTACAGAAAGATCACGCTTAAAAATTTCCAAAAGGATCCTGAGATATTTCCAAGAGATCTTCAACTGGAGGCATTAAAAGGATTAATAAAGGTGAATATGAGTTATCTCCGGCATTATCAGCATTTCATCGGAGATACGATAGATAACATTGTAATAACAAAATCAGGCATGATTGCAGCATCCCATCTCGGAGGAGCAGGATCTCTTATAAAATTCCTTAAATCCGAAGGGAAGATCAACAGACAGGATGTGCTTGGTACTTCAATAGGTGACTATCTCTCCAAATTCGGAAAATACGAACTTGAATGATCTAATAAATAAAAACAAAATACTATGAGAGCAATATACAGAATATCGGTAAAGGAATTCGGAACAATCTTCCTGAAAAAAAGAAGAATTGCCAAAGCATTCAGATGGTGGCTAAGGGAAAATAACATCCCATTTCAGTATAGCTATTCCTTCAACGAAATCAGGCTCTGGGATTAAACAAAAGCTGTA
>DAONXX010000074.1:0-10249 GCA_035414025.1 Bacteroidales bacterium | reverse complement strand
GAAGGATTGACAAATTTAAGAGTGCCGAAATTATTTCTGGCGGTTTTCCTGATTGAAAGAAAACTGGCAAAACCCATACTGTCGATATGCCTGACACCACTCAGGTCGATAATAACCTTTGAGTTGGAAGCTTCAAAGATCTTAATGATCTGATCCCTTATCTCATCTGTGATAAGGGCATTTATCGTGTCGGTTTTGAATGTTACAATATTAATCTTGTCTCTTTTTTCAATATTGATCATTCATTTCTGCTTTAATCTGTTACTGATCAGATCATCGAGTTCCAGAATAGCTTCTGCGGTGTCTTTCTCGAATCTGTTTATGTAGTATTCGTACTTTTCTGTATGTTCCCCTTCTTTTGCTTCAATCTCAAATGTTTTTAGCAATGCAGCAAGATCGTCCATTCCCATTATAGCAATGGATGATTTAGCTTTATGGGCAAGCAGCCCCAGCGAATAATAATCTTTCTCGGCAAACAGTTCTTTCATTTCCTGCAGCATCTGCGGCATTTGTTCCTTGAAAATATCAATGATTTCTGACAATATATTATTATCCTCTCCGGCTACTGCATCGAGGTAGCCGGTATTAATAAACTTGTAATCCATATTTCTGTTAATTTTTAAACAGGTTTATAGCCTGCTTAGAGTGAAACAAATATATAAAGTATTTTTAATCTGAAACAGAAGTCAGGGAAGCTCTGTAATGCTTTTTTTTGCAAAAAAGAAATTAGCACTAATTTTACGGGCATAAAAATTTACGTTTTTGAAACTATTTTGTAATGATTTTGACACAAAATATCCTGAAACGGAGATGTTTAATCCCGGACATGTAATTAAATATAATGCAGATGAATGCTCACAGCTTATATCATCAGATAACTTATAAATAATCCTGATACTATATCTTTAAAGTTAAATAAACAATGAAGAGTACTCCTTTTAAAGAATTCCATGTCAAAGCAGGTGCCCGTATGGTACCTTTTGCAGGTTATAACATGCCGCTTGAATATACAGGTATAAATGACGAACATATTCTTGTACGCCAGGGCATAGGGGTTTTTGATGTTTCGCATATGGGTGAACTCTGGGTAACGGGACCAAATTCCCTTGATTATCTTCAATACATCACATCGAATGATGTCTCATCATTGATCGAAGGCAAGATTCAGTATTCCTATTTTCCTAATGGCAGGGGAGGGATAGTTGATGATCTTCTTGTATACTGTTTCGGTACTGAGAAGTATCTTCTTGTTGTCAATGCTTCAAATACGGAAAAGGACTGGAACTGGTGTGTAAGTCATGCGTCAAGGTTCGGGATCACTCCGGGCAAGGATCTTATAAATGCTTCGGACGATATTGCACAATTGGCTGTTCAGGGACCTCTTGCGTTAAAGGCTATGCAAAAGCTTACTGACTCACCTGTAACAGAGATGGAATATTACACTTTCAAAGAGATTGATTTTGCCGGAATAAGTAATGTAATATTTTCGGCAACGGGATATACTGGTGCCGGAGGCTGCGAGTTATACGTGAATAACAGTGATGGAGCCAGGTTGTGGGAGGCTGTCTTTGAGGCCGGGAAAGAATTTGGAATTAAGCCGGCAGGACTGGGCGCCAGGGATACTCTCAGGCTTGAAATGGGTTATTGCCTGTACGGTAACGAGATAAATGATCAGACCTCACCAATTGAAGCCGGACTGGGATGGATAACGAAATTCACTGATAAAAAAGATTTCATTGATAAGCAAGTCCTTCTGAAACAAAAAAACGAAGGTGTTGAAAGACGGCTTAAAGGATTTGTAATGAAAGACAGGGGCATTCCAAGACAGCATTATGAGGTTGTTGATCAGGCGGGAAACAGAATAGGTGAGGTAACTTCCGGAACAATGTCGCCGATGCTCAGGCAGGGTATCGGCATGGCTTATCTGAATAAAGGATACTGGAAAACCGGTTCGGAAATATTTATAAGGATCAGGAACAAAGACCTCAGAGCTGAAGTGGCTGATTTACCCTTTTACAAATAAGGCTGTAATTCCCTTAAACCGTAATAACCTGGCTCTGTAATACATTAATAAATAATATGATAAGTAAGAAATGAAGAAACGGAACCTTGAAACTTGTTTTTCACCCGCATTGTATGAGGCAGAACGTCATAAGCGCTCAATAGTTGTGATCATTGATATACTGAGGGCTACCTCAGCAATATGTTCTGCTTTTGCCAACGGGGTCAGAACGATAATTCCTGTTGAAACCGTGGACGAAGCAAGAGAATACAAGAAGAAAGGCTTTCTCGTTGCAGCTGAGAGAGACGGTATTATCCTTGATTTTGCCGACTTTGGAAATTCCCCTTTTAATTTCACGCGCGATAGAATAGAAGGGAAAACGGTGGTTTACAGTACTACTAATGGAACAGGCATAATTAAACTTGCTTCATCAGCTGAATATGTTGTAATAGGATCTTTTCTGAATATAAGTGCCCTTTCTGAATGGATACTTAATAAGAAACAGGATGTTCTGCTTTTCTGTGCAGGCTGGAAAAACAGGTTTAACCTTGAAGATAGCATTTGCGCCGGGGCTTTTGCAGAAAGACTTATTGCCAGTGGCCAATTTGAAACAATATGTGACTCCACAAAAGCGGCACTCGATCTGTGGGGGCTTGCAAGTAATGATCTTATATATTATATCGATAAAGCGGCTCATAGATCAAGGTTAAAAGCAAACGGTCTCGACGATTGCATCGAATTCTGCCTCACTCCTGATTATACAGATAAGGTCCCCATAATAAATAATGGAGTTCTTGTTGAGAATATTTAATAAATACAAGGATTGGTGTTAATTATTTAACAATAGAGTTTTTTTAATTAATTTTGCTAAACTTACACGGAAATATTTTTCTTTTATAAACAATTAAAATATATGAAAAAACACAATTTTTTTGCTGGGCCTTCAATTCTTCCGCAGTATACGCTTGACAAGACTATTGAAGGAATTAGAGATTTTGCCGGAACCGGATTATCTATTATGGAAATATCTCATAGAAGCAAGGAATTTATTGCTTGTATGAACGAAACAATAGCTCTTTCCAAGGAGCTTCTTGAAGTACCATCCGGTTATCAGGTAATTTTTATTGGAGGTGGGGCAAGTATGCAGTTCGCTATGGCACCGATGAACCTTATGGAAAAAAAATCAGCTTATCTGATAACTGGCGAATGGGCATCCAAAGCATTCAAGGAAGCAAAAATATATGGAGAAGCTGTAGAGGTCGCTTCTTCAAGGGACAAAAATTTCTCTTACATACCAAAAAATTACACTGTTCCCGCTGACGCTGATTATTTACATATAACAACAAATAACACAATATTCGGAACTCAACTGAAAAAGGATCCTGATGTTAATGTGCCATTGGTTGCTGATATGTCGTCTGATATTTTCAGTCGTCCTGTGGATGTTTCAAAATATTCAGTGATCTATGCCGGCGCTCAGAAGAATATGGGTCCTTCCGGTGTTGCAATGGTCATAATAAGGGAAGATGCCCTTGGCAAGGTAAGCCGTCCTATCCCCACAATCCTTGATTATAGAACACATATCAAGGCAGAATCAATGTTCAACACACCTCCATGCATAAATGTCTTTGCAGTCATGCAGACTCTTAGGCACCTGAAGGAAACAGGAGGGGTGAAGGCAATACAGAAAAAGAATATCGAGAAAGTAGCCATATTGTATGACGAGATAGACAGGAACAAGCTTTTCGTTCCGACTATTACAGATGTCGAAGACCGTTCGATAATGAATGTCTGTTTTGTAATGGCTCCTGAATATAAAGAGCTTGAACAGTCTTTTGCTGAGTTCGCCAAATCAAAAGGCATGATTGGTATCACAGGGCACCGTTCCGTCGGAGGTTTCAGAGCATCCACTTACAATGCTTTGCCAAAGGAGAGCGTTCAGGCCCTGGTTGATGTGATGAAAGAATTTGAAAAGAAAAATTAATTTGATCCTTAATATGAAAATACTTGTTGCAACTGAAAAACCATTTGCCCCAATAGCAATAAATCTTATCCGTGAGGTTACGGATAATGCCGGTTATGAACTGGCCCTTCTTGAAAATTACAAGGATGTTGCAGAGCTTCTCTCTGCAGTAGCTGATGCTGACGCGTTGATAGTCAGGAGTGATCTTGTAACAGCCCAGGTTCTTGATGCTGCCAAAAAGCTTAAGATAGTTGTAAGAGCAGGAGCAGGCTATGATAACCTTGACCTTGCTGCCTGTACAGCTCATAAAGTAATAGCAATGAATACTCCGGGACAGAATTCCAATGCCGTTGCAGAACTCGCATTTCAAATGATGCTATATCAGGCGCGTAATGGATTTGCAGGAAAATCAGGTTCCGAACTGAGAGGTAAAACTCTTGGACTACAGGCCTTTGGTAATATCGGGAAATATATGGCTGAAATAGCAAAAGGATTTGGAATGGATGTTTATGCTTTCGATCCTTTTATCAGTGATGAGGTGATTCAAAAAGCTGGTGTAAAAGTTTGTAAATCAGTTGATGACTTGTATTCAAAATGTCAGTACGTATCATTGCATATACCTGCAAATGAAAAGACAAAAAAATCGATCGGCTATGAACTCCTTAAGAAAATGCCGAAAGATGCTGTTCTCGTAAATACCGCCAGAAAAGAGGTTATTGATGAGGATGGTCTGCTTAAGATATTCGAAGAACGCAAGGATATTAAGTATCTGTCCGATGTTGAGCCTGACTGCAAGCCAGTATTCGAGGAAAAATATAAGGGAAGGTTCATTTTTACAGCTAAAAAAATGGGCGCACAGACCGAAGAGGCTAATGTTAATGCAGGAGTTGCAGCAGCCCGACAGATTGTTGATTATTTTAAGACAGGTAACGAAAAATTCAGACTTAATAAGTAAAGTAGTATTCTTCAGGTAAAATTATGGCGATTGTAAAACCTTTCAGGGGATTAAGACCTCCCCGTGAAATAGTAAGCTCTTTGGCTTGTCTGCCCTATGACGTAATGAATAGCAAAGAAGCCGTAGAAATGGCAAAAGGCAAAGATTGTTCATTGCTTCATATAACAAGAGCAGAGATTGATTTGGACCCGGATATTGATATTCATTCCGAAGAAGTATATAGGAAATCGGTTGATAATTTTAATCTGTGGCAGAAAAGGGGATGGCTTGTGCAGGATGAAGATCCATCATATTATATTTATGCCCAGACAATGAAGGGAAGGACCCAGTACGGTATTATGGGGTGCGCTTCGGTTGCAGATTATCTTAACGGTGTCATTAAGAGGCATGAGCTTACAAGACCCGATAAGGAACAAGACAGAGTGGTTCATATACATACTAACAATGCCAATATCGAACCGGTCTTTTTTGCTTATCCCCCTGTTGAGGAACTTGACACAATCGTTGAGAAGATTGTAAGAACGGAAAAACCTGAATATGACTTCGTAGCTAAAGATGGATTCGGTCATCATTTTTGGGTGGTGCGGGATGCTGATACTGTTAGGAGGATCGAGGAATTGTTCGCTACAAAGGTGCCCTTTACATATGTCGCCGACGGACATCACAGAACAGCTGCAGCAGCACGTGTCAGTAAGGAGAAAGGAGACAATAATCCGTTTCATACAGGGAAGGAAGAATATAACTATTTCCTTGCCGTTCATTTCCCTTCCAATCAGCTCAAGATTATTGATTACAACAGGACAGTGAAGGATCTTAACGGACTCTCACCTGATGAATTCCTTAAGAAACTAGAAAAGGGATTTGTTGTTAAGGAAAAGGGAAGCAGGATGTATAAACCGAATAAACTGCATAATTTCTCCATGTATCTCGATGGTAAGTGGTACAGCCTTACAGCCAGGGAAGATACCTATGACGACAATGATCCGATAGGGGTGCTTGATGTGACAATTCTTACAAATGAGATTCTGTCTCCAATACTCGACATTCAGGATCTCCGCAGATCAAAGCGTATAGATTTTGTCGGAGGAATACGGGGATTGAAAGAGCTTAAGAGAAGAGTCGACAGCGGTGATATGAAAGTAGCTTTTGCGCTTTATCCTGTCTCCCTGGAACAGCTTATATCTATTGCTGACTCAGGAAATATAATGCCACCAAAGTCAACCTGGTTTGAACCAAAGCTGAGGAGCGGACTCGCAATTCATTTACTGGAATAGATATCTGGTAAATTTGTATGTCGTCTGTATTTAAACAGACTCTTTTATTATTTTTGCATTATCTGTTTTAAAATTATGTCAGATATTGCACGGAATATTATTACCCTTAGAGAAGAGATACCGGCTAATGTAAGAATTGTTGCCGTCTCCAAATTAAAATCTGCTGACGATATACTTAAAGCATACAATGCCGGGCAAAAGATCTTTGGTGAGAACAGAGTACAGGAATTGGTCAGAAAATATAATTCCCTTCCCCGGGATATAGAATGGCATTTTATAGGACATCTCCAGAGCAATAAAGTCAGACAAATAGCATCATTTGTGAATATGATCCATTCAGTCGATACGTTCAGACTGTTGAAGGTCATTGATCGGGAAGCAGACAGGGCAGACAGGGTAATCGACTGCCTGCTGCAATTCTATATTGCCACTGAAGAAACAAAATATGGTTTCAGCTTAAGTGAGGTTTTAGAGATGCTTGAATCAGAAGATTTTCAGAAGCTGAAAAATATCCGGATTTGCGGTGTAATGGGGATGGCTTCGTTTATTGATGATGATGATCAGATAAGACGTGAATTCATGTATCTTTCAGAATGTTTCAGAAGGCTGAAAGATGAATTCTTCTTAGGGGATGATGCTTTTAAGGAGTTATCAATGGGAATGTCAGGAGATTATAAAATTGCTCTGGAGGAAGGCAGTACAATTGTAAGACTTGGCAGTACAATTTTTGGATCCAGATATCAGGGATAAATTTGAATGCCCACAGGAAGAATAGATATGTTTGAATGTCATTGTGTTTTTAATAAGTATATTTGAAGAGCTAATATTCTTTAAAATCAGGAAGCATGAACAGATTGAATGTAAAATACCTTGGCCTTAATTTGAGGAGTCCGCTGATTGTTAGCAGCAGCGGACTGACATCGACTCTCGGTAATCTAAAGGAAGCTGAAGACAACGGAGCCGGTGCTGTAGTGCTTAAATCTCTTTTTGAAGAGCAGATAGCGAGCTATATAGGTACAATTGATCATGGTCATGGTTTCCCCGAAGCGGGAGATTATCTGGCGAATTATGTCAAATCACATTCGGTTGGAGAATACCTTAACCTGATCCGTAAGGCTAAAGAAGATCTGACAATTCCGGTTATTCCCAGTATAAACTGCTTTTCATCAGAGGGCTGGACAGATTTTGCCAGGAACATTGCTGAAGCCGGTGCCGACGCTCTTGAGATAAATGTTTTTTTCCTTCCGACAGACAGTAAAAAATCAGCTGCAGATTCGGAAAAGATTTATTTTGATCTTATCGAAAAACTGAAAAGGACAATTAAGATCCCACTTGCAATAAAGCTGGGATACCGTTTCTCAAATATCCTCAATATAATTGACGAGTTCTACAACAGGAAAGTTGAGGGAGTGGTGCTGTTCAACAGGTTCTTTGAACCAGATATAGACATAGACCAGATTGATATCATTCCTGCTTCGGTATTCAGTACTGAAAACGAAATGCGACTGGTAATCAGGTGGATATCTATGGCAAGTGCCCAAAATATGAAAATTGACATTTCAGCATCCACAGGTGTCCACAGCGGCGCTGATGCAATAAAATACATTCTTGCAGGGGCCAATTCCGTTCAGGTCTGCTCAGTGTTATACGAAAAGGGGATAAGCTTCCTTAAAAATATGAACCAGCAGATAGATGAGTGGATGGAAAATAAGGGCTTCAATTCAATAGCTGAATTCAGAGGGAAATTGAACTACCGTAATTACTCAAAACCGGTTGTATTTGAGAGAACACAGTTCATGAAACATTTTGCCTCGCACGATTAATAGCGTATAACCTGTACTGTAAAAAAATATTCCTGGCTTTTCTGCCAAAACGGATCTCTTTATCATTACGACCTTCGAAAGGGGGAGGGGGGATGACCATCGCTTATTTTTGCAGTATCCCGATAAGCTCACTTGTCAGTGGACTTTTTTCATGAGTATGGGCAGAGGAACTTTCCATTATGATTCTTATTATATCATCTTTAGTTTTTCTGTCTGACCTGCCTGCCGACTCTTCTATAACTGTCATGCATTCAATTGCAGTAACATAATCGGCTTTAAGATAAATCGTTGCAATATCGGCCAGGTATTCTGAATAATCAAGGCCTGACTGCCAGCAGGATGAGATAAGCATGCTGATAGTATTGCTCTTCCAGGGTTTCTTTATCTCAGTAATGATCTCTTTTCTTGCTGTCTTGTGTTTTATATCGTTAAAGAACGATTCTATTGTCTTCTGCAGAACCTTATCGTAACTGGCGTCATAGAAAGCAACAAGAAGTGCGATTGCGCCTACCGGAGGTTCTTCTTTCTTAAGTGATCTGACAACATCAATAATACTCTCCTTTTTACCACTGTCAAGAACAGCAGTGAGCTTTCTTAGTTTTTCATCCGGTTTTATCACAAGTTTGTATGTTTTTTCAAAGGTAAAAATAGCTTTATTAACCTGTTACTGTTTTTGAAAAATAAAAATAATACACTACTTTAGTCGTGAATTAGACTTGACAATTTAAAAATTAAATTATGAATAAAATATTCAGAATTGGTTCTGGTATCCTTGTAGTGATGTCTCTTTTCATCATGCTGTGCAGCGGATGCAGAGGTGGCAAAAAAGCGGAGCAGGAAGTGATCAGGGTTGACATGGAAGATAAAACTGCAATACTCGAGGATATTGAAAAAGCGGAGAGAGTATTCCAGGCGCTACCTTCCCCTCTTGAATCGGCAATGCTGATAAAATCGTCCGGAGCGGGATTCGACCAAAAGCTTCTGAATCCTGTGTCAAATGCAAATAATTATGTTACGAGCAAATCAATGGCGCTTAACCTCGGTATCTATACATGCGACCTTAGCTATGCCAGCCTTTACGAACAAACACAGTTGCTGATAGACTATATGGAAGCTGCAAAGAAAATGGCTGACGGACTTGGTATTCTGAGAGCAATCGAACAAAAGAACATTGATGAACTTGAGCAAAATATTAATAACAGCGAGGTTATAATGAAGATTGTTTCAGAAACTTTCCTGAATTCAAACTCATACCTTGAAGAGAACGACCAGCCTGCTACTGCTTCAATGGTCCTTCTGGGCGGATGGATTGAAGGCCTTTATCTATCCACTAAGCTTGTCAATATGAATAATTTTGACGGTAATAAGCTTGTCAGCAGAATAATTGACCAGAAACTTTCAATAGACATTCTTCTTAATCTTCTTAGTGGAAGCAAAGGTAACCCTGCAATTGACGAACTGATATCAGAGGTTACAAAACTGAAAATTGTATTCGACAAGATCAGGTTGGACACATCACCTGTCAGGCCGGTGTACGATGAGGCTTCTGAGGCAACAATTCTCAGATCTGAAGTCAAAACAGATATGACTCCCGAAGTTTTCAGTGAACTTGCTGCTTTAGCATCCGAAATCAGAAATTCATTTGTAAAATAACAAAGTTATGCGAGCCTCTAAAATTATACCTATTCTTGTTTTATTAATTATTGCCTCAACCGGATTAGCTGATGCTCAATGTAAAGCATTTGCCAAGAGCGAATGCCTTCCAAAACTCAGCGGATATACTCACGACGGTAATTACCATGCTGCCGTCCTGATGGAAGGTGAAGAGGCAGAGCTCTATAAAACATTCTATTCTGATATGGATTACAGAGTCTCTATAGTCGGAGATGAAAAACTGCCGCCAGTTGAATTCAGGGTGCTCGATGCAGATAGAAATGTCCTCTATACAAACAAGGATAAAAATTATGCAAGCACCTGGGATTTTAAACTGCAGTCAAGTCAGCAGCTCAAGTTTATTATTAAAGTAACTTCATCCTCAAACCATTCGTCAGGTGATGCACCTGCCAGCGGCTGCGTTGCAATTATGTTCGGATTTAAACTGAATTGATAAACCCTGTCGGAAATGTCCGGCAAGGATAGTGTTGAACACAGTTTTTCTATTTTTTTGTACTTAATTTGGGATTTTCAGGAGTAAGAGCAAAATCGTAGAATGAGCAAGATTTTTGAAAACAA
>DAONXX010000073.1:0-10263 GCA_035414025.1 Bacteroidales bacterium | reverse complement strand
ATGTGTGTATAGATTTCAGTTGTAAGTATTGATTCATGGCCAAGCATTTCCTGCACGGCTCTTAAATCAGCTCCTCCTTCTATAAGATGTGTTGCAAAAGAGTGGCGGAATGTATGGGGGCTTATCGTTTTCCTGATACCGGCTTTGGCTGTCAGGTCTTTTATTATTGTGAAAATCATTGCCCTTGTTAGTCTTTTTCCACGCCGGTTCAGGAATACGATGTTCTGGTCAATTATAACCGGAAGCCTGTTTCTTATATGTTTATAATTCTCAATTTCCTTTAATGCCTTGTTGCCGATTGGAACAAGTCTTTGCTTGTTTCCCTTGCCTGTAATTTTAACAAATCCTTCACCTGGATGGATGTCGGTAATACGGAGATTTACGAGTTCGGATACCCTTAGACCGCAACTATAAAGTGTCTCAATAATTGCTTTATTCCTGTGTCCTTCAGGCTTGCTCAGGTCTATTGCAGCAATGATCCTGTCAATCTCCTCAACCGAAAGGATCTCAGGTAATTTAAGTCCAAGCCGGGGTGACTCAAGAAGAGTGGCAGGATTTTCATTTATCTCTCCTTCTATGAGAAGGAATCTGAAGAATGCCCTTATCCCAGAAATGACTCTTGACTGGGTTCTGGCATTTTCATTACTGTCAGCAAACCACAAAAGAAAGTCCTTAAGATCCTGGTATGACACAGAGGCCGGCATTATATCCTGAGATGCAAAATAGCTCTCAAGTTTCAAAACATCATTGGAGTAAGCTTCAATACTGTTCTCCGACAACGATTTCTCAAGCCTTAAATAAGTCCTGAAATCCTTTATTGCCCTCTGCCAGGAAAGACTCATAAGTGATTACTTTATAGGTATGGTAATATGCAAAGTAAAACAAACGAAAGTATCCGTTGCTAACATATAGATAATTATTTTATCTATTTTTACAGCTTGAAAATAGTATCTTCTGAAATAAATGAACATTAATATTATCAACGGGCCTAATCTTAATCTTCTTGGTAAAAGAGAACCTGAGAAATATGGAGATAAGCCTTTCGGAAGCTACCTTGAATTTTTAAGAATGACTTATCCTTTAGTTAATTTCGGATATTTTCATTCCAATGTTGAGGGAGAGATAATCAATGAACTCCACCGGATTGGATTTACGGCTGACGGTATTATACTGAATGCCGGAGGCTATACTCATACATCTGTTGCCATTTCCGATGCAATAGCAGCTATTGAAACTCCTGTTATTGAAGTGCATATAACAAATATTCTCGGTAGGGAGGATTACAGGAAAACAAGTCTCATAGCATGCAACTGCAGAGGAACTATTTCAGGTTTTGGACTTGATAGTTACAGGCTGGCAGTGGAAGCATTTATCATGGAAAAGAAAAACAAGTAACATAATGGTAAGGAAAAGAACAAAAATAGTTGCAACCATATCTGATAAGAACTGTGAGCCGGAATTTATCAGGGAACTATACGAATCGGGCATGGATGTTGTAAGGATCAATTCTGCCCATCTTGATACTACGGGTGCTCTGAAGATTATAAATAATGTACGGCAGGTATCGGACAAAATAGCAATTTTGATTGATACCAAGGGGCCGGAAGTACGCACAACTGATTGTGATACTCCCATTCAGGTCAAAAAAGGAGCTCTTCTTGAAATCATTGGGGATCCTGAAGGCATATCCGGTGGCTCCAGAATATTTGTTAACATGAAAACATTTGCACAGGATGTTCTTCCGGGCACTTCAGTAATGATCGATGATGGTGATATAGAGCTTGAGGCCATAAGAAAGGAGGGAGATGCCTTAATATGCAAGGCTCTTAACGATGGGGTAGTTAAATCGAGAAAAAGCGTTAATCTGCCGGGAGTGCGACTGAACCTCCCCCCGGTTTCGGAAAATGACAAGGTTTTTATAAAATTTGCGGCAGAAAACGATGTTGATTTCATAGCACATTCATTTGTCAGATCGAAGGAAGATGTTATTAATGTTCAGGCTGAACTTGATAAGTATTCAAGTCAGATAAAGATAATAGCCAAGATAGAGAATGAGGAAGGCGTTAACAATATAGCAGAAATCCTTGATGTTGTCTATGGTATCATGGTTGCCAGGGGCGACCTTGCAATTGAGATACCCTATGAAAAAATTCCTTCTATTCAGAGGAAGATCATTCAACGATGTATTCATCGCAGGAAACCTGTAATTGTTGCAACGCAGATGCTTCATTCAATGATGAGAAACCCGCGTCCGACAAGAGCAGAAGTGAGTGATATAGCAAGTGCCATTTATTCACAGACTGACGCAATGATGCTTAGCGGAGAAACTGCAAGCGGGAAATATCCTGTGGAAGCAGTCAGGACAATGACAAGAGTGGCACTGGAAGTTGAACGCAACAAGGAGAAATTCCTTGATTTACCACCCGGTGATCTTCTTGGCGTTGTTTCTTCATACCTGGCAAAAGTAGCTGTCGAGACATCTCTCAGGATTTCTGCCAAAGGCATTATTGCCGATACAAGACGCGGAAGAACAATCCGCGACATGGCTGCTTACAGAGGCTATAACCTGATACTGGCTCAATGTTATGCAAAACGGACAATGAGAGAGCTGGCACTCTCATACGGAGTATATGCAGATTATCAGGAGACCCGCAATTCTATTGACCAATTTATTCATATAGCCTTGCGCTCCCTTACTTCGTCATATGGTCTTAAAGGAGAAGATTTAGTTGTTGTGCTTGCAGGAAATTTCTTTGGTAAAGAAGGATTTTCTTTCATTGAAGTCGGAACAATTCAGTACCTTACGGATTTCGTAAACATTACGAAAGAGGCCTGATTGGTCTTATTTTTGCTGTTCTTTTTAAACCTGAAACTGAAGGGTAATGATAAAGGCTCTGTCACTATTCATTATGTTGATTATGCATCCTGTGCATGTATCCCTGACATCAATAGATCATGTCAGGGATACCGATTCCCTGAAAGTGTTTGTCAGGATGTACTTCGATGATTTCTTAAGTGATTACAGCTTGCATTATTGTTCTGACACTTCTATACTGAATTCATTGCAGCCGGGTTATTTCCCTGAAGAGCTTTTGAGCAAATACCTGAATGATAAATTAAGCATTACAGTTAACAATAAACCCTTGAAAGGGAAGTTATTAAATATGGTATTATCAGATAATGAAATAAGCAGTAACCTGTTATTCAAATCAGACAGGAAACCAGAGACAATAATTATCAGAAACCTGATCATGACAGAACTTTATAGTGATCAGGCAAACATGACGATTGTCCATATAAATGATTTTGAAGAAGGTGTAAAACTGACTCCTGAAAAGATAGAACAAACATTCATTGTGAATTAATCAGTGGGGGAGAATAATAATGAAGAGATTTATAGTACTGACATTTTTTTTGCTTGAATTTTGCCTTCTCAAGGCTACTCATAACAGGGCAGGTGAGATCACCTATGTGCAGATATCAGATCTTACCTATGAAATCACTATAACGACATTTACATATACACTTAGCCTTGCTGACCGGCCTGAGCTCACCGTAGAATGGGGAGATAATTCCACATCAACAGTAAAAAGGAGTGAAGAGGTAAGGCTTCCGAATTATTATAAAAAGAATACTTATGTTACAAGGCATACTTATCCGGGTCCGGGTCAGTATAAGATAGTAGTTCAGGACCCTAATAGGAACCTTGGTGTAAGGAATATCCCAAATTCAGTGAATGTTGTTTTTTCAATTTCCACAACCCTTACTGTAAATCCTGCAATGGGACGAAACAGCACTCCCGTACTTCTGAATCCGCCTTATGATAAAGCAGCCCTGGGATATGTCTTCATACATAATCCAGGGGCTTTTGACCCTGATGGAGACAGTATATCCTATTCCCTTGACACATGCCTCACAGATGATGGACGAAAAATAAGGAATTATGTCTATCCGCCTGCCACAGACTCACTTTATGTAGATCCTGTCACCGGTGATTTTATCTGGAATACTCCTGCCGATACCGGTAAATACAATGTAGCAATGCTGATTGAGGAGTGGAGGGATAAGAAAAAGATAGGTTCTATCGTGCGGGATATGCAGATAGAAGTATATCGTACAAATAACAAACCCCCCGTGAATGGTCCTTTAAAGGACATTTGCCTTGAGGTTGGCCAGACCGTTGACATTGTTGTCTCTGCAACAGATGCAAATAATGATTCAATTTCGCTGTATGCAAAATCAGGTATTTTCAGCCTGGCTTCATGTCCTGCTTCTTTTACCGGAATTGACTCCGGGCCGGGCTTTAACTCGGCAAGGCTGATATGGACCCCATGCCATGAGGCTGTTCGTAATCAGCCTTACTCAATCCTGATAAAATCGGATGACAACAATCAGGAACTTAAACTATCAGACCTGGATAATTTCACTATTAAGGTGCTTGGACCACCACCAGTCCTTGTAAATGCTGTACCCGAAGGGAAATTTATCAGGCTGAGGTGGCAGAACTACGGAACGCCTGTAATATCAGGTTTTGCAATTTACAGAAGGGAAGGAGCCACTACTTTTGTTCCCGACTCATGTACTTCAGGGCTTCCTCTCTCAACAGGATTTGTTAAGATAGGATATATTGACGGCAGCTCAGTCACTTCTTTTGTTGACACTGATAATGGGCAAGGCCTGTTGTTCGGGAAGGAATATACATACCGCATTGTGGCTGTTTATCCAAACGGGGCAGAAAGTAAAGTTTCAAATGAGATCACATCAACCCTTATAGCAGGAATACCGATTATCAGGAATGTAAGTGTAACAAACACAGATCAGACAAATGGTTCCATATACCTGGCATGGAAGAAACCGGACAGACTGGATACAATACCTGCACCGGGCCCTTATGAATATATTATTTACAGAGCGGAAGGAATAACAGGTACCGATTACCTGATGATAAAATCAATACCAACGACAACACTTAATGATACAGTTTATGTTGATACTCCTCTCAATACTTTAACCACAGGATATATTTACAGGATAGAGGTATGGAACAGGACTCCGGGAAATAATTTTATGATCGGTTCACAACCTGGCTATGCTTCTTCTCTTTACCTTGAAGCAAGTCCGGGTGACAGAAAGGCGCGATTTAATATTAACAGGAATGTTCCATGGATAAACACTCAGTATGAATTTTTCAGATTAAACAAGGCCACAATGACCTATGAACTTATTGGATCAACAAATCAGCTTACTTACACAGACGAGGGCCTTGTTAACGAAACAGAGTATTGCTATTATGTCAGATCAACAGGAGGATATCTGGCTGATGATATGCCAAAGAACCTTATCAATCTCTCTCAGATAATCTGTGTAACTCCTGTCGATAATGAACCTCCCTGTTCACCCGCTATTGATGTTACAAGTGAGTGTGACAGCCTTTATAATACTGTAAGATGGGAAATAAGCGATCCAATATGTTTTGAGGATATTACAGGATATAAGATTTACTATAAAATGACTTATGATGAAGAATTGCAGCTTATTAACACAATATATGACAAGAATATTTTTTCATACAGGCACTATCCAGGAGATATAGTTGCAGGCTGTTATGCTGTTTCTGCATTTGACGCTCTTGGAAATGAAGGTGAGAAGTCGACAATGGTATGCGTAGATTCCTGTAATTTCTATGAGATACCAAATGTTTTCACTCCCAATGGTGACAATATTAATGACAGATTACTTGCCAAAACATCAGGACTTGTTGAGAAAGTTGATTTTAAGCTGTTTAATCGTAGCGGACTTCTTATCTTCAGTACCGATGAACCAAAGATTGACTGGGATGGTACTTATAAGGGCAGGATTGTTTCCCCGGGAGTCTATTTTTACCAGTGTGATGTTTTTGAACGTCGTATTACGGGCTTTGAACAATTTCATTTATCAGGGTTTATTCATATAATAACTGACAAGGATGCAAAGGTGATAGAACAGGAGACAAAATGATATATAGCTGGCATTTAACAATGAAGAAAACGATAATAATATTAGCGGCATTCTTATTTTCAGAAATATTGTGTGCTCAGACCCCTGCAGATTATATTATCAGGGCAAGGGCTCTGACAAAATCAGGGAAAGCTGAAGAAGCTGTCAGATTGCTTTCAGAGGCAGTCAGGATTCACAATGATAGCAGACTTTACTGTGAGAAAGCTGAAGCGGAAATTGCAACTGGTGATCTGTCTGCTGCCATAGCTGATTTTAATACTGCAAATAGCATTGAACAATATTCAGGAGAATATGGTCTGGCAGGTGTCTATGCAAGAAAGGGCGATGCAGCCACCTCAATGTATCATCTGGAGATTTTCATGAAATCTCCTTTCAGAAAAAGCGAAAAGGAAATAATGCTCAATCCTGCATTCAGCAGAATTGAAAACAGTTCCGACTGGAGAAAATTCTGGCAAAAACCATGGTATCCTGAGATTGAAACAAGGATCTCGGAAATTGAATATTATACTTCCATCGGAAGAATAAAGGATGCCCAGGAAATACTGTCTGATATCAGAACACATTATCAGGGTAATTTAAGGCTTGATTATGCTTCTGCTCTTGTGAGCCTCTCTTCCGGAAAATATCCTGAAGCGATCAAATCACTTATGGCTTTGCTTGATGCTCATCCGGAAAATGAACAATACCTTTTATTACTGGCAAGCGCTCAATCGGGATCATCAAACTATGCCGGAGCTTCAGATACTTACTCAAAGCTTCTTAATATGGGTATTCCGGATGCAAAACTTTATTTGAAAAGGGCAGAATGTTACATAAGGACAGGTGAAACAAAAAGAGCCCTTGCTGATATTGAAAAATATCTTTCATTTTTTCCTGATGATAAGGATGCTTTAAGCATGGCAGGAAGGATAGAGTCTGCGAGCGGTAATAACCTCGGGGCTCTGCGCTATTATACCGAGAATGTCAGGAAGAATCCTGGTGATCCACAATGTTTTATCGAAAGGGCAAATGCATATATGTCCTCCAAATCATGGGAATGGGCTGCCAATGATTTCAGCATGTCACTTGATCTTGACCCGTCAAATTCTGAAGCATGGTTGAATAAGGGAATCTCTCTCCTGAACATGGGAAATAACCAAAGTGCCTGTCGTGATTTCAGGCAGGCATTAAAGCTCGGAAACAGGAAAGCAACTGATTATATAAGTAAATATTGTATCAGATAAGCCTTTGTCCTCTGTTGTTGTTCGCCTTTTGATCCATTATTATTAAGCCTCCGGGATTTTTTACCTTATATGTTTCTTTATCCTTTCGAAAAGGTCATGGGGCTTAAAAGGTTTAAGAACATAGTCATTAATGTTCAGTTTCTCTATTTTGTCGTGATTTTCCGACATTATTGCAGCAGTAAGAGCCACGATAGGAATATTTTTGATTTTCGGATCGGATGATTCCCGTATTCTCCTTGTAGCTTCAATGCCATCCATTATTGGCATATGAAGGTCCATCAGGACAAGATCAAAATCTTCCTGTTGTATTTTTTCTATTGCAAGTTGACCATTTTCAGCATGAGTAACTATGATACCCCATCCTGTGAGGAATTTATTGGTAACGAAAAAATTAATTTTATTATCCTCGGCGATTAGTATCTTTTTTCCTTCAAGCCCAACATATGAATATGATTCAACTGTTTTCACCTCGTTTGCTTTGACTGATTCATCAGGTACTTCAAGAAACAAATTGAAAATGAATGTTGATCCCAGCCCCAGCTCACTTATTACATGTATTTTTCCACCCTGCAATTCGACAAGTTTTTTGCATATAGCCAGCCCGAGACCTGTACCTCCGAAACGGCGCGTTGTGTCTGCTGAAGCCTGGGTGAAACTTTCAAATATTGCTTCATGCATTTCATCAGGTATGCCTATGCCGGTGTCACGGACGGAAAATTGCAGATTCGCTTTTCTGTTTTTTCTTTCGAGCTCTCTGATTGTTACTGTAATGCCACCCCGTTTAGTGAATTTAAGTGCATTTGAAAGCAGGTTGGACAATATCTGATTGAGCCTTATCTGGTCTCCTATGACCTCTGCCGGGAGATCCCCTTCTTTCTTTATTGTGAAATCAAGATGCTTGGCTTTTGATCTGAACGAATATGATCGCATTATTTCATCCAGGAAGTCATTCAGGTTGAACTGGGTTTGTTCAAAAACGATCTTCCCGGATTCCATTTTATTGTAATCAAGAACGTCATTTACAAGTGTAAGAAGATGGTTGCCCGAGAATCTGAGAGTTTTGATAAAATCCATCTGATCTTCCCTTGGATTGTCCTGTAAAAGAAGGTTTGTTATTCCAATCACTTCATTCAAAGGCGTTCTAATCTCATGACTCATAGTTGACATGAACAGCTGTTTTGACTGTGCAGCGTCTTCAGCTTTCTGGCGTGCAGTGATAAGGTTGTCAAGGGTTATTCTCCTTTGAATAGCTACTGCAATGTGATTTGCTATAAAATCGAGAACATTAAGATCATCCTTTGTAAACTTATTCTCATCATTATAATCCTGAAGGCACATAACACCGATAACGTCGTTCTCAACTCTCAGAGGAACGCCCATCCATACTTTACAGTCTGTTCCTACAAGATCTATTTCTCCGGCTTGCTCAAGTTGTCTCATATCATTCTCCTTCAGAAGCACAGACTGATTTGTTTTAATGAGATAACCTGTTATAGTCTTATTTATCGGTATTTCATTGAAACTGTCTTTTTCATCCGAGAAAAAAGGCAGTGACACAGTTTCTGATTTCTTTTCGTAAAGAGCTATGAAGAAGTTATTTGTATCCCATATTTTGCCAAGCTCCTTTACTATTAAAGGATATAACTTATCAACATCCACTTGTGTGAGTGCAGCTGAAGATATGTTGTATAGAATCTCCTGCAGAACCTGATTCTTCTTTTCTATAGTGATATTCTTGTAAATAGCGATATTCCCTACAATTTTCTCATCAATCGATATTCCGGTTGCGACCAGGGATACCTGTATCTCATTGCCGAACTTGTCTTTTCTTATAGTCTCTCTGGTTTCCTGCTGATAAGGCGTAACAAATTTGGTAATTGCAATGGCATCATCCTTAAGCCTTTCAGGAACAATCATGTCATATATGTTTTTATTGATTGCTTCATCAAAAGTATAGCCAAAGAGTTTGTGGAATTCCCTGTTTATCATTACTATTTTTCCTGAAGGGTCGGTAATAACAATAGCTTCAGTTGTAGAATTAACAAGATTTTCAATGAAAGCTTTTTGTTTTATTACCTCTGTTTCAATGTTTTTGTGTTTACTCGTATCGCTTGCAGTTCCTCTGTAACCGATTTTTTTACCCTCATGAAATATTGGATATGTGCGAGTTACAATAGGAGTCGGAATGCCGTCATGACTTTTTAGAATATATTCATTAATCAAAATATCTCCGGGGGAATTTAAAGCCAGAACATTCCTTAACATATCATCTGCCATTTCAGGAAAAAGATCAGTAATGGATAAGTTCTTATCCAGATCTTCTTGTGTCAATCCGAAAAACTCAAGTCCCGTTTTATTCCCGAAAACAACTTTGCCATTCAGATCTACTTCATACATAATTTCAGGCATGAATTCTGCAAATTCGTGAAAAAGAACAGATTGTTTGTAGATTTCATCAGCTATTTTCTGGTCTCTACCGGGCTCCCATATAATAATTATATGTCCGGAGGTCAGTATAAAGCCCACGTAAAAACCTTCCGAATCATCACCTGTAACTGAAACAGGTATTTTATGTTTATTAATATGATTCAGTAATTCATTCAGCTTCTTACGCTTTGCAAGCGGCGTTTCGTTAATGCATTTTCCTACTAACTCATTCCTGTTAACTGATTCAATTTCCTCAACTTTTTTGTTTATTTCAAGAATATGGAATTTTTTATCATCCCCGTATTTGAATGATATAAGGTAACAGTTGACAATATTTGAAAGATCAGGAGGAACTTTTCCTATTACCTGTGAATCGTTAATTGCTTTTTTTGTCGAAACCGGAAAATTGTTTTTCCCGGATTTAAGCATCTTCAGTTCATTTTCCAGCTGTTTGTATTTTTCCTCAAGTTCAAGATACTTATCTCTGTAATTTATTCCCGTCATGCTTTTTAGATTTTGCTGTTAAGATAAATAAACACTTGTCTGACTGTACTATTTATATAAGTAAAACCTGTTATTTGTCAATACTTTTATTCAGATTTGTGAAATATTTGCA
>DAONXX010000072.1:0-10284 GCA_035414025.1 Bacteroidales bacterium | reverse complement strand
ATAACAATACAAGTCAAGTAATTTGTTGATTTTATTATTTCAATTTATACTGGATTGAAGTTATAAACAGCTATTCAAGCTTATCAATATCAACAATGTAATATGTTAATATTCAATTAGTTGGCTTTTTTGTTATGTGCTAAACTATTTCTGAGACATGTATTATTCATTATCTGAATTTCGAATAAGCCCTTACCCTGATGAAATGATATATCAGTCCTGAAAGAATTACGAGTATGACAGGTGCCATTACATTTAAAACCTGCCAGAATATCCTTTGGTCTTTAATTTTTGCCCTGTCAAGCAGCCTCAGCTTCATCTCCCTTGAACGAAGCTGCATCAGATCATTCTGATCAACAAGATAGTTCACACAATTCAAAAGGAAATCCCTGTTCCCGAACAGTTGCCCCGTATATTTATCCTGCCCCAGAGGCAGGGGTATCTCTGTTGATCCGGATCTTTGCACCTCATTTCTAATAATATCTCCGTCAGCAATAACTATCATCCGTGTCGGAAGGCTTTCATTACTTACCTGTATATTACTCTCACCCAAAAAAGCACCTGGCATCCTGTTCCTGAAAGCAGAAGAAAAAACCCCCTCCAGGAGTACAGCGGCTGTCAGGCGGGATTTATTGAACTCTTTCGCATCAGGAACTGTTTCAGCTTCCTGGAGTTTTATGAACATAGGAGGAGCTATTGTCCTTGAGTAATCTGAGGTATGCAGCAGAATTGTCTTTTTAATTGATTTATCCATTCCGACTGTATCAATTGTATTTACAAATTCTCCCTTTACTTTATTCAGGTTTCTTGTCACCGGGTGCTGCTGATTGGGAGACAGCAAAGGATAATATATCCATGGAGCAGGAACAATCTGACGTTGGCCTCCGCCTGCAGTCACGGAAAGTCTTATAAGCATGCAATCCATCATATCCTGAATGATTTCCGGGTTGATCCTTGCACCATACCTGAAGAGCTGATCCTCTATGTTAAGAGGATAATAAAAACCTGCTGTCTCGCCGAAAGATAAACTATCCCTGTTAACATAAACCTGTTCAAGCAGCCAGAGAACCTTGCCACCATTCATTATGTACTGATCAATAACAAACTTATCCGCTTCACTGAACTGTTCATCAGGTGCGGCGATTATTACTGCTGAGTACTGATCGAGAATCCCATGTATTCCATTAATAACACCTCGGTCAATCGTAAAATACTTTGAAAGATTTAGTGTGATGTCAGCCACCTCTACCTCAGACAATTCGCCATGACCCTCCAGAAATGCCACTTTATGAATTGTGTCGGAAGAGACAGTTGCTATAGTCTGGATCATTTCATATTCCAAACCTTCAATTGAATGGAGTATGTTTTGTTCATACGACAGAGCCTGATTGTTCTTCAGGAAATTAACAGGCACTTCAATTCCGTCATAATTGATTATCATTCCCGGAAAAACTAGCCTCTGGCTGGTGCCTCCCGCATCATCTGTATAATGAGCCCTAATGGGAATAAGCCCCTTGTTGTAAAGATCCTGAAAAATTGCTTCCCTCTGCTCTTCATCTCCGGAAGCTGACGGATTTATAAACTGAAATGTTATTTTTCTGTCCGAGGCGATCCTGAACTCTTCAAGCATTTCCTGAACAGAGCGTTTCAATCGTTTAAGAGGGATCTGCATCTCTCCATCAAGATAAACCTGAATATAGATATCATTCTTTATCCCCTTCAACACTTTTACTGACTGATCTGAAAGTGTATAGCGTTTGTCTTCGGTAAGATCAAGCCTTATGCGGGAGAGTGAAAGCACCCAGGCTGTCAGTATGATACCCGCTATGGTAATAAAAAAGCTGATCCAGCTGTTCAATCTTATATTTCTGTTATTTGAATTCTCAGGCATCTTTCAACTTTTTTTCTTCCACCTCCTTGATATCATTACAAGCCTTGTCGCTTCATTAAATATTGCGGCAACAGATAAATAAAAAACCGCATCCCGTATGTCTATAACTCCCCTGCTCATTGACTTATAATGTTCATTTATACCGAGCCGTATAATGAATTCATCGATTTCTTTAAGTCCCGGCAGATAAGCAATTGCATCAAATCCGGCAAAGAGAATAAGACAGAGAACAACAGCAACAATAAATGAAATTACCTGGTTATCTGTAAGTGAAGATGCAAATAATCCTGCCGAAGCATAGACCGATGCCAGGAAAAACAACCCTATGAAAGCTCCCAGGGTGCCTCCTTTATCAATGTTACCCGGCACTTCTCCAAGAATATGAACAGAGGCATACCATATAAGACAGGGCAGCAATGCCATCAGAACAAGACACACTGATGCCAGGTACTTACCGTAAATAATCTCCCTTTCCGACACAGGTTTTGAATATATCAATTCCATTGTCCCAAGGCGTTTCTCCTCTGCAAACATCCTCATTGTTACAGCCGGGACAAGGAAAAGAAATATCCAGGGAGCAAGAAAAAAAAGTGTATCAAGACCTGCATATCCGCTGTCGAGTATATTCCACTGACCCGGAAAGACCCACATGAAGAGGCTGTTGACAAGCAGGAATACGACTATGACTATATAGCCTGTAAGACTGCTGAAGAATCCGTTTATCTCTTTAATGAAAATAGCAAACATAACTAAAGCTGATAGACAAAAATAAACAAATTAGCTTGACAGATCATTCTTTAACTTCATTGTTTATATCTGAAACAATCACACCTTCATAATAGAAGTTTATTATCTGTCTGAAGTCAAAACCTTTTTCCGCCATTACCATCGCACCTTCCTGGCAAAGTCCTGCACCATGCCCGTAACCTTTTCCATCAAAATATACCGAATCGCCTTCAACTTTCAGCGAAAAAAATGTTGAACGAAGGCCCAGGTCGTCCCTGATCTTATGCAGAGGTATTGAAAAATCACCACTTGCATACTCATACTTACGCGTCGTTTGTGTAAAGTTCATCTTTGAAGTTTCCCCGGATGTGGTTAAATAGCCGTAATTCTTCAGATATGCCAGCCACTCATTTATGCCAAGAGTCTTCTTCCACTTTGCATTTCGCGAATTAACACACCAGGGATCGACTACTTTTTTCAGGTAGGGTTGAGCAGTAAGCCAGACATTCTCAGATGAAGCGGTCTCTCCCCCACAACAGGAATGAAAAGCGGAAATTATAAGTGAACTGTCTTTGTCAAGTATCACAAGGCCTTCAGTGTCCTTAACTGCCCTGATAATAAGCGAATCGTTTGTTATTCCACTAAAAGCCTGACAATGAACATGATCGCACAGATTATAATTATCATTAGAATGTTTATTGAAATACTTATACATATATGTCCTTGCAATAATTGCCTGTGTCTTAAGATATTCCATATTCCTTCCGTATCCGCCCTCAGCCCTTACAACACCTGCCAGATAGGAATCAATATCAGAAATATTTATAAAGACTATTGTGCCAAGGTCGGGAAAGCACTTTAAATCTCCTTTATAGTATTGACGCACAGGATTTTCTGAATTAATCCTCAGCGAAAAAGAAGCAAGCGTATCCTTCGGAGCTAAATGAACGGAATCGCAAATAAATGCAGGATCCATGCCTGTCTTAACAACGAGACCGGTATTATATTTAGAAATAATTACCGACTCTCCCGAATGTATCATTGTGGTTTTGCGATCGGGAATTATCAAGAAATATTCGCTTTCGGTAACTGAGAACAGAGCAGATGCAGGAGCCGAATCAGCAAAAATCCTTATCCTCACCTGAGCCTCCAGGGCTGTGCTGTAAAGAGAAAGTAAACAAAAAACAATGAACCTGAACTTAGTTATAATACTGTTCATCATTCTGTCTGTTTATCTCCGGTCCTGTTCTTTAATGCATTTATCATTTCAAGTGCTATCCTGTCTGAAGCGCCAGCCGGTCCCAGCTTTGTTCTTATAACGTTGTAATCACTGAGCATTTGATTTCTTCCGGCCCCGCCAGGCAAGATATCCCTTGTTTCCCGCAAAAGATTCCTGCTTGTAAGTGAATAACCCAGGAGTTCCTTTACTGCTTCTTTATCCAGTAAAAGATTAACAAGTGATACATATTTTACTTTTATCATTATCCAGGCAATGAGCATTGAAAGAAAATCGCCCTTGTAACATACAACCTGCGGGATATTGAACAGTGCCGTCTCAAGAGTGGCTGTGCCGGATGCTACCAGTGCTGCATCAGCAACTTTTAGTATCTCATAAGTCTTATCCTTTACAATTTTGACAGGCTTATCACCAATTATGATCTTATACAAATCGTCCGGCAGGTTTCCGACCCCGGCAATAACGAACTGGTATCCGGGCAAATCATCAGTAATGCTAATCATCTTGGGTAATATTGCTCTAACCTCATGTTTTCGGCTTCCTGCAAGAAGAGCTATCAGCGGTTTTTCAGGAAGGGCAAGCGATTTCAGTATTTCGCTTTTTTCCGGAAGCGAGTCAAATCTTCTTTCAGTCTCATCAACGAGAGGATTGCCATAATATTCGACCTGAATACCATGTTTATTGTAAAAATCTTTCTCAAAAGGAAAGATAATGAACATTCTGTCAATTGATTTTTTGATCTTCTTTATTCTGTATTCTCCCCAGGCCCAGAATTTAGGTGATATATAATAAAAGATCTTAATTCCCTGATCCAGATCTTTTATCATTTTCGCCAGGCGAAGATTAAAGCCCGGAAAATCAATAAGTATTAATACATCAGGCCTGAAAGAGATTATCTGATCGCGGCAAAGAGACAAGTTCCTGATAAATGTCCCGAGGTTTTTCACAACAGCAGTAATGCCCATAATTGCAGTTTTCTTATAGTGCATCAATAGCCTTGCGCCTGCTTCCTGCATAAGATCACCTCCCCAGCATGCAATAACAGCTTCATTATCACGCTTTAGAAGAGCTTTGACAAGGTTTGAACCATGAAGGTCTCCGGATTGTTCACCTGCAACAATAAAATACTTCATAATAAAAAATATACTGCAAAGACAATTATTGCCCAGAAAATCGTTACCCCGAGCACACCTTTTGCAGCACGGAGCATATCAAGCTGATTGAATATAAGAAATATAACTATGTTGGGAAATACGCAAAGAGACATGATATGGCTTTCAACTCCGGCCCCGGCGACCCTTTCAAACCACCCCTTGGCAGTCAGATCCCCTTTTGCAAATAAGAATAAGATGACGATAATTATACAAGGTAATAAAAAACCGCTTAGCACCCCGGTAAAGACTTTATCGTATTTTTCCAGAATCTTCGTCACTTAAATCTTTGTTTAAGTCTATCAACATACCCGTGAGCAGTCATGTCAACAGTAATAGGGACCACAGATACATAATTATTAGCCAAGGCCCATTCATCAGTATCTGTGGCATCGGGTTCCTTATTATTGAAATATCCTGTCAGCCAGTAGTATGTTTTACCCATAGGATCTTTTCGTTTTTCAAACTCTTCCTGCCAGTTGCCTTTTGACTGGCGACATATCTTAATTCCTCTTAACTGATCTTTCGAAACAGACGGAATATTAACATTCAGGCACACACCTTCCGGAAGAGCTTCGTTTATCAGGTTTTCAATTATTTTTCTTATCGGATCAATACATGCACTGAAATCAGCTGTAGGAGAATAACTATTCAGGGAAAAACCGACTGAGCATACCCCATAAAGACAACCTTCCAGGACTGCTGCCATTGTTCCTGAATAGAGGATACTCACTGAAGCATTTGAACCATGGTTGATGCCTGAGATCACAAAATCAGGTTTCCTTTCTAGTAATTGATTGACTGCCAATTTTATGCTGTCTGTTGGTGTTCCGTTGCATACATATATCCGGTGTTTGTCATTCTCTTCCAGTAGTTTTACCCTCAGGGGAGTTTTCACGGTAAGCGCCTGTGACATTCCGGAACGACTCTCCATTGTAGAAATAACAACTACTTTCCCAAACTCCTCCATTGTCTCAAAAAGAGTTCTTAATCCTGCAGCATATAAACCATCATCATTGGTTACAAGTATTAGCCTGTCTTCTTTACTAACAATCATAGATAGTTTTTTTATCAGCAAATATAAAGAAATAGAGCAACTGGAATAATAAGCGGTTGGAGAAAATATCAACCACCCAATCTTAAGGGGATGCTAGTGAATTAGTTGAACTCTTAACTACTTATTAATACATGTGTTTAAATCATGAAATGCAGGCACTCATCTCCAAACTTGCACCAAATTTCTTATTTTTGCATTCTGTTAGGAAATTAGAAAACGAAAGACGAAAGACCGAAAAACAGATGGCAGATATGATTCTTACTTCGGGATGCGGACTTCCGGCTTCTGATCCTTCCGTATTTACAACTAATTAAGGAATAATGAAGATCTCATACAACTGGCTTAAAGATTACCTTGATTTTGATATTGCTCCTGAAAGGCTTTCTGTTATTCTCACTCAGCTTGGGCTGGAAGTGGAAGACATGGAAAAATGGGAATCCGTTAAGGGCGGATTGAAAGGAGTTGTAATAGGGGAAGTCCTGACCTGTCAGAAACACCCTAATGCTGATAAATTATCTGTTACAACTGTCAACATCGGTAAAAACGAAGCGCTCCAGATAGTTTGCGGAGCTCCAAATGTTGCTGCAGGGCAAAAAGTGCCTGTCGCTACACTTGGAACAATGCTATTTAAAGGAAATGAGAGCTTCGAGATTAAAAAAGCCACCATTAGGGGAATAGCTTCCGAGGGGATGATCTGTGCAGAAGATGAACTTGGACTGGGAACATTGCATGAAGGCATAATGGTCCTTGATCCGAATGCAAAACCAGGCACTCCCGCATCTGAGTATTTTAATGTTACAACCGATTATGTGTTCCAGATAGGCCTTACACCCAACAGAATAGACAGCGGGTCTCACTTTGGCGCTGCAAGAGATCTGGCAGCTTACCTTAACATAAACGAAGGAAAAAATGTAAAGGCAATCCGCCCTTCGGTTGATCCATTCGAACCGGATAATAATTCAAATCCTTGCGAAGTTATAATCGAGAATAAAAAGGATTGTCTGAGGTATTCAGGCATTACAATAAGTGGTGTTAAAATTGCAGAATCTCCCGAATGGTTAAAGAAAAAACTGTCTGCAATAGGATTACATCCGATAAATAATGTTGTTGACATTACAAACTATGTGCAGTATGAAATTGGTCAGCCTCTTCATGCTTTCGATGCCGACAAAATAGAGGGCCGGAAAGTGATTATCAGGAATCTTCCTGATAACTCAAAGTTCACTACACTTGATGGAGTTGAAAGAAAACTCTCTTCCAAAGACCTGATGATCTGTAATGTTAAAGAAGGAATGTGTATTGCGGGTGTTTTCGGAGGCATCGAATCAGGTATAACTGATGCAACAACAAACATCTTTCTCGAAAGTGCATGTTTCAATCCTGTATCAATAAGAAAAACAGCCAGGAGACATAATTTAAACACCGATGCTTCATTCCGTTTTGAAAGAGGCTCCGATCCTGAAATAACAACATGGGCTCTTAAAAGGGCAATTTTACTTATCAAAGAAATTGCAGGAGGAAAGATATCCTCTGATCTGGTCGATGTGTACCCTGAGAAATTAAAAAGAGAGAATATCGAAGTATCTTTTAAGAATATAGACAGGTTAATCGGAAAACAAATTGACCGGGATGTAATAAAGAGAATACTCAGCCTGCTTGATATGATAATCCTCCGGGAAAGCGAAGAAACTCTTACTGTTGAAATCCCTCTCTACAGGGTTGATGTGCATCGTGAAGCCGATGTTATTGAAGAGATACTAAGGATATATGGCTATAATAATGTCGAGATAGATGAACATATTAATTCGATTCTTTTCTACTCCAATAAGCCTGACAAGGAGAAGGTAGCAAATATTATTTCAGATATGCTCGTGTCAAACGGATTCTATGAAATAATGTGTAACTCCCTGAATCCTGCAGATTTCTACAAAAACGGAGATTTTTTCACTGATCAGCTTGTTATTCTGGCAAACCCCCTTAGCTCTGATCTGAATGCAATGAGGCAGTCGCTGCTTTTCGGGGGACTGACATCAGTTGCATGGAACATAAACAGGCAGAATCTAAACCTTAAATTGTTTGAACTCGGGAATTGTTATTTTAAAACAAAAACAGAAAAAGAAACTCCCGAAGTAAATGACTTCAGCGAAAGGTGCTCACTTGATATCTTTATTTCCGGCAATAATGGACCCACCAGGTGGAATTACAAGGCAAGTCCAACTGATTTTTTCAATATCAAATCTGCTGTTGAAATGATACTCTCAAGGCTTGGCATAAATGCTGACACTCTTGATAAAGGAGAAAGTGACAGGAGATACTTCGCGGAATCGATTACATATCTGTCGGGGAACAACAAGCTTATAGCTGAAGCCGGCAGGATCTCTGATAAATATCTGCAGAAATTTGATATTCCGCAGGATGTATATTATGCTCATTTGGACTGGGACCTGCTTCTTAAGATTATCAGTGATCACTCAATAGTTTATAGTGAAATATCAAAATACCCATCTGTAAAAAGAGATCTGGCTCTTCTTCTTGACAAGGAAATCAAATTTTCAAGGATAAGGGAAATAGCAATTAAAACCGAAAAGCATCTTATAAGGAACATTGATCTTTTTGATGTTTATGAGAGTGAAAGCCTGGGGCAAAACAAGAAATCATACGCAGTCAGTTTTACTTTGAGAGATGATAAAAAAACTCTAACTGATAACAATATAGAAACAGTAATGAATAAGTTGATAAAAGCTTTTGAAAAAGAACTTAGAGCAGTTATAAGATGAAAAACAAGTGTCGTTTTGAGGTCATAGAAGGTGATATAACATCACTTGAAGTTGATGCAATAGTCAACGCAGCTAACAACACCCTGCTAGGAGGCGGAGGTGTTGATCGTGCTATTCATATGGCAGCCGGGCCGGAACTTTATGAAGAATGCCTTAAGCTTGACGGATGTGCCACAGGGGAATCGAAAATAACAAAAGGCTACAGGCTTAAGGCAAAATATGTAATACATACTGTTGGTCCGTTATGGCATGGAGGAAAGAAAAATGAAACCGATCTGCTTGCATCATGTTACCAGACAAGCCTTAAACTTGCGGCTCAGCATAAATTAAAAACAGTAGCATTTCCTAATATTTCAACTGGTGCATACAGGTTCCCAAAAGATCTGGCTGCGTTGATAGCAATAAATGAAACAAAACAGTTCCTGTCAAAAAATGATTACCCTGAAAAGGTGATATTTGTAGCTTTCGATAAGGTGAATTATGAAATCTACAGAAAGCTCCTTGGAGAATGAGCCCGGTAATCAGATCTGTTAAAAATTATCTTTCACTTGTAAGATTCAGCCATACTGTCTTTGCAATGCCATTTGCACTTATTGGTTTTTTTTTGGCTGTATCACGGGAAGAATATGGCTTCAGTTTGAAACTTCTGCTGCTGGTTGTCTTGTGCATGGTATTTGCGCGCAATGCTGCGATGGGCTTTAACAGACTTGCCGATAAAAAGTATGATGCACTTAACCCGAGAACAAAAAACAGGGAAATACCTTCCGGTAAAATCAGCCCGAGATCGACGGCTTTTTTTGTAATAACTAATTCCGTTCTTTTCGTAATTACTGCAGGTTTTATCAACAGACTTACACTTTTCCTCTCACCTGTGGCCCTTCTTATAATACTCGGCTACAGTCTTTCAAAGAAGATAACGTGGCTATGCCATTTTATACTTGGCCTTGGTTTGAGTCTTGCCCCAATAGGAGCATATATTTCAGTAACGGGTTCATTTACATTACTTCCGGTTATTTATTCCTTCATAGTGCTTACCTGGGTCAGCGGTTTCGACATTATCTATGCCCTGCAGGATGATGAGTTTGACAAGAACCACGGGATCTATTCAATACCTTCATGTACAGGAAGAAGAAAGGCGCTTCTTATTTCTGCTTTCATTCATTTATTAACTTCAATTCTTGTAATAATTGCAGGAATTCTTGACAAGGGCAGCTTTTTCTTTTGGGCCGGAGCACTTATTTTTATAGCTCTCCTGCTCTATCAACATATAATAGTGAGGCCTGACGATCTCAGCAGGGTAAATCTGGCTTTCGGAACAACCAACGGAATAGCCAGTATCCTTTTTGCAGCTTTTGTTATTACTGACCTGTTTATAAGACACAACTGACATATATATCAGAAAGCCCTATAATCCCCACGGGTTAAAACCTGAAAATAAAAGAAAA
>DAONXX010000071.1:0-10530 GCA_035414025.1 Bacteroidales bacterium | reverse complement strand
GAAAAAGGGAGAAAAAAAGCAGTAAACGGAATCCTTTCCTAAAGATCTTTAATCAGAATGTTTGAACTTGAATTGGCAGTCAAATGTTCATATTTTTCCAGAATACCAACAACCTTGTCATACTCCTTACTCTTGATCACCATTCTTTTGGCTACTCCTTTGTGGTTAAGCCTGGCAAGAACAAAGCTCACAGTAAGCTTATTAATATCAATTGCCGGCTGATACAATCTTTCTTTCTGTTCATTCTCGTGTATAATTGAAACAAGAGAAGTTCCGCTCAGGTCATCAAGGATATCTCTGGCAAGCCTTACCGGTATATTAAGCGATTTGCTTATTTTCTCAGCGCTTATTGGTTTTTCTCCTAAAGAGAAATTCCGAATTATCATATGGAATATTACCAAAAGCAGGGCACGTTTCTGAAAATGACTGACATTCAATGCTTCCGACTCAAATTCATACCTAGATACATTCTGATTTGCAAAGGATAACTCTGCTCCGAGAAGTATTACTATCCAGGCAGTCTGCAGAAAAATGATGAATAATGGAATTGCAGCAAGTCCTCCATAAATAAAATTAAGCTTGGTTATTCCGAACTGGAGATCCATATAAAGCCACTGAAGGATCTTAAGAAAGGTTCCTGTAATTATTCCCGACAACAATGCAGGAAGGAACTTGACCTTCGCATTGGGCATTACTATGAACAGAAGGGTAAGCACTATCCAGGTAAGCAGGTAAGGTATAAATTGCAGCAGAAAACTTACGGCTGGTTTGAAATACGTCAGCATTGAAGTATGATTCAGGAACTCATTAAGGCTTTTACTTATCATGAAAGTAATACTGCTTGAAAGAATCAGGAATATCGGGGCTACAATCATTATTGTAAGGTAATCCGTGAATTTCCGGTACCATGCTCTTGATGAAGATACCTGCCATATATGATTGAATGAGTTTTCTATTTGCGACAGAAGTGATACCACTGACCAGAAAAGAATTATTATACCGACTCCGGCAATATATTCACCGTGTGTTCCCTGTATTGTCATTATCGCCCTTTCAAGCAAAGGTGTCAGCAACTCATTGTATGTCTCAAATTCCTTTGAGCGTGTAATAATTGCAATCAGATTCTGATCAAGACCAAATCCCTTTGCTATTGCGAGTGCGATAGCAACTATGGGAATTATCGAAATAAGTGTGTAGAATGTAAGGGCTGAAGCCCTCAGTTCGACCTTATCATTAAGAAAGCCTCTGGCGGCAATGACTATTATTCTGAGTTGTTTTATCAGAAAGGTTCTGGGCCTTGATAATTCTGAAAGAGGCGTGTGCCAGATCTCATCGTTTAACCTTTTTATCTGGTCGACTACCCATGTCACCGGATTTGTCATTCTTAATCTTTAATTAATTCAGGTAAAATCCTGTTACTGCCATATATATTCCAGGATTTGATCAGAATATCGGTAAAATATTCCTTCTTCTGTGAATTTCACGGAAAGTACAGAACATGCATACCTTGTAAATACTGAAAAGTATCATCGGAGGATTATGTGAGTCAAGCCTTATTTCCATCTTTTCCTTATACCTTAAATAAAGACCTGCAAGCAGTAATGTCAGCCTGAAAAATGCAAGTATGTTGTAAAGCCTGAGTATTCTGACTGTTGATGAGAATGTTCTTTTATCTGTTACGCTATCGTATAAACGGCTCAGATTTTCCAGACCAAGCTTGGTCTTATTAAGAAATTCCCTGTTCGATTCCAGTCCATCATGCATTAGCCCATTGTCTATATGACGTATAGCTATTCCAGCTTTCTCAAGCTGATAACTAAGGAGAGCATCTTCATATCCGTATTGCCTGAGCTCCTCGTTAAACCTTATTTTTGAAAAAACTGTCCGGTCAATCATTACATTAAAAGTAGAGAAGAAAGAGTAAGGATGCTTTTCACGTTCACTGGCTTTCCGTTGTTCCCTCTTCCATCCTATTTTCCATCTGAGGATCTTGTCAGGGTCTCCCGGCGGTGAATTATGGTAAAGTATACCTCCGCATATTACTCTTGCTTTTGATAGATATGGCAGCCATTTGCTAATATAAGCATCTGCAGTACCCGGGATCATAGCGTCAGCATCGATGAAAAGAAGGTAATCACCTTTAGCTTCAAGTGCAAGTTTATTGCGTATAGCAGCCCGGCCAATATTTTTTTCCGATACAATCAGCCTGACACCAGGCTCTTCAAGTGCCTTGTATTTATTCCTGAAATCTGGTGACGAACCATCGTCCCCAATAAGTATCTCTATAAATTCCGGAATTTTTCCAATACAACTTTTCATACTGTGGACAAGAGCCACAATATCGTAATTGCAAACCGGAATAAGTAATGAGATCGTTTTCAAAATAACCCTGAATTAACCAATTCAAAAATACAACATAATTTCCAATATTGTATACCAATGACTTTGGCAAAGAAATTGCAATGACTAATTTTGCCAATATCCTTCAAAACAAATAATATAAGATGAAAGCCACATAATTGAATTCAAACGCAAACACATAATGAAAATAATTTTCAATCATGTGCGGTTCCTCCGTTTGAGCGGGACAAGCATCATATCATTAAAATCAAAATTATATTATGATGAAAAAGTTTATCCTTGGAATACCTTTTATATTTCTTGCCTTTTCAGCCTTCTGTCAGCCTAAAAACAATTATGAGATTACTGTGTCAATTACAGGTTTAAGGGATTCTACAATATTCCTTGCATACCATTTTGGAGACAAGCAATATATTACTGATACAACTGTACTTGATGCTATGGGAAATGGCGTCTTCTCCGGAAAAGAAAAATTGGCACAAGGGATATACATGATTGTCTTGCCCGGCAAAAAGTATTTTGAGCTTCTGATGTCTGATGATCAGAATTTTTCCCTGAGCTGTTCGTATAATGATTACTTCAACACCCTAAGGTTCAATGGATCTGATGAAAACACAGCCTTCCTTGCATACCAGAAAAAATGGGGTTCGCTACAACAAAAATCATTATCAAACTCAAAACGCCTTCAGTCAAACAAAGCTAATCAGGATTCTGTACGCATTCTGAATGAGAAACAAAGGATCATTGAATCTGAAATGAAAGCTTACCTGCAAAGTGTTTTTGATGAAAACAGGAACAATCTGCTTGGCATTCTTGTAAAATCATTGATCCCTATTGAAATACCAGAATTCAGGATAGCAGACGGAACTCATAATCCGGATTCCGTAAGATGGGTAAAAAGATATAATTACAATAAGGATCATTTTTTCGATAACATAGACCTCACTGATGACAGGCTGATAAGGACCCCAATACTTCAGGCCCGGCTCGAGGCGTTCTTTACTAATGTTGTGATTCAATCTGCAGATTCAATTAACAGGGAAATAGATAAAATCATACGAAAATGTGAATCAAATCCCAAAATGTTCCAGTTCATAGCTGTTTATCTTTTCAACCATTTCAGGGAAAGCGAGATCATGGGACATGATGCTGTACTTGTTAAATTAGCAGATGATATTTATCTATCCGGCAAGGCAGACTGGATAAGCAATGATTTTAAGAATGATCTTCAACGGCAGGTTGAGCTTTTAAGACACAATCTGATAGGACTGAAAGCCAAAGACCTTATAATGAATTCATATAAAGGCATCTATGTGTCTCTGTATGATATTGAAAAAGATTTTACAATCCTTTATTTCTGGGAACCGAACTGCGGATTTTGCAAGGAATATACTCCCAAGCTAAGAGATTATTATCAAAGAGCAAAAGACGAAGATGTAGAAGTTTTTGCAGTCTGTACAATAAGTAATAAGGAAGAATGGAGCAAGTACATTGAAGATAATAAACTGACCTGGATCAACGGATGGGATCCTGACAGGAGTACCCGCTTTGATTATTATTACAATGTTCAGAGCACACCAATGATATATATTCTGGACAGGAACAAAAAGATTATTGCAAAGAAAATTTCAATTGACGATGTACCTTCATTTCTGGAGACCTATCGGAAATACTACAGATGATCAATCCTGAAACCGGCTTTAAACGACCTGGTAAGATCATACAGATTATCAAAACATTGCTGTTTTTCCTGGAATTCAAGAATCCATTTTCCCCTGCCTTTGGATGGAACAATGATGTAAGGCTCGGTAGGCACAGAGCTAACAGACCAGCCGATTCTGCCAAGAGCTTTGCGGGTCCAGTTATAAATGCCTCCTTCCCCTTCAATAAATATTGAATTGTAAGACTCTGTTTTTAATTTAAATGTTCCCTCATTTGTATCAAAGCTAACTGTTGCTGACTTGAACAGGCTGCCGAATGATCCGTCAAGAGCAAGGTCTTCAGGAGCTCCTTCAACAATTTTGTCTTCCAACATCATCCAAATCTTGTCAGCCTGATTGACAGCGATACTCAGATCGTGTGTTGAAAAAATTATTGTCTTCCCCTCTTTTGAGAGACTGAGCATAAGCTTAATTATATCGAATTTATTCACAATGTCAAGAAAGGCAGTGGGTTCGTCCATTATCAGGATATCCGTATCCTGGGCAAGAATTCTGGCGATCATTGCACGCTGACGCTCACCATCTGACAGGCTTGAAATATACCTTTTCTCAAATCCTCCCAATCCTGTTTTCATAATAGCATCGTTTACAGCCAGGCAGGAATCCTTATCTATCCGTCCTATCCAGTTAGTATGAGGAAATCTCCCGAATGTAACAAGGTCAAAGACTGTCATATTGCTGACCCTTACCATTTCAGTTGAAATATATCCAATTCTCCTAGCCTTCTGGATGCCGGACAACTCTTTCAGATCTCTGCCTCCGATCAATATTTTTCCTCCCAAAGCAGGCTGTAATCCCAGAAGGGTGCGTAACAGTGTGCTCTTTCCGATACCATTCCTTCCAATTACTGCAACGAGTTCTCCTCTTGCTGCCGCAGCAGAAACAGGAGGCAGAAGTTCCTTCGTTCCATAACCTAACCTGAGTGAATCAAACGACAGCAATATTTCGTTGTTTTCATTCATCGCTTATTCCGGATATCTTTTTATTACGTATTACAATCCAGACAACCACAGGTATACCTACAAGTGCTGTGACTGAATTAACAGGTAACACCCGGTCAGATCCGGGCAACTGAGAGATAATATCACAAAGAAGCATCACAACTCCGCCTGTGATAATAGAGCCTGGGACAAGGATCTTATGATCTGATGTTCTGAATAAATTTCTAACAATATGCGGAATAGCGATACCTATAAATCCTATGGGTCCGCAAAAAGCTGTCACGCTTCCTGCAAGAATGCATGAACAGGCGAAAACAATTACTCTTGCCAGACGAATATTGACACCCACACTTGAGGCATAGTTTTCTCCCATCTGCAGGGCATTCAGCACCTTAATAAGAAATATGCTTAAAATTATCCCTGTAATTACTGTTATAGCCAGAACCTTGAGCTGTCCTGATGAGAGATTTCCAAGACTTCCCATAGTCCAGACAACATAGGCTTTCAGCATAGTCTCGTTGCTAAAATACTGCAAAATACTGACAACTGCCGACAAACCACTGGCAAGCATTATCCCGATTATAAGTATTGTCATTACATCCTTTATCCTTACAGAAATTGCCATAATAAGGATCATCACGGCTCCTGCTCCCAGCCATGCCGCTAAAGTCAGAACCCAGTTACCCAGTGTCATAAGATCTGCCGGTGCAATTCCTGAATAAAATCCCATAATAACTATTGCTACGCCGAGGCTGGCTCCTGAACTTACTCCCAGGACATAAGGTCCGGCCATAGGATTACGAAAAAAAGTTTGCATCTGAAGTCCGCTCATTGATAATGCCATACCTACAAGGATGGCTGTAATGGCCTTTGGCAACCTGAATTTTAACACTATTGTAGCAATATTACTGTCACAATTACCAAAGAATGCATTAATAACCTCTGAAGGAGCTATTGTAACAGATCCAAGGAAGATATCCAGGAATAATAACACAAAAAGAAATAAAGTAAGAATAGCCAGAATATAGATTCTTCTTCCGTGCTGAGCAGTTAAAACACCCTTTGCAGTATGCATCACTTGATGGTTATGAGCTTATTCTATTGGTTTGTAATATATCAGTTCATGATCTGCGAAACTTTCGGGATGAAAAATAGAAGCAAGATCCCTGAGCAGCAGATGAGGGCTCAGGGTTCCGCTTTCCCAGTAATCATTTCCTCCGCCGGGTGTAACGCGTTTATTATTATTAAACAAGCGGCCGCTTTTAAAAGCAGGTATTGTACTTAAGCGGCTATCAATAGCCGGTATCTCATTCTTTGAATTGACAGCTCCAATGTTGATCCAGTAATCTGCTTCCATGGAACGCAGATATACACTTTCCAATCCCAGTGGCATGGATACCGATGAGATTGTCTTTTCCCACAGGTATTCGCCTCCTGCATCCCTAATGAGTGTGCTTATATGGGAGTTCCCGGGTGAAACATACCAGGTATCCCTGAATGGTAATCCTGCAAGCACTTTCGGTCTTGTAAGGTTCTCCTGAAGAATCCTGTCCCTGATTTCGTTATATGATCCCATTATCGATCTGAAGATAGAATCAGCAAGCTCTTCCCTGCAATAAAGTGCTCCGAATAATTTTATCCATTCAGCTTTTCCAAGTGGATCAATCTCAAGATAATCCGCATTCATCATTGTCTTGATACCGAGTTCCTCAATTTTTCCGGTATATCCGGCCGATTCACTACCGACACCATACATCATAACTAGATCAGGCTTTATTTTAAGTATCAGTTCAGTATTAAGTGAGTTTTCATAACCGACATCTTCAATAAGTCCGGCTTCTGACATCTGAAGAAGGTTCTTATTATAGATAAAACCTGTTCCTGAAAATCCTGTAACCGACTTCTCTTCGCCCAGCGCTACTATCATAGCCAGATGAGTTGTTGACATGCATACTATTTTCCTGACCGGCACATAAATTATTTTAGAAGTATCGTTCAGCGAAACAGACTTATTACCTCTTTTTACAAGGTAATACTTAATTTCCACGCTACTAGCACCTTGCCAGGGATTGTAAAGAGTGATCACAGTACAACTGTCTGTTATATTGATACTTAATCTTTCAGCTTTCTCAATCACCGAAGAAGATGGCATCCCTGAAGAAGCATGCTGACTTCTTCCGCAGGAATTAAGTAAAAGGATAATTATCACAAACCAGTTTAATCCGGCACTGTTTTTCATGGCTTACTCTTAAATCTGAATGAAAGTGAAAGTGAAAAATCAGACTGCTCCGGCATCGGATCATTTGTTATTTTCTTAAGTTTCATAATCAGCTGACAATTAAAGTTTTCATCAAAAACGATGGTCATTTTCAGGCTGACAGGATTAAGGTTAATGGATTCAGTTAATGATCCGACGCTTTTTTTCCCGAAAGCTTTGAATATGGTTTGTTTGGCAGGTCTTCTGACTTGTCCCGATTTCAGGAAGCCTTCCCATCGGCAATCAGCCAACAGTGGCAGGTTATCATGAAACCATCATCACGCAGAGCGCGATCGGGCATCACAGCAGCGGGTACTGTCACGGATTTTTACCGTATTCCCTTTTCATCACAATGATTTAATTTCATTGTAACACCAAAACGAATCAAAGATATGATTAAAAAGATAATAAGCGGCCCAATGGAACAGAACTAAATATAAACAATTCTTAATTAAAGAATAATTCTACAGTCTTCAGGGATTGGTTATCGTACCACATGAATTCCGGATTATAAGTTCCGGAGCAAGATTTACCTGGCGTTTAAATTTACCTTTACCGGAATTCTTCACTTCTGACCATACCATATTTGCAGCTTTCGTAGAAATTGCTGCCAGCGATTTTCTAAGACATGTGACAGGAGCAAAAACAAGATCAAAGCCAATTCCCTCCTCCATTGAGATCAATGCAACATCTTGTGGTATTCTTATTTTTTTTCTCCTTAACAAGGACATAAAGGGGTATACAGTTTCTGAATGGAGAATAATGAAAATATCTGTTCGGTAAGGAGGACGTAGATATTTTTCTATCTGGTCGAAGTCAGTCAGGTTTTCAAGAAATGATTTTTCGATTTCAACAACTTCAGGATGATTTGTTTTCGCGACATTTTCCAAAGCATCTGAAAGATCATTGATAACTTGCATATCGCTCTGTACTGATTCTCTTTCTGCAACAATTACGACATTTTTATAACCAAGTTTTTTTACATGCTCCGCCACTGCAATGGCTCCTGAGCGGATATCTGTATTGATTGTGTTGAATCGACCTGTTTTGAATGATTTTTCGAGTATAATAAAAGGGCAATTTGTTGATCTGAGCGTGCGAATGGTCAGATCGTCAGCAACCTGGCCAACCAGTATAAGTCCGCTGAAGAATTTCCTGAAGGAACTTATCATCCGGTTGAAGCGCTGATCATCAGGATCACGGATGATAATTGAAAAGCCTACCCCTATACTCATAAATGCTTTCTGCAGGAAGGGTGTTATACCTATAACAAATGGATCGCTGAACGATGGAACGATCATTGCAATTATACCTGGCTTTTCTTCAACAGGATAAGCTGCTTCTTTTGCATCAGCTGTACTGAAAAAACCCATTTGGCGAGCAAGCGCTAATACTTTTTCCTGAGTTTCCTTCTTGATGCCATGCTGGTCGGCTTTATTATTAAGCACCAGTGACACAAGAGTTCCTGACACGCCTAATTTGGCTGCAAGGTCCTTATTTTTAAATTTTTTGGCCACGTCCGCAAAGATTATTTTTTCTTAAGAAGCCAAAGTTAATAATATTTAACATTTTTTAAGGGTCTCTATTAAATTATTTGTAAAAACCCTATCGTTTTGGAGGATTTATTCCTCGCTGTCTTGCGGCTTCTTCAAGCCTTTGCTGCCATTTAGATTTCTTTACAGGTTTTTTCTTATTCTCTTCAAGTGCTGCTAAAACTTTATCTTCATCTATGAACCGTTTGGATATCATATTCTGTATCCAGGTCAGTATATTTGCCAGGAAATAGTAATAAGTCAAGCCCGAAGACCATTGATTAAGTATTAGCATAAACATAACGGGCATCATGTACGTCATCATTTTCATTCCTGGCTGATCCTGTCCTGCTGAGCTGCCAGACATTTTCATTGTAAGAATTGATGAAGCAGTCATTAATAGAGTAAAGAGACTTACATGGCTGCCGTATATGGGGATAGTGAAGGGCAGATCAAGTATTGAATCGTATGTTGAAAGGTCAGTGGCCCACAGGAAATGTTCCTGTCTTAATTCAATAGAAACCGGGAAAAATCTGAACATGGCAAATAGAATAGGAAACTGCAGGAGCATTGGCAAACATCCCCCCATCGGATTTATACCGGCTCTTTTGTAGAGATCCATTGTTGCCTGCTGTTTCTTCATTGCGTCTTCTTGTTTGGGATATTTCTTGTTCAGTTCGTCAACAAGAGGTTTCAGCACCCGCATCTTTGCTTGTGACTGGTATGATTTGAAAGTAAGCGGGAAGAGTACCAGTTTAATAAGAATTGTGAGTATAAGTATTATGATACCATAACTGTCTATATATTTTTCAAGCCAGTTAAAAACTGGAATTATAATAAACCTGCTTATCCATCCTGTAATATTTTTTCCCAGATAAATTATTTTTTCAAGCTCATGACCTTCTTTTTTTAAAGTAGACAAGTGGTTCGGTCCAAAGTAAAATCTCATCTGATATGACACATCCGGGCCGGGAGTAACAGGTACCCCTAATTCAGATGTGAAATAGCGAATATATTTCTTTGATTCAGGTGTAAGGTTTGAAGTAAGCGATCCATTCAGAAAATACGTATCAGTAATTATTACTGCTGAAAAGAACTGATCAACATAAGCCACCCAGCTTAATCGCGTAGAGATCTCAAAAGTTTCGGATTCTTTCTTTGTGCGCATTTTTGAACCTTCAACATCATCCTGATAGTGTTTATATTTAAGTGAGGTATAGTTCTCTTCATTGGTTCTTCCTTTCTCTTTCTGAGGAATGTACATTCTCCAGTCGAGAGTAATGCTATTCTGGTTTGCAGGCAACACCTCATCCATATTATGAAATGATACATCAAAAAGCAGGTTGTATCTATCCGGAAGGAGAGTATATTTATACTCTATATATTTATTGCTGTCTGCATTCAATCTAAGGACAACTATACCCGGATCATCAGCAACTGATATTGAGCGTTCTTCAGATAAAGGACTGAAATAAAGATCGTTTGTCTGGATCGCCTTATTGTCGGCAGTAAAGAAATTGAAACCAAAAACTGTGGAATCGCCGGAGAAAAGTATCAATGGTTTAGAATCATGGGTGACAAATTCTTTAAGTCTAGCAGAATAGACACGTCCGCCCTTGAGAGATATTTTCAGTTCAAGAAGGTTATTTTCAAGAGTAATGAAATCTTCTTCTCCTTCAAGAGCAGCTGAAAAAACACCTAAACGGTCCGGGTCAGTA
>DAONXX010000070.1:0-10866 GCA_035414025.1 Bacteroidales bacterium | reverse complement strand
CTATATATCAGATAGTTATGGTTTTGAGGGCCAAAAAACCGCACAAAACAGGAAAAAAAAGGAAACATTCAGTTCTTTCGGAGTAGAATTACTGGCTGATTTTTATGTTCTCCGAATACCCTATATGATTTCAGCCGGTATTCAGGCATCATGGCAAAAAGGCAACAGTTCGCCAACTATCGGATGGCTTTTCAATATTGATATTTACGGAATGAATATCGGGAGATACAGGCAATAACAAAATAATAATCAAATAGAAATTTTCCTTGCTGTATCCTTTATCAGTTCCCAGGCTTTTATAACATGTTCCATTGTTACATTTGTCTGACCTGTAACAATTCTTAAAGTATATTTCCCGTTAATGACCGTATGGGATAAGTAAATCCTGCCTGAATCATTCAGCATGTGGTTTAACTTTTCATTCAGGATATTCAGTTTCTGTTCATCTGTTCCTATTGGAGCATATCTGAAGCACACCACATTAATTACAACAGGAGCAAGGATTTCAAAATCATTTTCCGCTGATATCATGTTCTTTAGTTCCGCTGCATAACTTATATGCTGCCTGATTTTCATTTGCAGGCCTTTGGTGCCGAATGATCTTATAACGCTCCAGAGCTTCAGAGCCCTGAATTTTCTGCCGAGCGGAATACCCCAGTCACGATAATCATTCACTTTACCTCTTGTTCTTGTTTTGAGATATTCGGGGAGTATTTCAAATGTTTTAATAAGTGAAACTGCGTCTCTCGTAAAGAATGCTGTACAATCAAAGTTTGTGAACATCCATTTATGAGGGTTGAAAAGAAAACTGTCGATATATTCTTTCCCCTCAATCATCCACTGGAACTCCGGCAGTATAAGGGCTGTTCCTGCCATTGCAGCATCAACGTGAAGCCAGACATTGTATTTCCGGCATACTAATCCTATCTCTCTCAATGGATCAACTGCAGTAGTACCTGTTGTTCCGATAGTAGCTACAACACAACATGGCTGATAACCGTTTTTAATATCTTCTTCCAGGGCTTTTTCAAGAAGAACGGGGTCCATCGAAAAGTCACTTCTGACAGGAATCTTAACAAGGTTACTTTTACCAATCCCGCTTATTTTAACTCCTTTTTCAATTGAAGAATGAGCCTGTTCAGAACAATATATCCTTAAATTAGCAACAGAACCTATCCCTGTTTCATTGACTCGAAATCCACTTGTTTTTTCTCTTGCAGTAAGAATTGCTACAAGTGTTCCTGCTGAAGCTGAATCCTGAATTACACCCTCAAAGTACGATGGCAGTCCGATCATATCACGCAGCCATATCATCATCTTTTCTTCCAGTTCAGCAGCAGCCGGGGACGTTTCCCAGTTCATGCACTGTGCTCCGATAGTAGAGATTATCATTTCGGCAAGAATGGAAGGATAACTATTGTTTGCAGGAAAATATGCAAAGAAAGATGGATGTTGCCAGTGAGTCATACCAGGCAAAATTATCTCCTCAAGATCCATGACAAGGCTATCAAAAGATTGTGGATCTGATGGAGGCTTTTCAGGTAATTTCTTTAATATTTCACCAGGCTTACATTGAGATTTTACAGGATAATCTTCAATACTCTCAAAATAATGAGCCATCCAGTCGACAAGCTCATGAGCATGTTTACGGAATTCATCAAGTGTCATCATTATAATTATAAATCAGTTAGATTACTGATTCCGAAAGGAGAATTATTTTATTCTGCTTAACTTCAATCACTCCTTCAGCTATCTCATATTTCAACTCATTGTTTTCCTGATCAATGATAATTACCGGACCTTTTTCAAGAGTGGAAATTATGGGAGCGTGGTCTTTTAAGACCTGGAATGATCCTTTTTTCCCCGGAACTCTTATTGATTTTATGTCGCCCTCGTAAACCTTCCTGTCAGGCGTGATTATCTCTATTTTCATCCCGGATTATTTATTTTGTTTGAGCAAGGATCTTTTCACCTTTTTCGATAGCATCTTCAATTGTTCCAACGAGCATGAAAGCTGCTTCAGGATACTGGTCTACCTTCCCATCCATAATCATATTGAATCCCTTAATAGTATCTTCAATTGATACAAGGGCTCCCTTTATGCCCGTAAACTGTTCAGCAACATGAAATGGCTGGGAAAGGAATCTCTGTACTCTTCTTGCGCGGTGGACGACAAGCTTATCCTCTTCCGACAATTCATCCATTCCGAGGATTGCTATAATATCTTGTAATTCATTATATCTCTGCAGAAGTTCTTTTACCCTTTGGGCACAATTATAATGATCAGCGCCTACTATATCCGGTGTTAATATCCTTGAAGTAGAGTCAAGCGGATCAACTGCTGGATAGATCCCAAGTTCTGAAATTTTACGGCTTAGTACTGTTGTTGCGTCAAGGTGTGCGAATGTTGTTGCCGGAGCAGGATCAGTAAGGTCATCAGCGGGTACGTAAACAGCTTGAACGGAAGTGATTGATCCGTGTTTTGTTGAGGTAATCCTTTCCTGCATTATACCCATTTCAGTAGCCAGTGTAGGCTGGTAACCCACAGCAGAGGGCATACGACCAAGAAGAGCTGATACTTCAGATCCGGCCTGAGTAAAACGGAATACATTATCCATAAAGAAAAGTATGTCACGTCCTCCGCTCTTTTCATCTCCGTCTCTGAAATGTTCTGCAACCGAAAGACCTGAGAGTGCAACTCTTGCCCTTGCTCCCGGAGGTTCGTTCATTTGTCCAAATACGAGTGCAAGTTTCGACTCCTTAAGAGCTTCCATATCGACTTTCGACAGATCCCAGTCTCCGCGTTTCATGCCTTCAAGAAAATCTTCACCATATGAAATAACACCTGCCTCAAGCATTTCTCTCAACAGATCGTTACCTTCCCTCGTTCTCTCACCCACTCCTGCAAAAACTGACAGTCCGGAGTAAGCTTTGGCAATATTATTTATAAGTTCAAGGATAACAACTGTCTTTCCGACACCAGCACCTCCAAAGAGTCCGATTTTCCCTCCTTTTGAATAAGGTTCAATCAGATCGATAACCTTGATCCCTGTAAAAAGGACTTCCTTCTCAGTTGATAGAACATCATATTCCGGGGGTTTTCGATGGATAGGATAACCCCCTGTTTTATCAAGAGGACCAATACCATCAATAGCAAGTCCGGTTACATTCATAAGGCGTCCTCTGACCTGCTCACCTATCGGCATTACAATAGGAGCTCCGGTAGCTATTACATCTAAACCCCTCCGAAGCCCGTCAGTTGAATCCATTGCAATGGACCTGACAGTATTTTCACCGATATGCTGCTGACACTCCAAAACCAGAACCGAACCATCCTCTCTTTTTATTTCAAGTGCATCATAGATATCAGGCATTTCAGAGCCCTGTCTGTCAAATGTAACATCAACCACTGGTCCGATAATCTGAGTGATCTTACCGATATTCTGTGTCATATTAATAAACTCTTTTACGTTTCTTAAAAAACAAAATTAATAAATTTTAAAGATGATTGTGTGTTTGATCCATTATAAGATGTAACGATATAAAGATCAGATTTTTTTTGATACTGACCAAATTGCTCTTGGCTTATTAATCAATGATGCTCCATTTTTATCAATTGTATTATAGTGTATTATCCAATTATATTTCAATAAAGAAATTTTATGTTGTTGTTTTTACCCTGCTGCTAATACTCAGTTTATAAATACAGGTGACAGGCTGACCTTTGATTCGGGTTTTCACTTTAACTATTTTCAAGCAAAACATGTAATCAGCCGTGTGCTTACTTAATACCGGAATCCTAATTCAGAATAGCTTATCAAGCATGAAAAGCAAATACTCAATTAGTGGCTACGCCTGATCAATGAACTGGCAAGTCCTGTCAGTTCCATTTTTCTTTTGTCATCAATATTTACCTTCTGCAAATATTCAAATGCCTTGTCGATGAATTGACTTGCCAGAGATTCGGAAGATTCCCTGATGTTAAGCTGATCATATATTCCTGTAACAGTTCTGATCTTTTCGTCCGGATTTATATCATTTCCTGAGTACAGGATCTGAAGCTTTTTCCGGACATCACTCCCGGCCATTTCCATAGCTTTGATATAAGGAAGTGTTTTTTTGTTTGATACAATATCTCCGCCCAGTGTCTTACCGAATACTTTCGTTTCTCCCCATACATCAAGGATATCATCCTGGATCTGAAAAGCCAGTCCCATATTTCTTCCAAAATCAAAAAGCAGATTTGCATCCTCATCATTACTTCCTCCAATCAGGGCACCTATCCTTACTGAAGCTGCAATCAGTGCTGCAGTCTTCAATTCTATCATTCTCATGTATTCCTGTTCAGTAACAACTAGAGATTTTTCATACTCAATATCAAGCTGTTGACCCACGCAAACGTCAATAGCCGCCTTATTGAATATTCTAAAGACATTGAGGAACAATTGTGAGGGGGTCAACATGAAGCATTCATTGGCGATGAATGACATTAAATCTCCTGAAAGCACCGCCTGGTTTAAATCCCATTTAGTATGAACCGTCGGAAATCCTCTTCTGACTGAAGCCTTATCCATAATATCATCGTGCACCAGGGTGAAGTTATGAAAAATCTCCAGGCCTGCTGCCGGAAATACTGCATCATCAATTTTGTCATTAAAGAGATTACAGGCTGCCAGAGTCAGAACAGGCCTTATCCTTTTTCCGCCTAAAGAAAGTATGTATTTAACCGGTTCTATAAGTCTGGGAGCTTCCATATTGTACGAAAGGTTCATCAGCGTCCTATCGACTATCTCCCTGAGTTCTGCTTGATTATACATAACTTGTCTAGCCTTTAAGAGCCTCCGCCCCGCTGACCACTTCAAGTATCTGATTCGTTATTGCAGCTTGTCGTGCTTTATTGTACTGTAATGTAAGATCACTGATCATTGTAGTTGCATTGTCAGTAGCCTTATGCATTGCAGTCATCCTTGCTCCATGCTCTGCGACAAAAGAATCAAGAACTGCCTTATAGAATTGTATTTTGAGTAATTTAGGTATCAGCCCCTTCACTATTTCCTCCTTTGTAGGCTCGTAGATATAATCTGTGACCTGTAATCTTTCCTTGTCAGAAGAATTTGCGCTGAGCGGAAGGAAAGTCTCATTTGTCAGATACTGTACTGCGGCATTTTTGAACTGATTGTAAATAATTTCAATCCTGTCATATTTTCCGGCAACAAAACTATGCATTATATCTTCAGCAACAGTAGCAACATTCTCAAAAGAAAGGTTATTGAAAAGAGCATTCTGTTCAGGCAGCATTTCAATGTTTAGTTTTCTGAAATAATCATAACCTTTTTTACCTATTGTAATAAGTGTTACATTACCCTTGTTATACTGGTCGGAATATTTTTCTGTAATAACCCGTCTTGTTTCTTTGATAACATTTGCATTGAAAGCACCGCAAAGGCCTCTGTTGGAAGTTATGACGATAAGCAGGATTTTTTCAGGCTCAATGTTTCTTGCAAAGACATTTTCAACATCTTTTTCTCCAAGGCTTTGAGTCAGATCGGCAAGAATCTCCTGCAATTTGGAAACATAGGGTTTTAATTGTACAATTTTATCCTGTGCTCTTCTAAGTTTCGCAGCAGAAACCATTTTCATGGCTGACGTGATCTGCCGGGTTGATCTGACAGAACCGATTCGAATCCTAATAGCTTTTAAATTGGCCATATCAATTCTTATACTTCAGGTATACGGGTTTACTGAGGTTCATATTTCGAAGCCAGTTCCATAGCAACTTTTTCAAGTACCTTTGTCATGTCATCGGTAAGGATACCGTCTCTGAGGTCATTGAGTATATCCTTATGTTTAAGATCCAGATATTCAAGATATTCTTTTTCGAATTCCTTAACTTTAATAACCGGTACATCTTTCAACAATCCCATAGTACCGCAATAAATAATAGCGATCTGTTTTTCTACAGGCATTGGCATGTACTGTCCTTGTTTAAGTATCTCCACGTTTTTAGCTCCCTTATTCAGGATGGCAAGAGTTGTTGCATCAAGGTCCGAACCAAACTTTGAAAAGGCTTCGAGCTCCCTGTACTGCGCCTGGTCAACTTTAAGGGTTCCGGCAATTTTTTTCATTGATTTTATCTGCGCATTACCTCCCACCCTTGAAACTGAAATACCGACATTAATAGCCGGACGGACACCTGCATTGAAAAGGCTTGATTCAAGAAAGATCTGTCCATCGGTAATTGAAATAACATTAGTCGGAATATAAGCAGATACATCACCTGCCTGGGTCTCGATAATAGGAAGTGCTGTCAGTGATCCGCCACCTTTTACAAGATGTTTTATTGATTCGGGCAGATCATTCATTTGTCTTGCAACCTCATCAGACTCAATTATCTTGGCAGCTCTTTCAAGAAGCCGTGAATGTAGGTAAAATACATCTCCCGGGTAGGCTTCTCGTCCGGGAGGTCTGCGAAGCAAAAGGGAGACTTCACGATAAGAAACTGCCTGTTTTGAAAGATCGTCATAAATTATAAGGGCATCGCGACCTGTATCTCTGAAGAATTCTCCGATTGCTGCTCCGGCAAAAGGTGCATAAAACTGAGAGGCAGCCGGGTCAGAAGCTGTAGCAAGTACTATTACAGTGTATTTCATTGCGCCATTTTCCTCGAGAATCTTTGCAATATTTGCAACTGTTGATCCTTTTTGTCCAATAGCAACGTAAATACAGTAAACTGGTTTCCCCTGCTCATAATTACTGCGCTGATTAATTATTGTATCAATCGCAATTGCTGTTTTTCCCGTCTGCCTGTCGCCGATTATAAGTTCTCTTTGTCCCCGTCCTATAGGTATCATCGCATCAATAGCTTTAATACCTGTTTGCAGAGGCTGTTTAACAGGCTGACGGAATATAACACCGGGGGCTTTTCTTTCAAAAGGCATTATATAGAGTTTCCCTTCAACAGGGCCTTTTCCATCCAGGGGCTGCCCCGTTGGTGAGATTACCCTGCCAAGAAGACCTTCGCCTACTCCTATTGATGCTATACGGCGGGTACGTTTGACAATATCGCCTTCATTGATTTCTTCAGTCGGCCCAAGAAGAACTGCTCCGATATTATCTTCCTCAAGGTTGAGGACTATCGCCTGAATACCATTTTCAAATTCCAGCAACTCATTCGATTCAGCATTAGTCAGTCCGTAGATACGTGCAATGCCATCACCAACCTGAAGGACTGTTCCCACTTCTTCCAGTTCAACACCTGTCTGAATCCCTTCGAGTTGCTGCCGGAGGATCCCTGAAACTTCTGCTGGTTTAATACTTGCCATATTTTTTGTCTTAAATTCTGTTTAATCGTTGTATTATCAATCTGTTAGTGACTTAGCTAACAGCTCTTTCTTTATTTTATGCAATTTTGTCCTGATGCTTGCATCAATATACTTATCCTCTATACGTAACACAAATCCCCCAATAATGTCATTATCAACTATTTCCTTTAATTCCACTTTTGTTTTAAAAGCATCCGAAATAAAAGTTGAAATTTGCTCCTTTATTCCTTCATCAACTGTTACAGCAGTAGTCAGAACTGTTTCAGTTATTCCTTTATATTCCTTTGTCTGGCTTAAAAAAACCCTTGCAATAGCCGGAATGTAATTCTCTCTGCCGTTCTTGATAACAAGGTCAATAAGTGACAAGGTAAGGGGATCTACTTTTTCACCAAGTGTACCATGAAAGATCTTTGTTTTCCTTGAAGGTTTAATTATCGGGCTGCTGATCAACTCCTTAAACTCTTCAATTTTAGACATTTCCAACAGAAGGATCATATCTTTGTAAATCCTGTCAATATTATTTCTTTCAAGAGCTGAAAGGAAAAGAGCCCTGGAGTAACGTACCGATATTTTGCTTTCGTTCATTTCAGGAAATGTTCTCTAATTTTTATTAAGCTCAATATCGTTCAGATATTTTTCAATAAGCTTTTCCTGTTCTCCTGTTTTGCTTAATTTTTCGCCAAGCAGTTTGGATGCAACTTCTATTGATAACACAGTAACCTGTTGATGTATTTCAGATAATGCCTTTGCCTTTTCGCGTTCAATACCTGTTTTTGCAGCTTCGACTATTTTTTCGGCCTCCTGGGCAGCTTTGTTCTTTGCTTCAGCAATAAGCTTATCCCTCACATCGCGTGCTTCTTTAAGTATATTTTCTCTTTCATCTCTGGCTTTGCGCAGTATGACTTCATTATCACTCTGGAGCTTCTGCATCTCCTTCCTTGCTTTTTCAGCAGCTGCAAGAGACCCTTTTATGGATTCATCTCTTTGTTTTATCATGCTAAGGATGGGTTTCCATGCGAATTTTGTAAGAATAATAAAGAAGATCGAAAAAATTAGCACAGACCAGAAAATCGTGCCTATTGCAGGCGATGTCAGACTATTACTGGCTAGAATCATATCTTTTGTTTTTAATAATTCTGATTAAGAAATCCTGCAACCAACCGTTGCAGGATTTCAATACATTTTAAGCAATAAGAGCTACTACAACACCAAACAGGGCAACACCTTCAATAAGTGCTGCGGAGATGATCATTGCGAGTTGGATCTTACCTGCGGCTTCCGGCTGCCTGGCAATAGCTTCCATAGCCGCTGACCCTATGCGACCGATACCATAGGCTGCACCAATAACTGCGAGTCCTGCTCCGATTGCTGCAAGTGACATTGCTGCCTGTGTTTCTTCCATAGTGTAAAAAATTAAATAAATTAAAAATTAATGATGATCTTCAGCAACTGCCAAACTGATAAACAAGGCTGACAGAAGTGTAAAAACATATGCCTGAAGGAATGCCACAAGTAATTCGAGGCAATCCATAAAAATCACAAAAATTATTGAAACCGGCGCTACTGCCAGGGAATCAAATATAAATATAAGAGCAAGCAGGCTCATTACAATTATGTGGCCCGCGGTAATGTTTGCAAACAAACGAACGGTAAGTGCAAACGGCTTTGAGAACATACCTATGATCTCAACTGGTATCATAATCGGAAGGAGCCAGAATGGAACGCCGGGGGTTGCAAAAATATGCCTCCAGTAATTCTTTGTTCCGTTTATCTGGATTATTACAAAAGTAAATAAAGCGAGTGACATTGTAACAGCAATATTTCCTGTTACATTAGCTCCAAAAGGAGGTGGAAATGGGATCAGACCCATTATATTATTTATGAGAATGAAAAAGAATACCGAAAGAAGATAGGGCATGTATTTTTCATGTTTCTCATATCCGATATTTGGAATAACAATCTCATCACGGATAAAATAGACTATTGGTTCGAGGAATTTCTGTATTCCTTTCGGAGAACTAATGCCGGTCTTTTTATATGAGCGGGCAAGTGATAGAAAAAGCCATAAACCTATTAATGCAGCCGCCAGCATACCCACAACAGTTTTTGTCATTGAAAAATCAAGCGGCATGTTATCTTTATCTATCAGACCGTTTTCATTTACCGAAACTATTCTGCCCTTGTATTCTCCTTCCTCCTCAAGCCTAAAACCTTTGTACTCATGTCCGTGGGCAATTTTTCTTGAAGAAAATATCTCTAAACCGCTTTTTTTACTATATATAATTACAGGCAGATAAATCGAAACACTTTCACCATTTTTCTTTGTTAGAATATGCCATTCATGTGAATCAGAAATATGATCCAAAATGAATTCACTCGGATTGAATATCTCTTCTTTTTGATTTTCAGGCCCATGTGAAACATGTTCAGCCTGACCTGATAATTCCAGTGGGAAAAATGCTATTAAGAGAGCAGCAACGAAATATGCAAATAAACGTATCTTCAAAACAATTTATTAATTATGAAAGTCTTTCAAATTCTTTTGATATGATCAATATTGAAAATAAAGTGAAGGCTAAATATAGCACAAAAAATAATAATACATCAGGCAACCCTGATTTTTTACCAACAAAAAACCAAAAGAAGGCAAGAAGCAGTTCTGACAGGAATTTTATTCCAATGGCACTGAGAGTATGGATAGCCTGATTTTCCGGTTTTTTCCCCCGGCCTGACAAAAAAACTATAAGTATTGCTGATGTTATAACTGTGAAAATAAGCGAAAGGATCAGAATTGATGAAAACTTCAGATCAATCGTTATATTCGAAATAAGAAGATAGGATATTATGAGAATTACTATCTCAAAAAAGAGCAGGAGAAGGATCTTATTGAATAATTGTCGCAAGAAAGTTATTTTAATTTTATGAAATCTTTGATAGCAAAATAGATTGCTGCAAAGACTCCAAGAAGAGAAAGAATTATTGTAAAGATCGGATTCCGGTTGCCTGTAAGTTCATCAAGTTTTACCCCACCCCATGTTGTCAAACCAATAATAGTTATCATTTGGAAGGCAATTCCGGAATATTTTGCATAGTTGGAGAGGCCTTTATTTTTTGGATTTATCGGCTTCTTTTCCTTGTCCTGTTCCTTCATTATGATCGTTGCCATTCATTTTGCAGTTACCCGTGAAAATTGCACCAGGCTCAATAGAAAGCTTCACAGTAACAATGTCTCCCATTATCTTTGAAGAGGATTTCAAAATAAGTAACTGGCTTACTATTATTCTTCCTTCAACAGTTCCGGATACTTCGGAGTTTTTACATATTACTTCACCATTAACTTTTCCTGTTGGCCCAATAACAATTTTACCTTTTGTATTAAGATTTCCTGTTAGAGAACCATCAATGCGTATATCTCCGGTAGATTTGATATCGCCAGTAATATCGGTACCATTGCTGATCAGGTTAATTGCTACAGTTTCAGTTTCGTTGTTTTTTGCCATGGTGGTATTGATTTTTAAATATTCTAACTTAATAACTTACAAAT
>DAONXX010000069.1:0-11070 GCA_035414025.1 Bacteroidales bacterium | reverse complement strand
ATAAATATTAAACAGGGACCACATAAAAAAATTCATAATCTCAGGATTCAAACATCATAAGTACCTCACTAAGAATAAATTCAGCAGCTTTTCCATTTCCATAAAACCCCGGATAATCAAGATTTGGATTATTCTTTATGAAGCGGTTGAATTCATTTCTGATTTTTTCCTTATCAGCATCAACAAGAACAGTAGTTCCATTTTTTACAAGCTCTATCCATTCAGTCTCCTTCCTTAACACCAGACAAGGTTTTTTGAAGAAATGTGATTCCTTCTGAACACCACCTGAATCTGTAATTATCATTTTTGCAGCCTTTTCAAGTATCGTCATCTCGAGAAAAGAGACCGGAGGGATTATTTTAATAAACTCGCAATTATGGAGATCATTGCATAATGGTCCCAGGTTTAGTTTCAGGGAATTTGTCGTCCTGGGATGCAAGGGCATTATGAGTTTGATCGAATGTTCCTCAGCAAGAGATTTGAGTGTCGACAAAATAGTTTCTAACCGTTCTATATTATCGGTATTTATATTCCTGTGTATTGTAACCAGAATATAATTGTCACGGGTTACACCAAGATCATCAAGAAATGGAGCTTTCTTCTTTTCAGCCAACTCCGCAAAGAAAAGAGTGTTATCATACATTATATCTCCCGTAAGATAGATCTTTGGATTATTTATAGTATAAAGAGGTGAGTTCTCTGGCTTGAAACCCTCACGCATCAGATTTTTGAATGCAGCATTTGTCGGTGCAAAAAGAAGTGTTGATGCATGGTCGCTTACTATCATGTTAAACTCTTCAGGCATCATCTTGTTAAATGATCTCAGCCCGGCTTCAATATGGATTATCGGAAAATGAAGTTTTACTGCTGCCAGGGCGCCGGCAAGGGTTGAATTTGTCCCACCGTACAAAACTACACAATCCGGCTCTTCAGACATAAGGATCTCTTCAATACCTGTAATCATCATTGATGTCTGTTTGCCATGGCTTGAAGAACCTACTCCCAGATTATAATCCGGTTTATGAATTTCCAGCTCATCAAAGAAGACATCGGAAAGCTCTTTATCATAATGTTGTCCGGTGTGTATCGTAAGCTCTGTTATTCTGTCGGAGAAGTGAATGCGTATTGCCCGGCTTATTGCTGAAGCTTTGATTATCTGAGGCCTTGTTCCAACAATATTGATGAGTTTTATCCTGGGCATTTTCACTAATTGAGAAGCCCAAAGTTAGCAAAATATCTAAATAAAGAATAAAACTTACAGATTGTCACACACAAGCAAATGAATGTGGTAACTGCCAAAAGTAATTTTCCCGAAGATCCCATAGATTAGTGAAAATATTATTATTATGCACCGTTTATCATTTTGCATAGTTGACTGCTCTTGTTTCACGAATAACAGTAATTTTGATCTGTCCGGGGTAGGTCATCTCATTCTGGATCTTGCGGGCAATGTCAAATGATAGTCCTTCAGCTTCCTTATCTGTTACTTTTTCTGCACCTACTATGACTCGGAGCTCGCGTCCGGCCTGGATTGCGTAAGTCTTCATAACGCCAGGGTACTGAAGAGCCAGGGCTTCCAGTTCCTTTAATCTTTTGATATATGATTCAACTACTTCCCTGCGTGCACCCGGGCGGGCTCCTGATATAGCATCACATATCTGAACGATCGGGGCGATAAGTGTTGTCATCTCAGTTTCATCATGATGAGCTCCAATTGCATTGCATATCTCAGGTTTTTCCTTGAATCTCTCAGCAATCTTCATCCCCAGAATGGCATGCGGCAGTTCAGGTTCATCATCAGGTACTTTTCCGATGTCATGCAAAAGACCTGCTCTCTTGGCAAGTTTGGGATTAAGTCCAAGCTCTGCAGCCATAATAGAAGCCAGATTAGCTACTTCGCGTGAATGTATAAGCAGGTTTTGGCCATAAGACGACCTGTATTTCATTTTACCAACCATCCTTATAAGCTCAGGATGAAGGCCGTGGATGCCAAGATCTATTGCAGCTCTCTTCCCAACCTCAAGTATCTCATCTTCAACCTGTTTCTTTGTTTTCTCAACGATTTCCTCTATTCTTGCCGGATGTATTCTTCCATCGGTAACAAGCTGGTGGAGGGCAAGGCGGGCTATTTCTCTCCTCACAGGGTCGAAAGCTGAAAGCACAATTGCTTCCGGAGTGTCATCGACAATTATCTCAACCCCTGTGGCAGCTTCAAGTGCACGGATATTACGACCTTCACGGCCTATAATCCTGCCTTTCATCTCATCCGATTCAATATGGAAAACTGTTACTGCATTTTCAATGGTATTTTCAGCTGCAACCCTTTGTATCGTCTGCACAATAATTCTTTTTGCCTCCTTATTTGCTGTCATTTTAGCTTCATCAAGTATCTCATTGATATATGACATAGCACCCGTTTTTGCTTCTTCTTTAAGGGATTCTATAAGATGATTCTTGGCTTCCTCCGCCGACAAGCCTGATATTGCTTCAAGCTTCTCAACCTCCTGGCGGTGAAGCTTCAATAGTTCCTCGTTTTTCTTTTCAACCAGTTCAAGCTGGGTGTTCAGGCTGTCTCGTATAGCTTCAGCTTCATTCTTTTTTCGCTGTGATTCTTCAAGTTTCTGGGAAAGTGTAAGTTCCTTTTGTTTTATCCTGTTCTCTGCCTGAGAGATCCTCACGTTTTTTTCATTGATCACCTTCTCATGTTCAGTTTTTAGTTGCAGGAATTTCTCCTTTGCCTGGAGAATTTTTTCCTTTTTTATAACTTCAGCTTCAGCTTCAGCTTCACTTATAATTTTACTGCTCTTATTTTTAAGAGCCTTCTGTAATATCAGGTATGAAACAGCAAAACCAATTATAAGTGAGGCTATGCAAAAACCGGTCAACAATCCTATTCCAGGTGTCCCAATCAATAATGTTATCATATATACTTATTGTCAAAATTTATAAATAAAAAAACCCGCAAAGTTTCTCCAGATTTTATAAAACCCCAATCATTCATGGTTGGTGCTACTAATTCATTTCAGACTTCCACTGTCACGCCGAAGCGTGATTCCAACGCCCCGATAAAAATCAGGACGGGACGAGGCCTGTCCTTGACGAACTAAGGATTGCTCCAAAGTTTTAACTGTTGAGTTTAAAAAATGAATGAAGAAACAATGCGGGCAATTTCATTGCTATTTTAAAGAACGCCTGTTACTCTTTCTCTGCAAGAACTGAATCAATCTTATGAATCAGATCCTTAATTGCATCCGGGAGATAATCATTTTTAAGTTTCTCCTCCTCCTCAGTGAGTTTAATCACATACTGAAGTGCCGCCATTGCCAAAAAATCCTGAACATCCTTATCCGAATACCTCTGCTTGTATTGCAGTACCTTTTCATTGATCATCCTGGCAGCTTTCCTTATCTTCTCTTCATTATCCCGTTCCACTTTCAATGGATAATACCTGTCCGCTACATTAACCCTGATCGAGAGTTTATCATCCATTGATATATTTTATTTATTTAAAAGAGCAACACATCTGTCAATTTCCCGCACTAATTCCGTTATCTTCTTCCTTGCTTCCACCGCATGTTCCCCGTCTCCCAAGAGTGCTCCTGATAATTTAACCCTTTCGTATTTGTTTTCCAACTCTTTAATCCTTGCATCCCGTTCCTGAAGCTGCTTTCGTATTGCCTCATTAACGGATCTTAGATTCAAACATTCGTTTTTCAGTTCATTATACCTGTTAAATAATTCATCAAGCTTTCTGTTCAGAATTTTTAATTCCTCATAAACCTGATTCGACATGATCTGAATCTTTCTACAAAGCTAATCATTTTTGGTTATTTTTCAAATAAATGGCTTAAATAGTTTGCCTATGTGACGGGGAAGTATAGTTTTGCAGCCGGGTAACAAATTAATATGACATTGATGATTTTAAGCCGTTTTTTGATTACAAGTCTGTTTTTATTCGGCATATTTAACGACGATTCAAAGGACAGGACACTATTCATTTCGCCTGTTAAAATACCTCTTGCCCTTTCAGGTAACTTTGGTGAACTGAGGAGCGATCATTTTCACTCCGGAATAGATATCAAGACCCAGGGTGTTACAGGTAAGGAGATAGTGGCAACTTCAGCCGGTTATGTTTACAGGATAAGCATTTCACCAGGCGGGTTTGGCAGAGCACTGTACTTAAGACATCCTTCAGGATATTCAACAGTATATGCCCATCTTGAAAGATTCATACCGGAAATAGAAGAATACATTACACAGCAGCAATACGAAAAGAAAAGCTTTACTATAACAGTTTTTCCTCCACAGGAAAAATTCGTATTTCAACAAGGCGACCTAATAGCATATTCCGGTAATTCTGGTAGTTCAGGAGGGCCTCATCTTCATTATGAAATAAGAAAGTCGAATTCTGAGAATCCGGTAAATCCGCTTCATTTCGATTTCGGGGTAAGTGATAATATAAAACCGGTTATTGAAAAACTGGCTATTTACCCGGTTAACAGGCATACTCTTATAAACGGCCAAAACAAAGCCAGAAAGATCAATGTAGCAGGTGGCAATGGTAATTACCATGTTCCGTCAGGTAATGAGATTACAATAAGCGGATTGGCTGGTTTTGGCATCAAATCGTTTGACCGGTTCAACGACAGTCATAATAAATGTTCAGTCTATTCCATAGAACTTAAAATTGACAGCGTAACCCATTTCAGGTACATAATGGATGAATTTTCATTCAATGAAAGCAAATATATAAACAGCCATGTAGATTATGAGACTTACTTAAAGGAGAATTCCTTTATAGAAAAAACTTATATTCTTCCCAATGACAAGCTTAGCGTTTACAAGGATGCAATCGACAGGGGAATCTATGATTTCAGTGACGGAAAAAAGCACCTGATAGAAATTATCCTGGCCGATATCCACGGTAATGAATCGACCCTTCTGTTCAATGTTCAGGGTAGCATTCCGGAAGAAAAGATGACAACTCCTGATGATAGCAATCAGTTAAAAATGCCCTACAACAGATCGAACAGATTCAGGGCTGAGAACATCAACATTTTAATTCCTGCAGGATCATTATATGATACAATTGCCTTTGAATATTCAAGGGAATCCGGTTCTTCCTGGATGTATTCAGACATCCACAATGTTCACAATGTATATACGCCGCTGCACAAAGCATTTACACTATCAATCAAACCATCTTTAATTCCCGCTGGCATAGAATCCAAAATGCTTATTGTTCAACTAAGCAATGACCTGAAGAGAAGAAGCGCCCTTAACAGCAAATGGACTGAAGGCTACCTCACTGCTGAGCCCTCAGTATTCGGGAAATTCTGCATAACTGTTGACACTGTTCCTCCTGTAATATCAACCATCGGATTCAGACCCGGATCTGACCTGAGTGGACGCTCTGAGTTGAGAATAAGGATAACTGATGATCTGTCAGGTATTAAATCATATGAACCTTTTGTTGATGGTAAATGGGCATTATTCGAATACGACCAGAAAAATAATGTCCTGATATATAGATTTGATCCGAAAAGAATTGCAAAAAATTCAGATCATCTGCTCGAACTGACTGTTACGGATAATAAAGACAATCAGAGCACATACACCGGAAACTTTAAATGGTAAGCAATCAGTAGATCCTTGCAGGGTAAATACCCTGGCGGATTTTCTTCTTTATATTTTCAACAACATACGGTTTATCTTCGCGATAGGTCACTCCGAACCATTTTTCATTGCTCATCAGAACCTTAATCCTTATTGTACCATTCTTTACGAATTTATCAAGTGATGTAGGGATATCAAGTTCCGCCTTAAGATCCATGCCTTTTGTATTAATGAATTCCCTGAATTCTTTTCCAAGATATTCATAGCACGAGGGTTTGAATCCGAAAAGGTTCATTGAAACAATCTCATCACCTGTAAAAAGCAGATCCTGACCATCAGGTCCGGGAGCCTTTGCACCGCCTTCTATCTTCTCAATCTGCCGTGTCTCAACAATATGTTGCAGAAGCCCGTCCTGGCCAACTTTACATACTCCCCGATTCACATGTCCATGATCTGACAGGGTATTACCAAGCTTATAACCGACAATGCTGTAACAATTCGGGTCTTTGTCATTTGTAAGAAAATCATAGAGTATTCTGAAAGATTCAACTCCATAATAATCATCTGCATTTATAACCCCAAAAGGTTCTTTTATCTTTCCTTCAGTTACGAGTATCGCATGGCTTGTTCCCCATGGCTTGGCTCTCTCAGGAGCGACCTTCACTCCTTCAGGCAGGTTCGTAATCTCCTGAAAAACATAATCAACCTCGATCTTATCGCGCAACTTTTCCACAAACCGTTCTTTTACCTGGTCTTCAATATCACGCCTTATTACAAAGACAATCTTTCCAAATCCTGCCCGTATTGCATCATATATCGAATAATCGATTATTGTTTCACCTGCAGGGCCAACTGTATCAAGTTGCTTGTTGCCACCGTAACGGCTTCCCATACCGGCAGCAAGAACTAAAATCGAAGGTTTCATCATCTTAAATTTTGGTTTTACGCAATTATACTGAAAAATATGCAAATGTTAATTATTCTTAAGAAAATTTAAATTTCAGAAAAATGAGAATAGAAGTAATTAGCACATAAAGTGTCTGAAGTTAATAAAACAGGGAGTACTGTATTTTAAGTTTAAGTACTCAAGTTGTTTTAAGTACTTTGGACACTTCTTACTTGCCCCGATTACATAATTATCCTTACAAATAGTCAAATATATCACTTTGAAATTTCCTTTGACTTTTTACCTTTGCATAACTCAGTAAAATAATATTTTTCAACTAATTAATTGATTATTTTATTATGAAAAAATTTTCAGCAATAATAGTTATAACTGTGATAACAGGTATGCTTTCAAACCATGTATCACTGGCCTGCACTAATTTTCTGGTCACCAGGGGTGCCTCTGTTACAGGGTCAACAATGATCACCTATTCAGCTGACTCGCATGTCCTTTATGGAGAGTTATATTACTGGCCGGGAAGAGATTATCCTGTTGGTTCAATGATGGACGTGTTTGAATGGGATACACACAAATATTTGGGCAGGATAAAGCAGGTTCCTCATACATATTCGGTAATAGGCAATATGAACGAGCATCAGCTTGCAATAGCTGAAACTACATTCACGGGAATAGAAAGTCTTATTGATACAACAGGAATAATTGATTATGGCAGTCTTATTTATATCACTCTTCAAAGGGCCCGAAATGCCAGGGAAGCTATCAAGGTTATGTCGGATCTTGTTTCGGAATACGGCTATGCAAGTTCGGGAGAATCATTCTCAATATCAGATCCAAATGAGGTATGGATTTGTGAATTAATCGGAAAAGGCCCGGGCAAAAAAGGTGCAGTATGGGTAGCAAGGCTGATCCCGGACGGATATATTGCGGCACATGCCAACCAGGCAAGGATCCAGACTTTCCCGCTGGCAACAGGAAAAAAGAACAGTATAGCAATCACATCAAAGGATCTGCGAAGAATATTCGACCCGCTTGTTGAATGTATTTATGCTTATGATGTAATAGACATTGCAAGAGAAAATAACTTATATGAAGGATCAGATCAGGATTTCAGTTTTTCTGATACTTATAATCCGATAACATTCGATGGGGCAAGATACTGCGAGATACGTGTCTGGGCTTTCTTTAATGCTTTAAGTGATGAAATGGGCCAGTATTACAATTATGCAACCGGTCATGATCTGAGCAGGCGTATGCCCTTATGGATAAAACCAACAAGGAAGATCTCAAATTATGATATGATGAATTTCATGCGCGACCATCTTGAAGGAACACCGCTCGATATGAGACTTGATGCTGGGGCCGGGCCATTCGGTTTACCTTACCGATGGCGCCCGCTTTCATGGAAAGTATCTGACGATCCAAAGGGCGCTGAATACACTAATGAAAGAGCCACTGCAACACAGCAGACAGGTTTCGTATTTGTCGCCGAATCAAGAAGCTGGCTGCCCGATCCTATCGGTGGAATATTCTGGTTCGGTGTTGATGATGCAGCAACAACAGTGTTCAATCCTATTTATTGTGGAATAACAGATGTGCCGGAATGCTTCAGAGTGGGCAACGGCGATATGACAACATATTCTCCTACATCAGCATTCTGGCTTTTCAACCTTGTAGCTAATCTATGCTATTTAAGATATGATATGATGAGTGCCGATGCAATCAGGATACAGAAGAAACTTGAACTTAATTATATTTCTGAAACTGAAAATATTGACGCTGCAGCTGTAAAACTATATGAGAATGATGTCTGGAAAGCGAGAGATTATCTTACTGAGTACTCATTAAAGACTGCTGAAAACACATTCAACGAATGGAAAAAGCTAAGTGAATATCTTCTTGTAAAATATATCGACGGCAATATAAAAAAGGAAATAGACGGGAAATTTGCGCGTACAAAGAACGATTATCCGGAATCGCCAATGCAGCCCGGATATCCTGATAAATGGAAAAAAGCTGTTATACAAGACACTGGTGATAAGCTTCTGATGCCAGCCGTAGCAGGTCACTAGTGTTGGATGCAGGCATTTAGCAAACATTTTAAACGAGATAGTGAAATTTTTAAATATTATTTATACCTTTGCGTCCACTTTTTGAAAGTATTGAACACATAATAACGACTGAGATGAACCTGATGAATGTTGTTGAAAAGGAATTAGCAGTAAAGCAAGAATTTCCGAAATTCACAGCCGGAGACACGATTACCGTTCACTATAAAATAAAAGAAGGCAATAAGGAAAGGATACAGCAATTCCGCGGGGTTGTTCTGCAAAGAGCGGGCAGCGCACACACTGAAACTTTTACTGTCAGAAAAATGTCAGGGAACATAGGTGTTGAAAGGATTTTCCCTATTGCATCTCCCTTCATTGACAAGATTGAAGTTAACAAACATGGTAAGGTCAGAAGAGCAAGGATTTTTTACCTTCGTGATCTGACAGGAAAGAAAGCAAGAATAAAAGAAAGGAAATTCTAAAAAAAAGCCATCAACAGATGGCTTTTTTAATCTGGGCGTTTTAAGTCCCGTAGTCTTATATCTTGTTTAGCAGATCTTCTTTTTTGGCTTTGGCTTCTTTAAGCAGTTGGTCTGCTTTTGCATCGGCTTCCTGTTCCAGTTGAGAAGCCCGCTTTTCAGCTTCATTTCTAAGCGTGTCAGCTGCTTTCTGGGCAGCCAGTTTAGCCACAGCACCTTTCGAAGAAGCATCATCTATAAGTTTCTGAGCTCTTGCATCAGCCTCCTTACGTATAATCTCAGCGCCTCTGGCCGCTTCTTCCCGAAGTCTGTTACCCTGTTGTTCTGCTTCCCTTATAAGTTCATCGCCCCTTGCCTCTGCTTCTTTCCTGAGTTTATCCTTTCCGCTATCAATTGCATCATCAACTGCTTGCTTGGCAACTTCCTTTACAGGTGCAGCAACACCGGAAACAGCCTCTCCCGATGTTGATCCGAAGAACGGAGTAACAACCGGTTTACCGAACACTCCTGCCACTTTAATATTTACCTTAAGAATATCTGCAGGTTTGAAGGCAATACCAAAAGAAGCAGCCTGGGAAGAGAGAGAATTTACAAGAGTATTGACGGAACCACCAAGCTCAGACCTCGGGATCTCGGTTTTAATAATATAATTCATAGTCTGGTCAAGACCCTGATCTCCGCTTATGTTCATTTTAATATTGCCTAGCTTGGTATCAAAAGGACTGACATAAACTCTCCCTTCTTTCAAATTAAAGCTGATATTCAAATCTTTAAAGACATTGGTAAAATTATCTCCAAGCTTAAGCAGGTTTTTTATCTGGTCGAAAGCAGCCGATGTTAAAATTGTCACTTCGTCCGACTGGAGCTTACCACTTCCTGACAAAGTATGGATCAGGGGCATCATATCGCTTCCGAGAAGGCTCTGAAAACTAAGCCTTGCATTCACTATTCCATCCATTCCTGCAGCTGCCGGTGCAAGCTTCTGAACAGCATTGAAAGTAGTGAATGCATCCTTAACACCGAAATTTTGAAGATTCATATCACCTTTAACAAAAGGCTTAAGTGAATCCCTTGTATCATAATCTGCATTCATCGCAATGCTTCCCCCAAGGATATTCATACCGGTTTCCCTCAGAGTAAGAATACCATCTTTAACTATTATATGGCCTTTTAAATTTTTAGCATTTATCTTACCATACAGCATATTACTGATAAGAGCATTAAAATCAAAATCAATGTTTTGAGGTATTCTGATAAGCGCAAGTGATGTTGTATCTTCATCTGCAGTTGTATCTTCCGCCATTCCTGCAAGCAAATTTGAAACATCAATTGTATTTGAACGCAGTGTAAGATTACCTTTTACAACAGCATCTCTGAAGAGATAAGGTATGTAATTTTCAAGCCGGCCGGAGATGCTTAAATCGCTCTTCTCTCCCACTATCAGATCGGCTTTTGTAAGAGCTGCATAGGCAGGAGTAAATTCGAAATCCGCTTCTTTTATTGCTACAGAGGGATAGCCAGTCATTGCTACATTCATCTCCCTTATCCCCAGATTTCCTGAAGCCTGGAATTTATCGTATTGTTCCTTTTCGATCATCGACAGACTGCCAGCCATTCGTACTGACATATCAATAAGACCGCCTATTTCAATGCTATCAAGAGGTATAGCATTTGACAGCGCAGTAAGATCAAGCTTTCCAATCATTGAAGCCCTGAAATTCGGATCACTCATTGGGGTCTGAAGAAACAAAGTCATATCAAAGGGATTACCTGCCAGTTCAAGATGAAACTTACTGACGTCAACAGTAGTTTTGTCCAGATCCCGACCATCAACGAAAATATCGGTTTTTAGATTAATATTTGTGATCTTCTCCGGCAGAGCAGGATAACTTATAAGCCCGTTGCTTGCAGTCAGATTAAGGGATACATCCGGCAAAGTGCTGTCTGCATCACTGTAAATGCCAATTACCGAACCATCAAGAGTGAAATTGCCCGAGGCATTAAGATCCTGGAAATCTGT
>DAONXX010000068.1:1432-11071 GCA_035414025.1 Bacteroidales bacterium | reverse complement strand
TTCGTTTTCCGCTGTTGTAAAGGTCGACGAGAATCCTTCTGTTCTTCCTTAACAATCCATGAACATTTCGCACAAAATTATTTGTATCCCTGTTCAGCTTGTTGTTAAAATTATTTCTGCACTGATCCGAACAAAATTTCTTATCAGTGCGACCACGGATAGCGGCTCCGCAGTCGAGACATTTTTTTTCCACAGCACTAAAGTTTTGATAAAGATATAAAAAAACATTCTTAAACGGTTACAAACGGCTAAAAATGATTTAATACCGTATATAAATGACTAGATACCGAATCGGGCTGATAAACGGGCGTAAGTTTGACAAAGAAAAATTTACATGTCAAACAAAAATCGTAAAACCATGAATGCAATGAGAAACAAAGTTCTGTTGATCGGTAACCTCGGTCAGGATCCGGAAATCAAAACGCTTGAAAGCGGAAAAAAAGTTGCTCGCTTTACACTGGCAACAAATGAAAGCTTTAAAAATTCAGAAGGACAAAAAGTTGAAGAAACAACATGGCATAATATAGTGGCATGGAATGGTCTCGCTGATACAGCATCAAGATTTCTTAAAAAAGGCAGGGAGGTTGCCGTTGAAGGAAAACTGGTTTACAGAAGTTATGAAGACAAAAAGGGCGTAACAAAGTATATCACCGAGATAGTCCTGAATGATCTTCTGCTTTTACGCTCCGGGAAAGGTGCTGCCAAAGATGAACAATAAAAAAACGGCATTAAACTTTCTTTCCTTAAAGAGGCTGCAACACGAAACAGCCTCTTTTCTTTTATCACAATATCTTTTTTTCCGTGAAATCCCTTCCAGCCTTCATTGCTCTAAGATTCATTTCCACTATCTCCTTTCCTTTCCTTCCAAATAGTTGACGGATCCCATTTTCAAGACTTTCATAAGGTATATTTATAAAAGGTGAAGCAGCACCGAGAGTAACTATATTGCCAGTCCGTACTGAACCGGCTTCCTTTGCAATCCTGTCAGCATTAACAATTATGTTATTTTTTATTTTACCTATCTCGTCAAGGATAGAATCTACATCAGGATAACCGTTAATATTTATAAAAGGTTCCGAATTGGTTATTATCCAGCCTTTTTTTGCAAGCCAGGGAAGGTGCCTCAATGCCTCCATGGGCTCGACTGAAATTATTATATCGGCATGGCCAAGAGGTATAAGGTCTGATGCCACCGGAGAATCAGACAATCTGAAATGTGAATGAACATCACCTCCTCTCTGGCTCATTCCATGAATTTCAGACTGTTTGAGGAATAATTTATTTTCGACAGCAGCAAAGCCAATAACTGCTGCTATTGAAAGGATACCCTGCCCTCCTACTCCTGCCAAAACAATATCATTTTTCATACCTTTTTATATTTATTCACCCGAAGCTTTAGATCTTTTTCTCCTGGCTGCTGTTTGTATGCATTCCCTTGATGAAACAATTACAGAAACACCTTTATATTCAAATTCTTTCTTCATTAGCCTCACATTCTCCTCATGATTTTTGAGAAGGGGCACAATTACTTTGATATGCTCCGGATCCACACCTATTCCTGTGCATATCTGTTCAATTTTCCCTGTTGCCTGCGATTTTTGCCCTCCTGTCATACCTGTTGTTGAGTTATCAGAGATTATAACAGTAATTGGGGAGTTCTTAATCACTGCATCAAGCAGCCCTGTCATCCCGGAATGTGTAAATGTTGAATCGCCGATAACAGCAACTGAAGGGAAGAGTCCGGCATCAGCAGCGCCAATAGCCATTGTAATTGAGGCTCCCATATCAACACACGAATTGATAGCATTGTAAGGTGGCAGAGCACCAAGTGTATAACAACCTATATCGGAGAATACCTTTCCCGGTCCATAATCCTTTAGTGCTTCAGTCAGCGCCATGAATGTATCGGAATGTCCACATCCTTTGCAAAAGGAAGGAGGCCGCATCTTTACAAGATCAGGCACCTGCCGTACATGAGGAACAGGTATTCCCAGAGCCTTGGCCACAATTGAAGGATTAAGCTCTCCGTCACGTGGTATCGAGCCATCCATTCTTCCATAGATCCTGATACCATTATCAAGGATGCCCCGTAATGCTTCTTCGATAAATGGGTAGCCTTCTTCAAGAATAAGAAGTTCTTTGCAGCGTCCGGCAATATCTCTTATCAGGTCAGGAGGGAAAGGGTATGCCGATATCTTAAGGACGGGATAACTGACAGAAGCCGCATTAAGGTTCTCCATCAGATAATTATAAGAAATACCACAGGCAATAATACCAAGTTCCCTCTTTTTATGATCCCTGAAACTGTTATATTTAGATATCCTGGCATCGAAACGGATAGTTTCGTGAGCAGAGAGCAGAGCCCTGTATTTCTTTTTTGCCAAGGCTGGAAGAAGAACAAAGCGGACCGGATCGGCAGGAAGATTAATCCCTTTCTGGGGCATACTATCTCTTATCAGGCTTACACTTGCCCGGGAATGAGCAAGACGTGTTGTTATCCTGAATAAAACCGGTGTATTATATTTTTCTGAGAGTTCAAAAGCATCAAAAACCATATCGTAAGCTTCCTGCTGATCTGAAGGCTCAAAGCAGGGCACAAAGGCAAACTTGGCATAGAACCGTGAATCCTGCTCATTCTGTGATGAATGCATTGAGGGATCATCTGCAGAAACTACAATAAGTCCACCATTGATCCCTGTTACTGCCGAGTTTATAAAACTATCAGCAGCAACATTAAGTCCAACATGTTTCATTGCTACCATTGCCCTTTTTCCGGTATAAGACATACCCAGGGCGGCTTCCATTGCAGTCTTTTCATTAGATGACCATTCCCGGTGGATATTTCTTTCAGCAGCAAACGCTGATAACTGAATATATTCCATTATCTCAGTTGACGGAGTTCCCGGATAAGCATAGATTCCGCTTAACCCGGCATCCATTGCTGCCTGAGCAATAGCCTCATCACCCAAAAGCAGTTTATTTTTCATCCTCATAGGCCCTGTTTTTAAATCGTTGAAATTATTAAAATTTAACAAAATAATTCAGGGTTATTATCAATAATGTTTAATTTGCAAAATTGAACCGAATAATTTAAGTTATTAAATCGCTTTCAGAGCTCAATTGAGGAAGTTTATATTCATAACGATACTGTACTCACTTACATTAATTCCTGCAAAAAGTCAGGTGTCCGGGCAGGAAAGACCGGAAAGATTTGTGCAGGTAAGCGGTATAATAACTGATGACTTACTCCGTCCTGTTCAGGGAGTTGCCGTAGTATCAAAAAAGCTGAAGCGAGGCATAATCAGTGAAAGAACCGGAATATATTCCCTTACGAGCACTCCGGGTGATACAATTTTTTTCAGGGCTCTTGGATTTAAAAGATATCATACAATAATACCTGAATCCTACGAGAGCAAGCATGTTATGGTTGATATAGTCCTTGAGCCGGATACAATTTCAATTGAAGAGGTTACTATCCTCCCATGGAAGACATACAGTGAATTTCTAAGAGATGTGACAAAAGAGCAGCCTGTTGATCCCATTGCTGAAAACATGAATGAGAATATAGCATCAATATATGTTGCAATAACAAATAATGCGAATCTTAATGTCTCTCCTGAAGCCGGTTACAGATATTCCATGGAACAAAACTTCTCGAACATGGCAACAAGAGGACAATATCCTGTAAATAACCTGCTTAATCCCCTGGCCTGGTCAAAATTCATAGGTTCAGTTAAAAATGGTCTGTTCAGGGACAAGTCAGTAAAAAAACCTGAACCGGCAAAAGTCATCAAAAAGAAAAAGGCCAAAAAGAAATAATTCTCCTGATTCTGCCTCAAAATAGAATATTTGCTAATTTAGTATTTCATGAAAAAATATAAAGGCAGGCTAGTGGGGATACTTGGGACAGTGATAATACATCTTATCGCTGCAATTATTTTCATGTCATTTCAGCTTAAATCGATACGCAGGGATCTCAGGACGGAATTCACAATTGAATTTATACAGGTTGCTGAATCAGAGGAAGAAGATAAAAGGCTTATTGAACTACCGGCCTCAAGCATTGAAAAGATACTTCAGGGTGATGAAGAGCTGCTCAATATTGCAAGGAATCTTGCCAATCAACCTGATATAGAGATTGATCCGGAAGAATATGTCAATAAGGTCAAGGAGGAACTCATCGAAAAAGGTTTGCTCAATCCCGAGAGCCTTATTGATGAGCAAAATATGGAGGATGATACTGATCCTGAGGGTAAATTGTCGTTTCAGAAGGAAGTTGAGAATAAACCAAAAGAATCGCAGGAACTTGCCGCCAACTACCAGGGCCCTACGCGGATCTATTACGAACTTGAAGGCCGAAATCATACATATCTGCCTATCCCAATCTATAAATGTCCCGGATCTGGAATAGTTACCCTCTCAATCCGTGTCAATCAAAAAGGCATTGTGGAAGCTGCATCGATAATCGGAACAGAGAAAACAACAGATCCCTGCCTCGCTGAGACTGCAGTTTCAAGTGCCCTTGTCTCCCGCTTCAATTCAGATATAAACGCCCCGAAGATACAGACAGGCACTCTTACCTATCATTTTGTAGCCCAGTAGGGATTTAATTATTTTTCCCTCCTAATATTCTCCTGCGCCAGTTATAATAGTAAAGAGAAGATTACGAGGCAATTGGTTTCACAGTTAGCTTAGGGCTCCTGTAAAAGCCCGGCTTTAGACTGATAATCAGTTAGATCAGCGAAAAGAGGAACGGGAAGAGAGTGCTCTAAAAGATCACCGGAGGGCCAGTCTTTAACCTGGGATATGACCCTTGTCATCATGCTGTTTATAAAAGAATGTATTTCAGGTCCGTTCCATGCACTTGAATTGAGCAGGACAACCCAGACAGTACCATCAGCCTGTCTCTTCATCATCCCTGCAGTGCCTGGGTAGGATCCGGTCCTCCACCATGTACCGTTAGGATATGTGGTTTTCCAGCCAATAGGAGCTAATCCGTTTGAAATATCAGTCATGAAATCAATAGTGTTTTCACTCAGTATATCTCTCCTTGTATCGAAGCCATCGACTGACAATGCAAGACGCACAAGATCGGGAGCAGTTGCCAGCCAGGCACCAGCTGCACCAAGGGCTTCAATATCATTGCCTCCGTAACATGGCGATACAAGTTCATTAGTCCCGTATATTGAAGGTTTGGGCACAATATCGGATGGTTCATAATAAGTCACTTCATAGGGTGCTTTCTCCGATGGCAGATTGCGAGCCATCTGCATATCGAAAATACCTATCGGGGCCAGAATATATTTACGGCAGTAATCCTCATAAGGCATTGAAGTAACTTTTTCCACTACAAGACCAAGTATGCTATACCCCAGATTGGAATATGCTTTCCCCTTTCCGGGAGTGAAATGAAGTCTTTTATCAAGGGCATAGCGGATTATAGTTCGAGTCGGCACAGGAGGTTTCAAACCCATTTTATCAGCAATCGTCAGTGGCATGAACATCTGATCTCCCCAGCGTAGTGTCCACCCACCTTTATGACTCAACAGATGGGCAACAGTGATATCATATACTCTTTTGTCAACCGGATTACTGAAATAGTCATCATTTAAGATCCCTTCCGGGCCGAAGACCTTATCATCAAGCGACAACCTGCCTTCTTCCTGCAGTTTCATCACAGCTATAGCAGTAATAAGCTTGGAAATGCTTGCGGTACGGAATTTATTGTAAGGCTGCACCTCTTCACCTGATAATGTATCGATCAGGCCAAACCCTTTTGCATAAACAAGGCTTCCGTTTTTTGCAATAGCTAAGGAGGCTCCGCTTATTGACCATTTTCGCATAAAGGACCGGACTGTCTTTTCTGCAGCTTCAAATTCCTCGGCGGATGAATGTTCATTTGTCAGTCTTACATTACCAGGCCTTAGTTTGTCAGCAAGAGAATGCCCTTTTTCATCAGCACCAGGATTGTAGCTGAAAGAGAAAACCAGTAAAAAAATAACTAACAGTATTTTTTTATAACGATTCAATTTTTGATACTTTTCGGGATAAAAATAAAAAAAGTATTTCAACTGAATAGAAATTTTAAATTAAAAAATGTAAAAAAGTAAAAGACTTGATATTCCTGTATTTTTTGGGAATTGATGATTGCCTGAAATCATATTAAACCGGACAAGCATAATTCATAAAATTATGAATAACATTTCCACACTAATTAACTTACCTGTGAATAAAAAACTAAATTTGTATTTACTTAAATGATCTCATCTTGGTCCGAAAATCAATTATAGCAATAGTCCTGTTAACATACAGCTGGCTGCTTGCAGGACAAGAGACTATGATTGACACATCTGATTATCTGCCAAGCTTTTACTACGGAGCTCTCGAATACAACCTTATGATTGCATCATCAAAAGGATATGATAATGAGGTAATTAAACTCATCTCAAGGGGTGCCAGGATTGATACTGAAACTTCTGAAGGAGCTACGCCTTTAATTTTTGCAATATCAAATGACCATGTTTCTGTAGTAAACATTCTTTTATCTCAGGGAGCAGACCCAAATAAGAGAACAAACAGCAGGGAGACACCCCTGATACTGGCAGCAAGAAGAAATAATGCCGAAATTGCTGAGATCCTTATAAGGAACGGAGCGGAAATAGATTATCAGGATATCTTTGGAGCTACAGCATTGCATTATGCATCAATTTACAACTATGACACTCTTACTGATCTCCTTTTGTATTATGATGCCAATGTGGATATTAAGACAACCGAAGGGACAACAGCTTTAATGGCTGCTGTCTGGGCAGGGAATCTTGAAACGGCCTATTTACTCATGAACAACGGCAGCAACCTTGAAGCAAGAGATAAAAATGGCTTCACCCCTTTCCTGATAGCAGCGCAGAACGGAGATACTCTTTTAATGAATATTTTTCTTGAAAAGGGAGTCGACATTTACGAAAAGAACATTTATGGATGGGATGCCTTAAGCCTTACAATACGATCTAACCAGAAAGATGCAGCAGAGAATCTGCTGAAAAGAGGCAAAGCCTGGAACGACCCTGAAAGGGATGTTGTAAATCCATACAGTATCGCTGCAGTGTACCGCAGAAAGGAAATGATCCAGCTACTAAAAGAATCAAATCTCCCGGGAAACATTAAGCAGCAGTTCAATATACTTGAACTATCTCTTTCCTTCAGGTTCACCTCAAGGGATATTTATACCACGTTTTCTGCTTCATTCAGGGAACCACTTACTAATATCGGCCTCTCTGCGGGTTTTGATACCAAACCTTTCCCAACAAAAGTACTTATAAAACAATCAGATAATTTGTATTACCAGTATCTTGATAAAACATCATTTGCCTATTTAGGAATACAAAAGGATTTTGCTTTGACAGATAAGCTTTCCGGAAATAATTTCTGTTTAACAACTTCCTTGAATACAGGATACTATTTTGGCGATACATTCAGGGGTAGTAAGAATGGGCCGAAAGGAAAAATGAAGATAGTACCTGCTGCAAGCCTTAAGTTGGTTATGAACAGATTTTCATTTTACGCTGGTGCAGAATTCATGACTTCTGATTTTTATAAAATCGGACCTATATGGTACCGGACAGGTTGTTTATTCAGTTTCCAGTTTAACAATATAAAAGCACCAATAAAAACAATCAAATGGTATTGAAAAAACATATTGGATTTATTTTTAAGCCACTAATATTCATACTACTGGTAATAAGCTTCTCATGTGAAGAACTGCCTTACTATTTTGTCAATTGTGAAGATAATACTTGCACAATAAACAAACCTGTTAATACTGAACTTAGAATTGAACTTGACAAGACAGGAACTATTGTGCTTGTTGATATTTATGAAGGTGTTGTTGAAGACAGTATACTTTATGATTCATTCTATAGAAGGTCTTCCTTTATCTACCGTACCGTAGCCTTGAATAAAACCTATACTGTTACTGCCACATATATATACGATGACATTAGCTATGTGTCAATTAATTCCATAAGACCTTCGGTAAGGTTTGTAAGAGATATGTGTGAAGAACCCTGCTACCATGTTTATAATAAGGTTGTCAATCTAAGGCTGAAGTATACGGAATAGACTACCTGCAGTCATAATAACTTACCTTCCCGTACGGAGAAAACAGGCATGATCCAATGTCTTTCTATCATTGTGACATTACACCATTATTCATATCTTTACTGGTTATAAATCATATTCAAATATGACAACTTCATTCTTCGATTCAGACTTTTTTACGCTGGGTATTATACCGGTATTGATATTTCTAGCCCGTATTTGTGATGTATCAATAGGTACAATACGTATAATCTTTGTCTCTAAAGGGAACAAGAAAATTGCACCAATACTTGGATTCTTTGAGGTGCTTATCTGGATAACAGCTATTAGCAAGATAATGCAGAATCTTGATAACTACGTTAATTATTTTGCATATGCAGCTGGTTTTGCTACAGGTAATTTTGTCGGTATGATGATCGAGGAAAAACTTGCAATGGGAATACAGATGATTAGGATAATTACTCATCAAAGCGGGATTGAACTTGCACAAAGCATCAACAAAAAAGGATACGGAGCTACCTGCGTTGAAGCACAGGGAGCAAAGGAGAAAGTACATCTCATCTATTCAATAGTTCAGCGTCAGGAGCTGGACAAGGTCATAGAGATAATAAACTCTGTAAACCCAAAGGCATTTTATACTATTGAAGATGTAAAAACCGTGAACGAAGGGATCTTCGTACCAAGCAAAGAAAAGTATATCTTTCCGTTCACACTTATTTTAAAGCAATGGAGAAAGGGAAAATGAAAGATTAATGGTAAAAAACTCTTATTATATGTTATATGGAAAACATCAAAGAACACCCCTTATATAAAAAATATACTCTCGACAACGTAATGAGTTCATTATGGGAATTTTATAAAAAGAATTTCCTTGTGCTCTTCCTGACATCATTTTTCCTTTTTATCATAACCCATCTGCTGATGCTGAAGTTTAACCTGACAGAACTGCAAAACTATTCAGATCCGATGGAAGTACTTGAAAATTTAAGGGGAATGATAGTTCCAATTATAATTATTTCAATTATAAGCCTTTACGTCACAACTGTATTGCAGTATTATGTTATCTGCAAACCTATCGACAACGATACAACTATTTTGTCATCAACATACAAATCCCTCAGATATTTCATTCCCTATCTGATAATAATAATACTTCTTTCATTCTTCGGGTCATTCGCCCTGGCTCTGGGCTTACTCGTTTTTATTGTAGGGATATTCTTTGCAGCAATATATATTGCCACCCTGTATTTATTTTTCCTGCCGGTTCTCATTGTTGAGGGCACCGATATAGGACATGCAATAGCACGGACCTTTTCTCTTGTTCATAAAAGATTCTGGGTCAATATCGGATGGGTGGCTGTTTTTATAGTAATTATAATGGTTATCTCAGTGATCTTATCAGGGATAATACTTATACCCTTCTCAGGAAACTTTTTAAAGATAATAGCCAATCCGGAAGAAGCATCAAGCATCATGACTTTTGCTTCAAACCCGCTTTATATAGTTTTGTCAGCAGCAGCAAATGCCTTGTGTCTGCCTGCA
>DAONXX010000068.1:0-1332 GCA_035414025.1 Bacteroidales bacterium | reverse complement strand
ACTTTTGAGACAAACAACCTGATTATGAAGACATTTATTAACGATGATTTTCTTCTTGGGAACAAGACTGCAAGGAGCTTGTATCATCAATATGCCGAACATCAGCCAATAATTGATTTTCATTGTCATCTCTCGCCGCAGATGATCGCAGATGACAGGCAGTTTGAAAATCTCACGCAGGCATGGCTCGAAGGCGATCATTATAAATGGCGTGCCATGAGAACCAATGGCATTGATGAAAAATACTGCACAGGCATAGCATCTGACAAGGATAAATTTAAAAAATGGGCAGAAACAGTGCCTTTTGCCATAGGAAATCCCCTTTACCACTGGACACATCTTGAGCTTGCAAGGTACTTTGGTATATTTGATCTTCTCTCTCCCGCAACTGCTGATAAGATATACGATAAAGCAAATGAGCTCCTGAGAACGAAAGAATTCAGTATCCGCTCACTTCTTAAAATGGTGAATGCCGAAGTTGTATGCACGACTGACGATCCTTCCGACAGCCTGGAATATCATAAGAAACTAAAAAGCACATTCGAAATAGCAATTCTTCCTACCTGGAGACCTGATAATGTTATTAAAACTGATGATCCTTCAATATTCAAATCATATATTGAACGCCTCGGAAGTTCTGCGGATATTTTTATCCGGGATTTCAACACTCTTGTTGAAGCCCTTGAGAACCGGCATGAATTCTTTCACAAAATGGGCGGAAAGTGTTCTGATCATGGCCTAGACAGGTTTTTCTTTGCTCCATTCACTTTTTCTGAGGCTGATCAATACTTTAAGAAATTGCTAAAAGGAGAAAAAATGCGCTTGATATATATTTTTTTGCTGATTCAATATCACGTTTACCGTCCGATTCCGAAACGGCATTGACTAGGCCATTTCCCATGCCAAGATCAGCAAATCCGAGCATTGCAATAACGGAACTGATTGTCATCCACATTCCATAGCGTTCACTGCCCAGGTAATGCAAAGTCAAAGGCACGGAAATCAAGGCAGTGAGCACCCCCACCCCTCTGGCAGCAATAGCTGCAAAAGATGTGAGCGCTATACGCCGATAACGTTCCTTCGAACGATTCTCCAGCGTGGAATCATCAAAGGGTCTTAATCGTATGACAGATGCAAGCCGTTTAACTCTTATCCACCAATTGTTCGCAAATGACAAAATCATTCAATGTGCCTTGGTTTATTTTAGATCAAAGATGGCAAAAGCATCCGGTTTTCCTTTCCAAGGAAACCATGAACTCCTGTCCCAATTTGCCCCTCGAGGATTAGCAATTGGCTATTCTGCGAACGCCCCGGTGTCGATCCACTCTTTCT
>DAONXX010000067.1:0-11388 GCA_035414025.1 Bacteroidales bacterium | reverse complement strand
TCATGAAGGTGTTGCGGAGAGAGGGGGATTCGAACCCCCGGTACAGTTACCCATACGTCAGTTTAGCAAACTGATGGTTTAAGCCACTCACCCATCTCTCCTTCTACTCTCTGCAACTTTTATAAAGAAAGATTAAAATAAACTTAGTTACCTGAGCGCAACAAAAATAGGAAAACAGACACTAAATGCAAAAAAAAGTCAGTTTATTTTATGTCCTTAAGAAGATCTATAAAAAGCCTGAAATTCTCCTGTGACTCTTCATCGAAATTGGACAACTTAATATTACCCGAAGTTACCTCCGCAAGAAATCTTGAAAAAAGAAAACCTCTCGCGATCTTCTTTTCCCTTACATATTCAGAATTAGCTACCGTAATCCCCTCGCGGGTTTTAAGTATGTGATTCTTGAAATCGAGTGTAGACAGAAGATCCTCGGCATTATAAAATGTATCGGGCATCTTTATTACCAGATCCCTCCCGCTGTTATCTGTCCTGAATATCGTATCCTTTAGCAGTTTGGCAACCTGGTTCTCCTTGTCATTTTCAAAAAGAAGGACTGCAAATTCAAGTCCCCAGCCCATAAGAATATTGCAGAGAAGCGGAATAGAAGAGACGTTTGTTGAAGGGACAATGCTGACCTGTGTTGTCGATCCCATCAGATGAATGATTGCATTCAGGAGGTAATAGGACCCCGTATTATTGACAATAAGGTTGAATTTTTTCGATGAGAATCCTTCTCCTGATACAGGATTACCAAGGATGCTCTGAAGTGGTGTCAGAGTATCAGGGGATGCAGCGGAAAGACGAAGAGGATCAAGAATGCGTGTTGTACTTCTCAGGCTGTCGAGATCATCTCTCTGGACAGCAAGTATTCGATGAAGTTTATTTATTTCAACAAGATGAGGCGAGTGGGTGGTATATATGATCTGTATCTTGTCCTTTATATCCTCAAAAACCCTCAGCACGTCTTCCTGTGCCCTGGCATGAAGACTTACACCCGGCTCGTCGATAAGGAGTACCATGTTCTTGTCACTCAGATTTGCTGCAGCTTTAAGCTCCATATAAAAAGACAAGAACCATCTTACTCCCCTGCTTCTCTGCTTAGGGTAAAGCCGCTCACCTTCATCCTTTATCCAGAATTCCAGATATGGCTTGCCTGCCTTATCGCCACATGATGCGTTGTAATGATCAAGCTCGAACTGGATATGGATTTTATTGTTCCTACCAATCGATTGCTGCCAGAAATCCTGAAAATTTGTAGTAAGTGTATAATTAAGGTTTTCTATCTTTTGCTTCAGTATACGGCTTGATGGCTGCTGGAAAAATGAATAATCGAGCGCCGCTATTGCAAGGAAGTTTCGGGCAGCCTTGTAGCCTTCAACCTTATCATTCCCTGAAATTATATCCTCCATATCGATACGATTGGGCAACAGACTTCCAAAATCTTCGAATACTTCAAAAACTGGACAGTATTCAAAATACTTCCTCCCAAGTATCTCGCTGTTATACTGCGATTTATATGACTGAATTTCCTCATTGACCTTGATATTGGCTTCACGTTCATCATATCCGTCCATTATATACGCCGAGAATGCGATATGCCTGTCAAGCTCAGCTTTTGTTTTATCTCTGTCGCGCCTGGTGATTCTGTAATCATCCAGAACACTCTTCCATTCCAGATCATCCTCATCACTCTGCTTCATAAAGAATGTCAGCTGTTGATGTCTTTTCTCCAGCTTGAAGGCTAACTCTCTCAAATGATTTTCAAATGAGTTGTATTTATCAAGAAGGGTTTTCCATGTATCACCCGCTTTCTTTATCAGTTTTTTAGCTGAAAGTTCTTCGTTCAGTTTATCTTTCTGTATCAGTATCTCATTCAACTCAACAATAAGGTCCTGATCTTCAACTATCAAAGGTTTTTCCTCAGCCGGCTTCTTTTTAAAAAGCGATATAATGCCCTTTTTTTTAGAAACAATATCGGGGAACTTTGCCCTTACCTGGGCTTCTTTAATATTTACATTCTCCAAAGCTTTTTCCAGGCTGGAAATATTTCTCAGTTCCCCTTCCATTTCAACAGTAACATCGCCAAGATAAATCCGCCATGCATCTTCAAGAGAATCAAGATATTGGCTGATAGTGCCACTAACCTTCAGCACAGATGACAGATCCGGGAGCCAACTTCTTGTCAGTTCTATGTGAGTAGTCCCCGACAGCAGTTCCTTTAATTCAGTACCCGGGTTATCAGTTATCCTAAGCAGCCACCCCTCAGGGACACTGAAACGGCAGCTTACATCAGGCAGGCTGAGATCGCTTCGCAGAACATCTTCTGAAATTGTTTCAGTATAAAAAACTTTCAAAGCTTCCAAGATCGATGTCTTACCCGACTCATTCTGACCGATAAGGCATGTGATGTTATCAGGAGACAAGGATTGCCATCCGGTGTCAATTATCGACCGGAAATTCCTTATCCTGAAAGCTGTGAGCTTCATCATACCCGCTGTCTTATATCTGAAAACCAAATATCAGGACATCATCTATCTGCTGGCAGTTGCCTTTCCACTGGTAGAAAGTCTCTTTAAGGAAGGATTTTTGTCGTGGCATCGACAAACCTGACATTGATTCTATTAATTTTTTAAGCTGTTTCTGTTTGAATTTTTTATCAGATACTTCACCAAACTGATCCGAAAATCCGTCGGAATACAAATAATAAGTATCACCCGGCATAATATCAAGAATCTGGTTGTTAAAGGGCAGTTCCCTGATAGGGGCCACACCGATGGTCATCTTATCGGGCTTAAATTCTGAAAGGAGACCATCTCTCATCCTTATGAGTGGTCTGTTGGCTCCGGAAAACTGCAAGCTGTTGTTTGTCATATCAATTATACACAGGCCAATATCAATACTGTCTTTTGTTTCAGTTTCTTCACCGGTCTGGCGAAGTGCCTTCATTACCTTCTCTCTCATCAGATTAAGTATCCTGTTGGCTTTCAGATCACTTCTCTGCTGCAGGATATCATTCAGAAAGCTTATACCAAGAATACTGAGAAGAGCTCCCGGAACACCATGCCCGGTACAGTCCCCGGCTGCAACACATATATAATTGTTACGGCTGAAAACATAATAAAAATCTCCGCTTACTATATCTCTTGGCAGAAAAAGCACAAAATAATCCTTGAACAGTCCCTTCATCATTTCAGGTTCCGGAAGAAGTGCCTTCTGGATCATCCTTGCATACTGGAGACTTGCCAGATGATCCTCAATCCTCTGATTCTGAACCAGATTGAACAGATCAAGATCCTTGTTGTTTCTATACACCGTCAACTAAACAATGTGTGTAAATGTTAAAGATACACTTATTTTGAAATAAAAAAACAACTTGATATCAACCATCACTCCCCTGCCTTGTTCATAAGTACAATATTTTCAACATGATGAGTGTGCGGAAACATGTCAACAGGCTGTACGCCGACAATATTATACTTTGATGAAAGGAATTGCAGATCACGGGCCTGTGTTGCAGGATTGCAACTGATATAGACAACCCGTGAGGGAAGTATTGAAAGTATTTTTTCAATAACATCCTGATGCATCCCTGCCCGGGGAGGATCTGTTATTAAAACGTCGGGACGACCGTTCAGCTCAATAAATTCATCAGACAGAATATCTTTAACATCACCTGAAAAAAACTGTGTGTTTGTTATGTTATTAATCCTTGAATTCTCTGCTGCATCCCTTACTGCCTCCTCGACATACTCAATACCTATAACCTTTCGTGAAGAGGATGCTACAAAATTTGCAATTGTTCCTATGCCGGTATAGAGGTCATAGACAATCTCATGCCCTGTCAGTCCGGCAAAATCCCGGGTCTTCCTGTATAGCTGAAGCGCCTGTTCACTGTTTGTTTGAGTGAAGGATTTCGGCCCGATTCTGAACGTAAGTCCATCGAATGTCTCGGTTATATGATCTTCTCCTTTGTACAGCACCGGGGTCTGATCAGCAAGTGAATCATTTTTTTTGCTGTTAATTACATAGAAGAGTGATGTTATCCGGGGAAACTCTGAGATTATAAAATCAAGTAAATCTTCCCTCCTCTCTTTCTCATCCATAAAGAAAACCACCAGAACCATTACCTGACCGTCAGAAGTGTTACGTATTATGAGATTGCGAAGGAATCCGCTTTGCTGCCGGAGATCAAAGAACCGGAGCCCTTTCCTGTGGGCATATAGTCTCACTGCATTCCTTATCGAACCGGAAGGTTCGGGTTGTAAATGACATTCGAGAATATCTATTACCTTGTCAAAATGCCCTGGTATATGGAAGCCGAGAGCATCATCATTTCCGCGCTCAACCCCGGAATTCATTTCTTCCCTTGTCAACCACCTCTTATCTGAAAAAGTAAACTCAAGTTTATTCCTGTACCCGAATATCCGGCAGGATCCAATTATAGGGTTTACAGAAGGCAGCTGCAGTCTGCCTATTCTTTCAAGATTGTCTTTAACCTGTTTTTCCTTGAACCGAAGCTGAAGATCATATGGCAGATGCTGCCATTTACATCCTCCGCACTCTCCGAAATGACGGCATACTGGCTTTATCCTGTCTTTCGAATACTCGTGAAACCGCACAACGCTTCCCTCAAGGTAATTCTTCCTTTTCCTGTTTACCCTGATATCAACAACGTCGCCCGGTATAAGCATAGGTACGAAGACAACCTTATTATCAACTCTGGCAAAAGCCTTGCCTTCAGAGCCTATATCTGATATCCTGACCTTCTCGAGTAAGGGTAATTCCCTCTTCCTTCCCATCCGCTGATTTTTTATTCTATTGTATTACCCCGGATTCAATGAGTTGTTTTATCACATTCAGATCCGGATAATGATCTTCAAGATTATCAATCATTCCATCAATATCTGCTTTGGAAATGGAGAAAACGTGATCCCTGGAAACAAAATATTCGTACTCCGCATCCCGCTACCGCTTCCTTCCTCCAGGAAGTCAATGCCAGACTTATAAAAAAATGCGGTAATCAGCACTCCTGATAAATATCTTTTAATTCTCATTGCCGCAATAAACATGGTCTATACACTATTTTCCCTTCGAAATACAGGATGTAAAGATAATTCTTATTGATGTAATGGGCTAAATAACCGCTGAAGATACTTTTTTTATCTTTGTACCAGTTTTACTAAGGATGGTCTCAGTAAAAAATATCGGTGTTTCCTTTGGCAGCTTTGATCTGCTTACAGATATTTCTTTCCTTATAAATGACCAGGATCGGATAGGGCTTACCGGTAAGAACGGATCAGGAAAATCTACCCTGCTAAGTATCATTGCCGGTTTACAGGCTCCCTCATCAGGGCAGGTTGACATGTCGAAAGAAATAACTATCGGCTATCTGCCGCAGCAGATAAAAGTTGACGATTCAACAACAATAATGAACGAGGTCCTGACTTCTTTTTCAGAAATAAAGAGCCTGTCTGAGGATATTGAAAGATGCAGTGCCGAAATTTCCAGCAGAATTGATTATGAATCTGAAGAATATCTCAGTCTGTGCGATCATCTGACAGTAATTGAAGAGAGATACCGGATTCTAGGTGGCAACAATTATATTGCAGAAGCTGAGAAGACACTGCAAGGACTTGGATTTGAAAGGATTGATTTCGACCGGCTAACAAGTGAACTCAGCGGCGGATGGAGAATGAGAATTGAGCTGGCAAAAATACTTCTGAAAAAACCTTCCCTGTTTCTTCTTGATGAACCGACAAACCATCTCGATATTGAATCAATACAATGGCTTGAGAGTTTCCTTTCCGCATATAACGGAGCTGTGGTTCTTGTATCACACGACAGGGCATTTCTTGATAATGTGACAAACCGCACAATAGAGATATCGCTTGGCAGGATATATGACTACAAAGTATCATGGTCGAAATTCACAGAGCTGAGAAAGGAGAGAAGAGAACAACAGATAGCTGCCTACAGAAATCAGCAGAAAATGATCAACGACACGGAGAAATTCATCGAAAGATTCAGATACAAGCCTACTAAGTCCATACAGGTCCAGTCAAAGATCAAAATGCTCAACAAAATTGAAAAGATTGAGATTGATGAAGAAGATATTAGCGCAATGAATCTCCGCTTCCCTCCTTCTCCCCGATCCGGCACAGTAGTTATCGAAACCGAGAACCTGTCAAAGAGTTACGGGAACAAAAATGTCTTGAATTCGATTGACTTCAAACTTCACCGGGGGGAAAAAGTAGCATTCGTCGGACGCAATGGCGAAGGGAAAACGACCCTTGCGAAGATTATTATCGGGGAGCTTGATCACAGTGGTTCAATAAAGAAAGGGCATAATGTGAATATAGGATATTTTGCTCAGAACCAGGATGAACTGCTGAATGAAGAATATACGGTTTTTGAAACAATTGATTACATAGCCAAAGGAGAAATAAGAACTAAAATAAAGGATATCCTTGGTGCTTTCCTTTTCCATGGCGAGGATGTAGATAAAAAAGTTAAGGTATTGTCGGGAGGGGAACGATCCAGATTATCTCTTGTCAGGCTCCTGATGGAACCTTATAATCTTCTTGTCCTTGATGAGCCGACAAACCATCTCGACATGAGATCAAAGGATATTCTTAAACAAGCACTAATGAAATATGATGGTACATTAATTGTAGTTTCCCATGACAGGGATTTCCTTGATGGCATCATTGAAAAGGTATATGAATTCAGAAATAAGACTATCAAAGAACATATAGGCGGGATCTATGATTTCCTGAGAAAGAAGAAAATGGACAGCCTCAAGGAAATTGAGAAGAAGGATATGCCGGCTAAATCACAGGCAGCAGGGAATGAAAATTCGTCAAATAAGCAGAGATATCTTGAAAGAAAAGAATATGACCGTAAGCTCAGGAAACTCAAAAAAAGACTCGAAGATTCAGAAAATAAAATAGAAAAAATAGAAAAAGAGCTATCTGTGCTTGAGGCCTTATTGGGTTCTTCGGTTCAATCGGCTGATGAGACACATGAGATATATGAACGATACCAGAAACTTGAGTTAAAACACAATGAAGAAATGATAAGGTGGGAACAATATACTAACGATGTGGAAGTTTTCATTCAGAAAGGTGATTAGAAATGGCTTTGAAGGAACTGCTAGCTAAGTACCCGGTACATGTCTATGAGACAGGACCTGACGGGAGAATAAACATGTATTCGCTTTTCGATTTTATGCAGGATGCTGCATCAGATCATGCTGTAATACTGGGATACGGCAGAGATGATCTGCTGAAAAAGAATCACTTCTGGGTATTGTCGCGAATGTATGCCGAGATATCAGAACTCCCCTTGTGGAAAGATATTGTAATTGTAAGGACCTGGCCTAGTGGAACAGATAAGATGTTTGCAATGAGAAATTATGACCTGTACACAAGTGAGGGGAAACACGTTGCTGCCGCATCTTCATCCTGGCTTATAATAGACAGGACAACAAAAAGGATACACAGACCAGATGAGGTCCTGATGAATTATAATAATGAACAACCTGCTACTGCTTCTTCACTCAGAGGAGCTGTAAAACTGCAGGGATCTGACATTAACGGTTCTCTTTCTCCTGCTTTCAGAGTATCTGTAAATGATCTTGATGTTAATCTCCATACCAATAATGTGAACTACCTGAAGTGGATCAATAATACTTATAATCTGAATTTCATTATGGAACACCATCCTTCTACGATTGAAATAAACTATCTTGCAGAATCGATTTTTGGAGAGGAAATTATTATAAGGACATCAGGGGATGAAGGAAATGACGGCTGTTTTAATCATTCAGTTATAAGGTTAAATGACAACAAGGAATTGTGCAGGGCCAGAATATGTTGGGCCGGGAATTCAGCTCCACAAAATTAAATACATAAAACCATGAATACCGGGCATTTATCAATAAGGACTTCATCTTTTTTAACAGGGATCCTGTTCCTGGCTTTTTTAGCCTCCTGTACTTCTTCACGGGTAGTTCTCGATCCAAAAGATCTGTCATATCTATATAACCCCACAAAGAATGTATTCAGCCCCCAGTATAATATCCTTAACATATCGGATGAAAGGTCTGATCTTTCAGTGAAATTCTTTGCCGACCAGATGTTCTTTTCCGAAGCTAATCCTCAGGGTATTCCGCTGTCGGAGATGCTTATAACAGCAAAACTCTACAACATCTCGGCAGGCAGGATGCTGGCAGATACCGCTTTCTACAATATTACAATACCTAAAGATGAAAACCGGGAGGAATATGTTTACGGCGTACCGCTGAGAGTAAATCCCGGCCTGGAATATATGGCCGAGGTCAAGATTGTCGACAGGCTTCGCAACAAAGTGGTTCAGGCTTTTATTCCATTCAATACACTATCATACAATAACAGGTATAATTTCAAGGTTCTTGGGCATTTTAACAGGGACCCTCTTTTCAATCCTGTCGTTAAAGAGAATGAATTACTCAACCTTATCTATATCAAGAGTCCGCCCGATTCGATATATATCTCCCGGTATAAGCAATTTACTGCTATTCCTGACCCGCCTTCAATGATACTGCCGGAAAAGACAATAGATTACGGGCCTGATACTATTATCCCTCTTCCCTACTCCGACACCCTGACAATGAATTTCAGTCAGAAAGGCATTTACCAGATAACACTTGACAGAGATATAAATGAGGGGTTTACAATTCTCAATCTGGGTGACACTTATCCTGAACTAACTAGTCCTGAAACAATGATAGAACCCCTGGCTTACCTTGCCGGACCTGCTGAACTGGATTCGATGCTAAATACTCTGCGCCCAAAAGTAGCTCTTGATAATTTCTGGATCAACTGCGGCGGCAACATAGAAAGAGCCAGGGAGCTTATAAGGATATATTACACCCGTGTTCTGTACGCAAATGAATATTTCACTTCATACAAAGAGGGCTGGAGGACAGAGCGCGGGATGATGTACATTATTTACGGTCCCCCTGATAAAGTTTATAAATCAAATGATGAAGAAAGCTGGGGATACAGGAAACCACTTATCAGATCGCGCTGGGGAACAAGATTCACTGTTCAGGATGATTATCTTTTCTTTAAGTTCAGGAAGAAAGAGAGTGCTTTTTCCGATAATGACTTTTACCTTAGCCGCAGTGAATCCCTGATAACATTCTGGGCTCAGGCTGTTGCCAGTTGGAGAAGAGGCATTGTATTCCGTCTTGATAATCCCGAAGAGATCTGATCATGCGAAAGGAATCGGATTGCATATTTGGCCTTAGACCGGTAATTGAAGCTATTAAGGCAGGGAAGCAGATAGACAGGCTGCTTATCAGACAAGGTCTTCAGGGAGCATTATATCACGAGTTGATGGTTGAGGTAAGAAACAATGGCATAGCTTACCAGATTGTTCCATTAGAAAGGATTGAACTCGTAACAAAAAAGAACCATCAGGGTGTTCTCGCCTGGCTATCTCTTATTGAGTATCAATACATTGCCAATATTATTCCAGGCTTATTTGAGAGCGGGGAAGATCCTTTGATACTGGTTCTTGATGGCGTTTCAGATGTAAGGAATTTCGGAGCCATCACTCGTACTGCAGTCTGTTTCGGTGCCGATGCTGTTGTGATACCGGAAAAAAGATCGGCAAGGATAACAGCTGATGCTGTAAAAACATCTGCGGGAGCTCTTCATACTATCCCTGTTTGCAGGGAAAAATCAATAATAAAATCAGTAGAATATCTTAAAGAATCAGGCCTGAAAGTTGTATGTAGCTCAGAAAGATCAGGCAGGATAATTTCTGAAACTGATATGACAGGCCCCCTGGCGCTTGTCTTAGGTGCTGAGGATAAAGGCATCAGCAGGGAGCTGATGAATATGGCCGATAATATTGTCAGGATCCCTACAAAAGGCAATATAAGCTCATTGAATGTTTCGGTTGCAGCTGGTGTCCTTATTTACGAGATTTCCAGGCAGCGATCATGCTCTAAATTGAAATAATACCTAAAATCCTTTCATCAAGTTGTTTCTGATCCGATTTAAATGAAGCCAGGCCGGCAAGGGTCAGGAGGGTGTCGGGTGCTATTTTTTCTTCCTTTATCTTATTTGCCCAGCGTGAGAATACCGGTATCTTTCCATCAGATACTATGAATGATTTTTCATCCCTTGAAAGAGAAGGAAACAGATCATTGCATTTCTCTTCATTGGCAATTTCTATTAGTTCCGCTCCTGATGCAGGTATTTTTGCAGAAAGTCTCTCGGCAAGACTCAAGACTTTGTCATCGATCCTCCAGAATTTATCTATATGAGCTTCAGTGGCAGAAGGATAAGTGCTGATCTCATAATTTTCGTGCATATGGGATGTAAAATCAGGTTTAAGATTCTTCCTTGCAGCTCCTGCAACTGCCGGAGGTATAGTGAAAACATCCACACCGGCCAGGAGATCAAGCTGATTATAATGCCTCAGACTGGCAGCTATTAGCTTTGTCTGCCATGGATTCCTTGATGAAAAGGCTGTTACCCAGTTCTGAGATGCAATCAGAGCCATCTCGCCCATCCCGCTTCCATCACCAAGCTTGTTGTTCATCATGAAATCACTAATCCTTCCGAGAAAAACATTCAGGTAATCGGGTCGTGTTACAAGTGTTGCAAGGATATTTTGCCTTGCACTGAATTCAAGTGTGAAATTGATCTTAACTCCCGAGTCTTTCAGTCTTCTTGCTCCTATCAAACCTTCTGCTGTAAAAGGCACTTTAATGACGAACTGGTCAGGGCAAATTTCATGAAGCCGCCGCCCATAATATTCGATGCTTTTTATGTCATGAGCTGTATCAGTGTGAAGGTCAACGCTTACAAGGCCTCCGAATTTCAAGGCGAGCCTCAGACTATGCCGGGCATTGACAATAAAGGCCATTTCCCTCACCCTGTTTTCATAAGGCAGTTCTCTTATGAGAGGCTTTGCCTCTGAGATAAAAACATCGTAGTTACCCTTCTGTATCTCATTGTTGAGAAATGTATTATTAGTCGTCAGAGCGTTCATCTCAGCCGACCAGTTGGCTTCAGCTTCATTAATGTCACCCGTATCAAGCCATATCTCAGTGCCTGTCTTTCGCAGTGATTCCCAAAAAGGATTTTTCCTGGCCTGAAAATGCTTCTCTTCCAGATTTTTCCAGATAAAATCGCTGATCCTCGTATTAAGGTCTGCCATAATCAAATAATTTTCGGCAAAATTACTAATTAATTAATCTGAGTTAATGTAATTTTTTAGCTTTACAATTAATTATTTATCAGATAAGACATGAGAAAATCTTTTGTCATAATATTATTATGTCTTCCATTTGTACTTACAGCACAAGTCGATTTTGACAAATATTTTACC
>DAONXX010000066.1:0-11469 GCA_035414025.1 Bacteroidales bacterium | reverse complement strand
AACAGCTTATAAAAGCCCTTACAAAAAGGGAGGTCCCTTCAGGTCGTTTACCTGTTGATGTTAATGTTGTAGTACATAATATAGGTACCGCTTTTGCCGTATATGAAGCGGTTCAGAAAAATAAGCCTCTTATAGAGAGAGTTGTGACTATTACCGGAAAAACACTGCCGGCACCGGGTAATTATTTTGTAAGAATAGGGACACCCGTAAAAAAACTTATTGAAGCTGCCGGAGGATTACCAGAAAATACAGGAAAGATAATTTCAGGAGGCCCCATGATGGGCAAGGCACTCGTCAATACAGATGTTCCTGTTGTAAAAGGGACATCAGGTATAATTCTGTTCCCAGAAGAAGAATCAGCAAGAATGGAATCGCAAGTCTGTATCCGCTGCGCAAAATGCATTTCGGTTTGTCCGATGGGCCTTGAACCATATCTGCTTATGAGCCTTTCTCAGAGAGATTTATTTGAAAGAGCAGAAAAAGAACATATAACAGATTGCATGGAATGCGGATCCTGTAGCTATATCTGTCCGGCCGGACGTCCGCTACTTGATTATATACGTCTTGGAAAATCTACTGTTTTAAGAATGATCCGTGAAAGAGTTGTAAAATAATTAGATCAATAATAATTGCTCATGAGTAATATTCTAAAGATTTCACCATCACCCCATTCACATAGCCAGGAAACAACCCGGAAATTAATGTTTGGTGTGGCAATTGCCCTGATTCCGGCGTTTTTAACGTCGGTGTTCTATTTCGGTTATGGAGCAATAATCGTGACAGCTGTTTCAGTTGCTTCCTGCCTGCTGTTTGAATATCTTATCCAGAAGTTCATTCTTAAAAAAACAATAAGCATTACAGATGGTTCAGCACTTGTTACAGGATTATTGCTCGCTTTTAATGTTCCTTCAAACCTTCCTGTCTTCATTATCATTATCGGCAGCTTCATTGCAATAGCTGTTGCAAAAATGACTTTCGGAGGACTTGGCAACAATCCTTTCAATCCAGCGCTTGTGGGCAGGGTTTTTATGTTGATATCATTTCCTGTACAGATGACCTCCTGGCCGGTACCCGGAGGTTTAAAAACAGGTTATACTGATGCTGTAACAGGAGCTACCCCACTTGCAATAATCAAGGAGGGCATTAAGAACGGTGAACCATTATCTCAGCTTGTAACACAGATACCCACCCCTTCTCAAATGTTCCTTGGAGATATGGGCGGTTCCCTTGGAGAAGTAGCAGCTGTTGCTCTTATCATAGGATTTATCTATATGCTTGTAAAAAAAATAATAACCTGGCATATTCCTGTATCGGTAGTTGGAAGCATTGCAGTCTTTACGGCAATTTTATGGCTTATTAATCCGGAGCAATACGCAAGCCCTATGTTCCATATTCTTGCAGGTGGAGTCCTTCTTGGTGCGATCTTCATGGCTACGGATTATGTGACTTCTCCGATGAGTGTACGGGCACAGATCATCTACGGCTGCGGAATAGGTATCCTTACTGTAATAATAAGAGTATGGGGTGCCTATCCGGAAGGTGTTTCTTTTGCAATTCTAATAATGAATGCTTTTGTTCCGCTAATGAATACATATATTAAACCCAGAAGATTTGGCGAGGAGGTTAAAAATGGCTAAGATCGAATCATCTTTTAAGAATATGACGCTGTCGCTGACGCTTATATCCCTTGTAGCATCAGCCTGCCTGGCTTTTGTATATCAGGTCACAAAGGGACCTATTGAAGCATCCGTTTTGAATAAGAAGATAACAGCTATAAAAATGGTTATCCCCGACTTTAACAATAACCCTGACTCGGAAATGTTCAGGCTACCTACAGGTGATGGTGACAGCCTAGATATTTATCCCGCTAAAAAGGACGGCAATCTGATAGGATATGCTGTGAACACCTATTCTACCTCCGGATTCAGTGGAAATATATCGCTCATGGCGGGATTCAGAACCGATGGCACCATTATAAATATCTCTGTACTCGAGCAGAAGGAAACTCCCGGACTCGGAACAAAAATAGACGAGCCTCAATTTAAAGATCAGTTCAGTGGGAAAAACCCTGCTGACTTTGATCTTAAAGTAAAAAAAGATGGCGGTCAGGTTGACGCAATAACTGCTGCAACAATAAGTTCAAGAGCATTCTGCGATGCTCTTCAAAGGGCATATAAAACACTGTTCAGTGGAAAAGAACCAAATGTTACTATAACTGCTTCCGTGCCTGATCTGTCGCAACACAAAACAATATCAACATTGAATTAATATTAATATAATCCTCAAGATGAACCAATTACAAAACTTTACAAAAGGATTCTTCAAGGAAAACCCAATCCTTGTTCTTGTTCTGGGCACCTGTCCTGCCCTGGCAACAACATCATCGGCATTAAATGGCATGGGAATGGGGATTGCAACAACTTTTGTTCTTATAGGCTCAAATGTTGTCATATCACTATTGTCAAAGTTTATCCCGGATAAAGTAAGGATCCCTGCATTCATTGTAATTATAGCATCATTTGTGACAATTGTTGACTTGTTTATGCAGGCTTATGTACCATCTCTTTATGAAAAACTTGGAATTTTTATCCCTCTTATTGTTGTGAATTGCATCGTACTCGGGAGGGCAGAAGCCTTTGCAAGTAAAAATACAGTTTTTTCATCACTGGTAGATGGTGCAGGTATGGGACTTGGATTTACAATGGCTTTGGGTATTCTCGGATCATTCAGGGAAATTGTGGGCAGTGGAGCTATTTTTGGTCACAAATTTATCAAAGGTGATGGAGTCCTCGTATTCATTCTGGCACCGGGGGCATTTCTAGCCCTTGGTTATCTTATAGCCCTGATCAACAAGCTTAAAAGAACTCAAAATTCATAGTCATGGAATATATACTTCTTATTATATCAGCTGTTTTTATCAATAATGTTGTTCTGGCCCAATTCCTTGGAATTTGTCCATTCCTTGGAGTGTCAAATAAAGTCAGTACAGCAATAGGGATGGCTGGTGCCGTTACATTCGTCATTGTCCTGGCAACAACTGTTACTTACCTTGTGCAGATCTACGTGCTTAATCCACTTGGAATAGCTTTCATGCAAACAATCACTTTTATTCTTGTAATTGCCTTCCTTGTTCAGATGGTGGAAATAATTCTGAAAAAGATCAGTCAGCCCCTTTATCAGGCTCTTGGCATATTCCTGCCTCTCATAACAACCAACTGTGCTGTTCTTGGTGTTGCAATACTTGTGATTCAGAAGAATTACAACCTTCTTGAAGGTGTTGTTTACGGAGCTTCCACGGCGATTGGATTTGGCCTGGCTCTAGTAATACTGGCAGGAATAAGGGAACAGTTGGAACTTGTTGACGTTCCACAAGGCATGAAAGGTGTTCCATTGTCACTTGTAATTGCCGGAATTCTTGCCCTTGCCTTTATGGGTTTTACGGGAATAGTATAAATAATATACCTACTTTTGTCATATCATACCTAGTTAGCTGGTGTAATATGACGCTGGAAGATTACTTCAATATCCTTGGCCTGACTGCAGACTCATCCCTGAACGATGTAAAAAAAGCATACCGGCAAAAGGCTCGTCTGTTCCATCCTGATTTAAATAAAAGCCCTGATGCGATAAACAGGTTCATAGAAGCAACTGAAGCCTATGAATTCCTCATCTCCTATTTCGATAAGGCAGTTGATGACACTGAATCATTTCGCCAGGCTATGGAAGACTGGAGAAAATACCGTCAGGATCGTTCAAAACAAAAAGCAAGTGCATATGCCAGGGCATCATACATAAGATTCAGGAAAACACAGTTGTATAAAACGACCCGGATATTTGATGGTGCAACGGTATTATTTAGCATGATAATATCTCTAACGGTAATCGCCTATACTATTTTCGGATATATCTACAGGTTGAAACATCCATTACCGCAGTTTGGCAAACCCTCAGTTTTTATTTTTATTGTATTGCTGCTACTGGGAATTTTATTCTTTTCAATTTCAATTATCTTCTTTAATGAATACCGCAGATCATCAAAAAAAAGAAGAAAAAACCGATAAGTGAATTAAAAAATTTCGAGGGCTGAACGTGTTAACTGAGCTTAATAAAGGTAAATGGAATCTCCAGGATAGATGAAAAATATTCCCCACGCTCAAGTATGTCTTCATCACCATCCTCATAATACCAGTTAATAATGTATCTCTTATTCTTAAGGCTGAGACGCTTGATCTGTTCCAGCAGATGGATGAATGCTTTAGCACTGGCACTATTAAAGTATTCAAGGATAATATCAACACAGGTTATATCAGCAGGAGACTGAATATATTCGGCCAACCATTTTTCAACAGGGGCAAAAAAATCAATTACATTTTCATGTATAGAACGTCCCTTAATCCGGATCGAACCTTCGGGAGAAAGAATTATCTCCGGGGATGTCTTTGTTGGTTCAATTTTGAGTTCTTTCATCCTTCAAAATCTTATCCGAATATAATTAAAATAACCCTGAAATCAATTATTGAAACTATCAAAAATCGGGTCGTTGAAATTATCAAAGGATATTTTTCTTTCCCCCCTGTCAATTTCCCGGATAATATTCAGCACTGCCCTGTTAACGGGAACATCAATCCCTAATATATCGGCATTCTTTACAATATAGCCATTCTGATATTCTACTTCAGTGCCCTTGCCCCTTTCAAGTGACTGGAGACCTGATGATTTGAGTTTCCGGTATTTGAATCCAAATAAAACAATAAATAAATGCCGGCGCAGATTAGCTATCATATTATTGCCTTTCAGAAATTTATAGAAGTCGAGTTTATCTCCGAACTTTTCAATCCTTATATTCATCTTGTCAGCAACAAGGATAGCTTCCCTGGTTATCTCGACAAAAATCCTTCTCACCTTACTTATTTTAAGTATTTTTCCAAGACCCAATCCGCAAATAACACCAAGCGAAGTGACACATGAATTTATAATAAGCTTGGCATAAAGGTGACCCATAAGATTATCCGTTAATTTAACCGGCACAACAGATGAGAGCATCTTACCTACAGATTTAAGAAAATCGTCAGGTGCCCTGTCGGGATATCCCAACACAAAATCACCGATGGAGGTCATAGTAAGTTTCCCCTGGGAATTCATTGTCGCTCCCCAGCCGGTAATGCAGCCTATCACCCTTTTCCTTCCAAGCACCTGAGCAAGGTCATCAATGCATATTCCGTTCTGTATTGAGATAACATATCCGTCTTCCTCAAGAATGGGTAATAGCGATTTTGCTGCTTCAATCATATCTGTCGCTTTTGTAGCAAGAATAATCAGGTATTTTTTCTTCTTCACCTCTGCAACTGAGGCGTATGCAGGCATTTTGACATTCATATTGCCGCATACCCCTGTTATTTCCAATCCTTGTTCAGATATAAGAGCAGCATAATTGGAATACTTAGTTACTATCTCAACGTCATAACCATTTTTTTTAAGAAATGCAGCTGTAATGCCGCCAATGGCACCTGCGCCTATTACAAGTATAGACAATTCTTTTGTTTCCATTTGTTTATAATTTATATTTCAGAATCTGGCAAGTGGTGCCACATTCTGATCTGTAAATTCACCTCTAAGATATTTATAATAGCCGGCAATTCCAATCATTGCGGCATTATCTGTCGAATATCCAATTTCCGGAATGAAAAGCTTCCATTTTCTCTTTTTAGCTTCAGCCTGTACAGAATCTCTTAAACCCGAATTGGCAGAAACCCCGCCGGCAATGCCGATCTCTTTTATACCCGTATCATTTGAAGCCTTCACAAGCTTTGAAGTTAGAATTGAAACTATCGTATCCTGAAGAGACGCACAAAGATCAGCCTTGTTTTTTTCGATAAAGTCAGGATCTTCTTTGATCCTGTCACGAAGGAAATACAAAAAACTTGTTTTCAATCCACTGAAACTGAAATCAAGACCTTTTATCAAAGGTTTTGCAAAATTAAATGCCTTCCTGTTACCGTCCTTTGCAAGTCTGTCAATCGCAGGGCCGGCTGGATAATCCAGGCCCATAAGTTTTCCACATTTATCAAATGCTTCACCTGCAGCATCATCAATTGTAGTTCCGAGAACTTTCATCTCAAGATAGTCATCCATCTGAATAATCCTCGTATGACCGCCTGATACCAGCAGACATAGAAAAGGGAAAACAGGAACTGTATTATTGATTTTATCCTTCCGTATAAAATGAACAAGAACGTGAGCCTCAAGGTGATTAACCGCTATCAGAGGTATATCAAGAGAAATTGCAAGTCCTTTGGCAAAGGATGTTCCAACGAGAAGAGAACCCAGCAATCCGGGGCCCCTGGTGAAAGCTACAGCATCAATATCTGATACCCCTAATCCTGCCTTTTTTAGGGCCTGATCGGTTACCGGAACAATGTTAACCTGATGAGCACGCGAAGCCAGTTCCGGTACAACTCCTCCGTAGGACCGATGAATTTCCTGGCCGGCTATAAGATTAGAAAGCACATAACCGTCCCTGACAACAGCAACTGAAGTATCATCACATGAAGATTCTATTGCAAGGATAGTAACAGACATAAAATCGGTTTGCGCTTGCAAATATCGTATTAATTTATTTTAGAATATTCAGTTAATGACAAAAAATGATTTCCTCTGTAAAACAATATTAATCTTTTCGGGACTTATGTCACTATGTTTCAGATGCGGTACGATCTTTGCGGTAATGTATAACAGATAACTAAGCTGTTTTAACAGGTGTAATTATTATCTTTATAACCTGTAAATTATAATGATCCATACAACAATATTGAAGGTTTATTGCCACTAAATGAACAAAAGGATTAAAAAATTATTCAAAATAATTCTAATTACTGCCGGGATCCTTATCCTTATCCCATTTATGCTGGCAATAGGGATTAGTCTTCCGTCAGTACAAACACTGATAATCAGAAAACTTGCTGATAACATTTCAGATAAGATTGAATCTACGATCTCAATCGGTAGCATTGATTACTCCTTCTTCAACAGACTTAGACTGCAGGATGTCTTGCTTAAGGATATGAATAATGATACTCTCATGTATGTGGCACGTATTACAGCAGGACTCCGGAAAATTGATCTCAGGAACAAGTCAATAGTACTTGGAAGAACTGTTGTTACGAATCCTGTTGTAGCTTTTATTACCGATTCGACCGGATCAAACAACCTGAAATGGTATCTCGATCTTATAAAAAACCCGGAAGGATCATCGGAAAAGAAAATTGATATTGTTATCAATCACATTGATATTAATAAAGGAAGATTCGCCCTGGTGAACAGAACAAAAGATAAAGGAAAAACAATTGTCAATTTCAACGATCTTAATCTTATAGGGATAAATGGTATTCTGGAGGATTTCATCATAAGGAATGATTCAGTCTCTTTCAATATTTACAATCTTGCCTTCAGGGAAAGCTCGGGCTTTAATGTAAAGAAGATGTCGGGAGAATTCCTTCTGGCTGACAAAAGCCTCAATTTTAATTCCATAAATTTATTCTGTGATACAAGTGAATTATATATTTCACATTTCAGAATGATTCCCGACTCGACAGGATCATTCAAAAACTTCATGGACAAAGTAAAGCTTGATCTTCTCCTTGACAAATCACTGGTTGGCTTTTCAGATCTTCAATTTTTTATCCCAGCACTGGAAAAGATGCAGGAATCTGCAGAACTATCAGGCCATGTGCTCGGCACAATATCTGAGTTAAAGGGACGAAACATAGAATTGTCATACAGAGACAGTACCTATCTTGATTGCGATTTTGATCTGTCAGGACTTCCCGAAATTGACAATACTTTTATCTACATAGGAGTCAACAAACTGAATATCAGTAGTAATGACGTTTCGAAAATTTATTTCCCCGACAAAGGTGTAATAGTGCTTCCTGATGTTTTTAATAAACTTGGGTATGTCTCATTCAACGGTAATTTCACAGGATTTACGACAGATTTTGTCACATTCGGCAAATTGACATCGGGATCAGGCAATATAAGCACTGACATATCTTTCAGGCCGGAAGGCAAAGGTGAATATAAAATGAAGGGACTTGTTAATTGCAACGGTATTTCTTTAGGAAAGCTGACAGGAGAAGAAGAACTGCTTGGTGAACTTAGCATGAAGGCAAATATTGACATGCTTACTTCGTCATTTAAAGCCTTTTCAGGCAGCATAACAGGTCTGATAGACAGTGTCGACATCAATGAATACAAATACCGGAATATTTCCCTGAATGGTATTTTCAATGAAAATGCCTGGGACGGTAGTGTAAGTATATCTGAGAATAATATAAAAATGGATCTGCTCGGGATGCTCGACTTCAGAAATGAATTACCTGAATTTGATTTTACCCTGGATCTGGCTGAAGCTGATCTCTACAGGCTCAGGCTATCAAAAGATACATCGGCTGCTATCACAATGCTACTTACGGCTAATTTCAAGGGATCCAATATTGACAACCTCGATGGAGAGATAAAACTAGTGAATTCAAACCTGACATTGAGGGGAAATGATCTGGAATTTCATGATTTCTCCCTCAAAACTTTCCTGGAAAATAATATACCTGCCATCAGCCTTCGTACCGATTATATTGATGCAGATGTAAGGGGTTATTATAATTTTTCAGGACTTGAAAATACTGCCAGATCTGTACTTGCAACAATAATACCCTCACGGTTTGCTGCGCCGCCAAAAATCAAAAACCAAAAAAACAGGTTTGTCTTTGATGTCAGCTTTAAAAACACTGACATGATAAACAACTTCTTCAATACAGGGCTGCTGATCGCTGAAGAAAGCAGCTTAAGAGGTTTTATTTATCCTGACAGTGTCCTGAGAATTACAGGTAATGCCGGATCATTGAATTTCAAAAACAATATTTTGAAAGATGTTACTCTTGAGGCTGTTTACCATTCGCCTGAAGCACAGATAAAAGTAAACTCAGCATCGCTCACCGCTCTTGGACAAACAGAATTGACAGGATTCAAGGCTGATCTCTTTGCGAGACCTGATAATTTCAATTTCAGTCTGAACTGGGATAATAATGATAAGATCCGTAACAGTGGAAACATTATTGCCCGGGGAACCTTTATCAGTGAGCCCGGAAAAGATATTAATCCGGTACTAAATATAGATATTGATTCAACAAGCATATACAGCAAGAATAACAGATGGAAAATGGATCAGTCAAAGATAATTGCCGATTCAAATTCATTTCGGATAAACAGGCTGTTCATAAGTAACAGAAACAATTATTATCAAGTTAAGGGAGCCATCTCGGAAGACCCGTCCGACACTCTTTACTTTGAATTCAGGGGTATTGACATATCCCCTCTTAATTACATTTCAAAAAAGAAAAAGGAAGCTGATAAACTTTCCCTTGATCTCAAAGGAATTGCTGAAGGGAATATTCTTCTTACAAACCTTTACAGGAACCCGCTTATCGAAAGCAATCTAAAGGTAACGGATTTTTCGGTTCTCCAGAATAACTATGGAGTAATGTCAGTTGTATCTGAATGGAATGCCGGGAAAAAAGCAGCCGATATCATGATAGAAAATAATTTCATGGGAAATAAAATGATCGATATTGATGGCACCTATGATCCGGCTACAAAAAAAATTGCATTCGACATCAAAGCCGACAAGCTTCCGGTTAATGCACTTAATCCTCTTCTTAAGTCATTTGCATCTGACATTAACGGAACCACTTCGGGAAATGTAAGATTCACTGCTTCCCCGGGAAATATTGTAATGAAAGGCGCCCTTTTTGCCGAGAATACTTCAATAAAGATTGATTATCTGCAAACAAAATACAAACTTAATGATTCAATAAGATTTGATAAGAACAATATCCTTTTCCGAAATATCACTGTCGTTGATGAAAGAGGAAACAGTGCATTCCTGAACGGATCAGTATCCCATGACAATTTCAGCGATTTCATAGCAGATCTGACTATCAACATGAACGACTGTATGGTGTTGAATACCAGGCCAAAAGATAATGAATTATTCTATGGCACTGCATTTGCCAGAGGGGTGACAACAATAAAAAGTGGTTCAAACGCTCTCTCGTTCGATATTTCAGCTCAGACTGAAAGAAATACAAAATTTTATATCCCCTTAAATTCAAGTGAAACTGTTTCAGATTATTCTTTCATCACTTTTATTAATACAGATACAGATAAACTAGCGGAAGTTGATACAAGACCGGTTGTAATATCACCGGCAACTCAGAACGGACTTGACCTCAATGTTGACCTTGAAGTAACACCTGATGCAGAAGTGCAACTTATTTTTGATTCAAAAATGGGGGATATTATGACAGGTCATGGAACCGGCAAACTGAATATCAGTGTAAATCAAAAGGGTGAGTTCAGAATATCAGGGGATTATAATATTGAGGATGGTAATTATCTCTTCACCCTTGGAAACATCCTCAATAAACCATTTACTGTCGAAAATGGAGGAAGAATAATCTTCAATGGCAACATTGAAGATGCCGAAATCGACATCAAAGCCATTTATAAACTAAAAGCCTCATTATATGAAATACTCCAGGATGAGAGATTCAATGAAAGAATCCCTGTTGAATGTCACATAGATCTGTCGGGCCGGCTTTTCAATCCGGTTATCAATCTTGACATATTCCTTCCTTCCGCAGATGAATCGACAAGGGCCTATCTTAAGAATGTTATAACGACTGATGAAGAGCGGAGCCGCCAGTTCCTTTATCTTCTTGTAATGAACAGCTTTTACTCTGATCCTTCATACAACAGGTCCGTCCTCGCTTCAACTACCTCAACAGGCACTTCGGCTATGGCTGTTACAACTACTGAAATGGTCTCCAACCAACTAAGTAACTGGCTATCACAGATCAGTAACGATTTTGACATTGGTTTTGTTTACCGGCCGGGATTCAAGGATGTTAATGCAAATGAGGTTCAACTTGCACTCTCCACTCAACTGCTTAATGATAAAGTTGTAATAAACGGCAACTTTGATGTGCGGGGAACCAATGGCCCCTCAACAGCAAACGATCAGCTGACCGGCGATTTTGATATTGAATATAAACTGACTGACAGAATCCGTTTTAAGGTCTTCAACAGGTTCAATAATCCATATACAGGTAAACAGGCTCCCTATACACAGGGCTTCGGTGTTTTCTTCAGACAGGATTTCGACAAATTCTCGGACTTATTCAGAAAAAAGAAAAAATCTGAAATGAAAAGAGAAGATGATCCTGATCCAGTCGTATTGGCTGAATAATAAATAAACTACCCGACTATGAACCTAATTCAGTTAATAAATAATAAGGCTTTGTTATTAACCGTGCATAATAGAATGGAAGATAAATACGTTTTTTAATATCTTCGTACGCGGAAGAGAGATAATTATATATCAATCAGGTTTTTATTATTAAACAGAATTTTTAA
>DAONXX010000065.1:0-11482 GCA_035414025.1 Bacteroidales bacterium | reverse complement strand
TGCTAAAAGGAGAAAATCTCACAGCCGAAGAATCAGAAAAATACAAAACAGCAATAATGAGTGAGCTGTGCAGGATGAACCACAGAAGAGGCTGGGTTCAGCAGTTCCATGTTGGTGCACTGAGAAACAACAATTCGAGGATGTTCAGGTTAATGGGTCCGGATACAGGCTGGGATTCAATCGGAGTTCCTCAGGATGCATTCAAAATGTCCAGGTTCCTTAACTCCCTTGATGATTCAGACCAGCTCGCAAAAACAATATTGTACAATCTTAATCCGGCTGACAACGAAATGATGATAACAATGGCCGGCAATTTCAATGACGGATCGGTACCTGTGAAAGTACAGTATGGCGCTGCGTGGTGGTTCCTCGACCAGAAGAACGGGATGGAAAAACATTTCAGAGATCTTTCTTCACTCGGATTGATGAGACGATTCGTTGGAATGGTCACAGACTCCAGAAGTTTTCTTTCCTATCCGCGTCATGAATATTTCCGCCGCCTTGTGTGCAACTACATCGGAGAAGAAGTTGAAAAAGGATTGATTCCCGATGAAGATGAACTACTAAAACCTCTTATTGAAGGAGTTTCATATAAAAATGCAAAAGAATTCCTTGGTTTTAGCGAATAGAATGTTTCGATCAATTTATTCACATAAATAATACAAATCTTAATAATTATACAGAAATTTATAGTTTAGAATATGAACGATTTAAACCTTAAAGGTAAAGTTGCAGTAGTCACTGGTGGTGCTGGTATCATCTGTTCTGAAATGGCCAGGTCTATGACAGACCAGGGCATAAAGACTGCAATTATAGATCTGAATAAGGATGCTGCAGTAAAGACAGCAGAAACAATTGAGAAAGAGACCGGAAAGGAATGCATTGGCCTATCTGCAGATGTTCTTGACAAAAAATCGCTTGAAGAAGCCAAAAATGAAATCAACAGAATATTCGGACCTGTTGATATATTAATAAACGGAGCCGGCGGAAATTCACCTGCTGCAACAACAAAGGTTGAAAAGATGGATGGCTCCGAAGATCCGGCAGACACTTTCTTTGGATTGCAGATCGAGGGATTTGACAAGGTATTCGACCTGAATGTTAAAGGAACCATACTCCCAACAATGGTTTTTGCTTCTGACATGGCAAAGAAAAGATCGGGAGTTATTGTGAATATTTCATCAATGAATTCATATAGGCCTCTTACCAAAATTGCCGCCTATTCCGCAGCAAAAGCCTCTGTTAATAATTTAACACAATGGCTTGCAGTCCACTTTTCAAAAACAGGAATAAGAGTCAATGCAATTGCCCCGGGCTTCCTTCTGACTAACCAGAACCGTTTCCTTCTTGTTGATGAAAAGACAGGAGAATCAACACCGAGAGGTAAGAAGATTATTGGCAATACACCGCTGGAAAGATACGGAACGCCTGAGGAGTTGACTGGTACATTATTGTATCTTATCTCCGATCTTTCAAGGTTCGTTACAGGAGTAGTGATACCCGTTGACGGAGGATTCAGCGCCTATTCAGGAGTGTAAGCGGGGAGCGGGGAGCAGAGGGCTGGGAATTTGGAATAAAACGATGATTCCACATTGGCAGAAGGTAAGTGGTGAATGCTTGAGTTAGAAAAAGAAGGAGAATAGAATATTGGATTTTATCATGAAGAAGAAATGATCTATTATCAGAAGGGTTCAGAAAATAGTGTTATAGATTCACAAAGTCTTGAAGAGGGATTGTTTTCGACGCTTGATAAGATCGGTAAGAAAAAGAAAGTACTTGTTGTTCCGCCTGATCAGACACGGATACATTCGCGTGCAGGAGAGATAACAGTTCTTCTGCATAAATATTTCAAAAAGGAGTTGAAAGATATTCTTCCCGCACTTGGGACACACACTCCGATGACAGATAATCAGATCAATGAAATGTTCGGTGACATTCCCAGAGAACTTTTCCGTGTTCACGATTGGAGGAAAGATGTAATAACTGTCGGGACAGTGGATGGCGATATGGTTTCACAGATCACTAACGGAGCTCTTGACTATTCCTGGCCGGCACAACTTAACAAACTGGTATATAAGGGAGGTCATGACCTGATAATCTCTGTAGGCCAGGTTGTTCCACATGAGGTTATGGGGATGGCAAACTATAATAAAAACCTTTTTGTAGGCACAGGAGGTCGCGAAGGAATAAATAAAAGCCATTTTATTGCAGGTGTCTATGGGATGGAGAACCTTATGGGGAAAGCTGATAATCCGGTAAGAGGTATGCTCAATTATGCTACCCGGAATTTCATTCCGGATCTGCCTGTGATATATATTCTTACAGTTATAGGCTACGATGAGGCCGGAGAGCTTGTGATCCGTGGTCTGTTCATTGGTGATGACCCGGAGGTATTTTATACAGCTGCAAAACTTTCACTTAAGGTCAATTTCACAATTCTTGATAAACCCCTGGAAAAAGTTGTAGTTTACCTCGATCCTTCTGAGTATAAAAGCACCTGGCTGGGTAATAAAAGCATTTACCGGACAAGAATGGCTATGGCTGATGGTGGTGAGATAATAGTGATTGCACCCGGGTTGAAAGAGTTTGGTGAGGACAGGGAGATTGACAGGCTCGTCAGGAAATATGGTTACATCGGAACACCTGCAGTGCTTGATGCAGTCAGGGAAAACGAGGAACTCAGACAAAATCTTGGCGCTGCCGCCCACCTCATTCATGGAAGTTCCGAAGGACGATTCTCCGTAACTTACTGTCCCGGTCACCTGAGCCGCGAACAGATAGAATCGGTGAGATTCAGGTATCATGATATCAGAGATGCAATAAAGAAGTACAATCCTGATAAAATGAAAGACGGATTCAATGAAATGCCGGACGGAGAGAAAGTGTTTTATATTTCAAACCCCTCCCTCGGGCTCTGGAGCTCAAGAGAACATCTTGGATAATTTAATAAACTCAATTTTATCATAACTTTAATACAAAAACAAATAACAATACGATGAATAAATTCTCTGATATTGGATTGATAGGACTTGCCGTGATGGGCGAGAATCTTGTGCTAAATATGGAAAGCAAAGGATTCAGGGTAAGTGTATACAACAGGACCGTACAGAAAGTTGATGATTTTCTTAAAGGAAGGGCAAGTGGCAAAAACATAACCGGTGCCCGTTCTATTGAAGAATTTGTTGCTTCCCTCAGTCGTCCGAGAAAGATAATGATAATGGTAAAAGCAGGTAATGCCGTCGATGAAATGATTGACATCCTCATCCCGCTTCTTGACAAGGGAGATATAATAATAGACGGAGGGAACACGCATTTTCCTGATACAAACAGGAGAACAGCCTATGTTGAAAGCAAAGGTCTTCTCTATATCGGAACAGGTGTCTCAGGTGGTGAAGAAGGAGCTCTTCTTGGACCTTCAATAATGCCTGGAGGCTCAAAGGCTGCCTGGCCTTTTGTTAAACAGATTTTCCAGGCAATTGCTGCCAAAGTTGAGGATGGTTCGCCATGCTGTGACTGGGTTGGAGAAAATGGAGCAGGCCATTTTGTGAAGATGGTACACAATGGTATCGAATACGGTGATATGCAGCTTATCTGTGAAGCATACCACATCATGAGAGAGCTTCTGAAAATGTCAGCTGATGAAATGCACCTTGTATTCAAGGAGTGGAACGAAGGAGATCTTAACAGCTACCTTATAGAAATAACAAGGGACATTCTGGCATATAAAGACTCTGACAACCAACCCCTTGTTGATAAGATACTAGACACTGCCGGCCAGAAAGGCACAGGGAAATGGACCGGTATTGCAGCGCTGGATCTTGGAATACCGCTAACACTTATAGTTGAGGCAGTTTTTTCAAGATGTCTGTCGGCTATTAAAGATGAGAGGGTTAAAGCATCAAAAATCCTTAAGGGGCCTGAGCCTGTTGCCATAGAGAACAAGGCGGAATTCCTGAACGACCTGAGAGATGCCCTTTACGCCTCAAAAATAGTCTCGTATGCACAGGGCTATGCACTTATGAAAGCAGCTGCAGCTGAATATAAATGGGATTTGAATTACGGAGGCATTGCACTGATGTGGAGAGGAGGATGTATTATCAGATCAGTCTTCCTCGGGAAAATAAAAGAAGCTTTCGACAATAATCAGTCAATAACAAATCTTCTGCTCGATCCATTCTTTAAGGAGAAGATTGAAAAAGCGCAGCGAGGATGGCGAAAGATTGTTGCATCAGCAGTGTCAAACGGAATTCCTGTACCTGCTTTATCATCGGCCCTTGGTTATTTCGACGGTTACCGTTGCGAAAAGTTACCGGCTAATCTTCTTCAGGCCCAGCGCGATTATTTCGGAGCCCATACATATGAAAGAACAGATAAACCGCGAGGTGAATTTTTCCATACAAACTGGACCGGAAGAGGCGGAACGACATCATCAACAACATATAATGTTTAAGCTTACATAAAAAGACAACCATGGCAGCAAGTTCAATCACTGAAACAATAGGGAAATACAGGTGGACTATTTGTGCGCTTGTCTTTTTTGCCACTACTGTTAATTATTTCGACCGGAATGTATTAGGTCTGCTCAAACCTATTCTTTCTGACGAAGGTATTTTTGGCACAGACAAGGCTAACCAGGAATTATATTATTCATGGGTCGTTATGAGTTTTCAGATATCCTATGCAATAGGAATGACTATTGCAGGAAGATTCATTGACTGGATCGGCACAAAGAAAGGTTATGCCTACTCCCTTCTAGGATGGAGTTTTGCAGCTATCGGACATGCCCTTGCTCATAACGCTTTCACTTTCGGAATTTGGCGCGCTGCCTTAGGTTTTACGGAAGCCGGAAATTTCCCTGCTGCAAATAAGACTATCGCTGAATGGTTCCCGAAGAAAGAAAGGGCCTTCGCCACAGGGATATATAACTCCGGAACAAATATTGGCGCAATAATAACGCCTCTTTTTGTTCCCTGGATCGCTATGCAATGGGGCTGGAAATGGGCTTTTATATTTGTCGGAGCCATAGGACTAAGCTGGCTGTTCTTCTGGAACAGGATATATTCTTCTCCGGAACAGAAATTGAAAGACGGAAAGCTATCCCAGGAAGAATACGATTTTATCCATAGTGACCTTGATGAAAAAGCTGATGTTGAAAAAGCAACTGAAAAGGTTTCATGGACTAAACTTCTGACATACAGACAGACATGGTCATTCTTTCTCGGCAAGTTCCTCACCGATCCGGTCTGGTGGTTCTATCTCTTCTGGCTGCCTGCTTTCCTTAGCGGTGAGAATGCAAGGAAAATTGAACAGTTCAGGGCATTAAACCCGAATTTTACCGGTAACAACTCCGACATTCCCGGAGTTATCACTTGGACACTTGCCGTTGCTGTCGTATATACAATTTCAACAATCGGATCAGTATACGGGGGCTGGTTACCAAAGAAATTCATTAACGGAGGAATGGCTACCTACAAGGCACGGAAACTATCAATGTTCATTTATGCACTGTTCCCATTAACTGTTCTGCTTGCAAGCTGGCTGGGAAAATTCAATACATGGTATGCCGTACTTGTCATCGGACTTGCATGTGCTGCACATCAGGCCTGGTCGGCAAATATTTTTACTACTGTATCCGATATGTTCCCAAAGAAAGCTGTTGCTTCAGTAACGGGCATCGGAGGGATGGCCGGAGCTCTGGGAGGCATTCTTGTTGCACAAGCTGCCGGTCTCCTGCTGAAACACTTTACAGTTCTTGGCAGGATTGAAGCAGGTTATTCAATGCTGTTTATCTATTGCGGAGTTGCGTATGTAGGAGCATGGATTGTAATGCATTTCCTCGTTCCCAGCATGAAAAGAGTAGAGAATTTGTAAATAGTAAAAATCATTAAAACACTTGCGCTTTGATTATAGCCCAGAAGATATACAGAAAGATTGAAAGGAGAAAGGGAGAAGGCATATTTGCAGGTTTTTTTAATTTTGATTAACAAGAATGTACTTAATATTTTCGGGATTAGATCTTGAAAAAGGAGATTGAAAGAAAATTCACTGTGACGGGAGATTTCCGCAAAGGAATCCTGAGATCCTACAGAATAGCTCAGGGTTACTTGTCGAGTGTTCCGGAACGGATAGTCAGGATCCGTATTAAAGAAGATAAAGCGTTCATAACGATAAAAGGACCATGCGACCCATTGGGTGTTATCCGCGATGAGTGGGAGAAAGAAATTTCAATTACCGATGCTGAAAAACTGCTGAATTTTTGCGAACCTGGCATCTTATATAAGATCCGTCATGAAATCCGTGTCGGTAAACATATTTTTGAAGTAGATGAATTTCTGGGCAGGAACGAAGGCCTTTTTATTGCTGAAGTTGAGTTGTCAGAAGCAAATGAGTCATTTGAAAAACCATCATGGATCGGTAAAGAAGTGACCGGGGATAAGCGTTACTACAGTGCTTACATTACGTCGCATCCATACACGGAATGGCAATAAAGTGTTTCCGGGTAAACAAAAATTCAGTTCGTCGGATCCGGATGAATTATATAGCCTGATAGCTATGAAGTTTTGCATAGAATCCATTCTTTTTATTCACAAGGTCATTATGGCTTCCTGTTTCCACAATCATTCCGTTGTCAATCACAACTATCTGATCGGCATTCTGAATTGTCGACAACCTGTGTGCAATAACAATTGATGTTCTGTTCTTCATAAGATTAAGTATCGCATCCTGTACAAGTCTTTCCGATTCCGTATCAAGGGCAGATGTAGCTTCATCAAGAATGAGTATCGGAGGATTCGCCATTATAGCTCTGGCAATGCTTACCCTCTGTCTCTGACCTCCGCTCAGTTTATTGCCTGATTCCCCAACAAAACTTTCATAACCCTGTTCCGTCTCCATTATAAAATCGTGTGCATTAGCGATTTTGGCGACACTTTCAACCTTTTTCCTATCTGCCACATCAACTCCAAAAGCTATATTCTCTATAAAAGTAGTATTGAAAAGTATAGGATGCTGACTGACTATCCCCATTAAAGATCGCAAGTCAGAAGTTTTAAGATCGCGAACATCAATGCCATCGATCAATACGCTACCCCTGTCAGCATCAATGAATCTGGGCAGCAGGTCGGTAAGTGTTGATTTTCCGGCACCTGATTTTCCAACAATTGCAACAGTCTGTCCTTTCTTTATTTTAAGATTTACACCTTTAAGGACAGGTTCATTCTCATAAGCAAACCATACATCCTTAAATTCAATTGAATCCTCGAATCCTTTTATCCCAACAGGGTTCTTCTTTTCTGTCAGCTTTTCTTCAGCTTCAAGTATCTGATCAATACGGTCAATAGAAGCCATACCCTTCTGTATACTGAACCAGGCAGTTGTGATATTTTTGGCCGGCTGGATTATCTGGGAAAATACTATAAGAAATGCGATAAGCCTGTCCGGTGTCATGTTTGTATTCCCTCTAAGAGCAAGCGAACCCCCAAAATAAAGAAGAATAAGAACTACAATTGTGGAGAGTACCTCACTCAATGGTGAGGCAAGATAGTTCTTCCTTGTCACCCTTTTAAATATTTTCGAATATCTTTCATTAGTTGCCTCGAACTGATTAATCATCTTTTTCTCGGCATTGAAACCCTTTATTATCCTGAGTCCGGTAAGGGTCTCCTCAACAACAGATAAGAGGTTGCCAAGGTTCTGTTGACCTGCCAGAGATGAGGATCTCAGAGTCCGGCTCGTTCTTCCGATAAGGAATCCGCTGACAGGAAGGAGCACCAGGGCAAAGAGAGACAACTGGTAACTACTTATAAAGAGATATATTACAAAAATCAGGATATACATAGGATCCCTGAACAGCATTGTCAATGAAGACATTACGGACAATTCCACTTCCTGAACATCATTTGATATACGCGTCATAACATCTCCCTTTCGTGATTCCGTCAGGTATGACAGAGGCAGTCTCAGTATCTTATTATACATTTTGGATCTCAGATCACGTACAGTGCAGGCACGTATATATGCCATACTGTTGTTGGCCAGGAAAATGAATCCGTTCTTAAATAAACTTGCAACGATAAAGATAAGACAGACAAGCAGTAAGGCACCTGACTGCCCATGCTTGTCAATAAGACTTGAAAAATAATATCTTACAAGATTATTAAGATAATCGACAGATGCCTCAAAACTGCCGGGATGAGCTATGCTTTCAACCCTGTCAAACAATATATGGAGGAAAGGAATTATAAGAGTGTATGAAACAAGTGCAAACACGGCACTTAGAATATTGTACACTACACTTCTTATTGCTGACCATTTATAAGGATTTATATACTTTAGAAGTAGTTTTGCCTTGTTCATATCCCGTATTAATCTTAAAAACCTGTGTAATTGAAAGGAGTAACTGCCTTAAGTTCTGCTCTGACTGATTCATTTATATCAAGTGAATCAATAAAAGCCGAAATTGCTTCGCCAGTTATTTTCTGATTTGTACGGGTAAGTTCCAGAAGAGTTTCATAAGGTTCGGGATAACCTTCACGCCTTAATATTGTTTGAATTGCTTCAGCCACAACTGCCCAGTTATTTTCAAGATCATATCTGATCTTTTCCTGATTGATTATCAGTTTCCCAAGGCCCCTGAGAATAGAAGTAAAAGCCAGGATCGAATGGCCAATAGGCACACCAATGTTTCTCATCACTGTAGAGTCGGTAAGATCCCGCTGAAGTCTCGATATGGGGAGTTTTTCAGATAAATGACCGAAAATAGCATTTGCATAGCCAAAATTGCCTTCACCATTTTCAAAATCGATCGGATTCACCTTGTGAGGCATTGCAGAAGAGCCAACCTCTCCCTTTCTTATTTTCTGTCTGAAATAATCCATTGAGATATAGGTCCACATATCTCTTGCCAGGTCAATAAGAATTACATTGACTCTCCGCATATTATCAAAGAGAGCGGCAAGATTATCATAGTGCTCTATCTGCGTTGTGGGGTATGACCGCTGCAATCCGAGATTCTCATTTACAAAATCATCGGCAAATGACATCCAGTTTATATCAGGATAGGCAGCTTTATGAGCATTCATATTTCCGGTAGCGCCGCCGAATTTTGCAGAATAGGGTATTTGTCCGAAATATTTTAACTGTTCATCAATTCTGGCAACAAACACAGCTATCTCTTTTCCTAAACGAGTCGGAGAAGCCGGTTGTCCATGAGTTCTTGCAAGCATCTGAATATCCTTCCATTCGTCAGCCAATGAAGCCAGCGCTTCCCTCAGTTCCAACAAAAGCGGAAAATATATATTTATAAGTGCATCTTTTATTGAAAGAGGAACAGCCGTATTGTTTATGTCCTGTGAAGTAAGCCCGAAATGAATGAATTCACTCCATCTCTCCCACCCCAGGTGAAAAAATTTCTCTTTCAAAAAATACTCAACAGCCTTCACATCATGATTTGTAATCTTTTCTTTTTCTTTTATTTTCTGAGCGTCCTCAATGCTAAAATCCTCATACACCGATCGTAAGGTCTTATAATCTTCTTTCCTGAAATCTGTCAACTGAGGCAATGGGATATCGCAAAGTGCAATAAAATACTCAATCTCCACCATGATCCGGTACTTTATCAGTCCGAATTCTGAAAAATAGAGGTCGAGTTCATCAAGTTTCTGCCTGTATCTGCCATCAAGTGGTGAAATCGCTGTAAGTGAGTTTAATTCCATTTATTTCGGTTTTATGATTTTTTTTAGTAAAACCATAAATGCAAAAGTAGTATTTTAGGATATTAAATTTACTCAAAATACGGTAATATTCACTTTCAGAATTAATCTCACATGATAAACGACAAGATAAAGATCTCAGCTGTCAGGTATGCAAATACATATCCTTTTATTTACGGGATGTCTGTTACAGGTTTTGACAGGAAGATAGCCCTGACAACAGATCATCCCTACGATTGTGCTTCAAGGCTTATTAAAAGAGAAGCGGATATCGGACTCATTCCTGTAGCCGCCCTGCCTCTTGTAGGTAACTATAATATAATTACTGATTATTGTCTTGGAGCATACGGGAAGGTAAGGACAGTAATGCTTCTCAGCAATTGTAAATTCAAGGATATCCGCAAGATATTCCTTGATTACAGGTCAAGATCGTCGGTTAATCTTGTAAAGATACTTGCAAAGAATTTCTGGTCAGCCACATTTGAATGGGCAGATACTTCTCCCGGATTTGATTTTCTCAATATTGCTGCTGATGAGGCTGCTGTACTAATCGGAGATCAATGTTTCGAGTATGAACATATGTACGACAACAGAATAGACCTTGCTGAAGAATGGTTCAATTATACCGGGTTACCCTTTACATTTGCATGCTGGACAGCCAACAGAGAACTTGATAAGGATTTCATCACGGAATTCAACAATGCCCTGGCAACAGGGGTAAATAACATTCCTGCTGTTGTGGATAAACTTGGTCAGACAGGCACTATAAGGGGGAATGATCTGTTTGATTATCTTACCAGAAATATAAGTTTTGATCTGAATGAGGACAAAAGAAAAGCAATAGATCTGTTCCTTCGCTTCCTGAAAGACCTATGAGAAGGTTGTATTTATTTTATGCACAACACATTAAATGGACAAAAAAGCTGATTTCATAGTAAGGAAATACAGGCAAAATGACTATGATGAAATTATTGACATCTGGCTTGCTACAGGTATGGGAGATTCAAAAAGGAATGATGATAAGAAGACAATACAGAATACTATAGATATCGGAGGATGCCTGCTTATCCTGGAAGATATAAATAAAGCAAGGATCTGTGGCACTTCCTGGATGACCTTTGACGGCAGGAGGATACATCTTCATCACTTTGCCATACTACCGGAATACCAGGGCAAAGGCTTGTCGAAAATTTTGCTTGCCGAATCCCTGAAATATGTGAAAAATAAAGGATGTCAGGTCAAACTGGAGGTTCACAGAACAAATGAGAAGGCAATTAATCTGTACAAAAACGAAGGATTTCAGTATCTTGGTGATTATGATGTTTACATTATACGTAATATTTATAATTCATCTGGCATATAATCATTTTCTTGCTTTATATTAAAAAATCTGATAATAATGTTTAAATTCATTAAGTTTTTTATCTTAAGAAATTAATCAATATATTTGGGATATAGGGAAAATCATACTAACAAATAATACCAAAGACATGGCAAAAACTATCACATTTGATGAACTCCGGAAGATAAAAGATCAATTACCCTCCGGAAGCATGAAGAAAATTGCTGAAAAACTTGATATTGATGAGGATACAGTCAGGAATTATTTCGGAGGGAGAAATTTTGAGAAGGGACAAAGTGTTGGTGTTCATTTTGAGCAGGGGCCGGGTGGAGGCATTGTAAGTATAGATGATACAACTATACTTGATATGGCACAAAAGATGATAAAAGGTTGAAAATTGCCATGCTTCCTGTTCAAAAGCAAAAGACAC
>DAONXX010000064.1:0-11644 GCA_035414025.1 Bacteroidales bacterium | reverse complement strand
CTTATGTTAATTATAAAAGTGAAGCCGTTTCATCCTGAAACGGCTTTTCTTATATAATGCACTGTGTTTGTGTCTTGTGTACATTCATCCAAACTTTAAAATTGTACATATTGAACCAACACTAACTTTTAGAGCAAAAACGCATACTAAGTGAATCAAAACTTCCATATCTGATGATCAGGCATACATAAGTAAATCCCTGATTTGTTTCTTTTCTAAGCTAAATTCAATACATATAACATGGGAAGGACTGAAATAACAGAACTGTCTAAATTGTTGATTATAAGCTATTCCGCTATGCTATAACTAATCAAAAAGTATGGAGCAACTTTTGTTGACCCACCTGGGCTCGAACCAGGACTCTGCGGAACCAAAATCCGACGTGTTGCCAATTACACCATGGGTCAATGAATTATCTTCCAACGATACAAAACTAATTAAAATTTTTTGATTGCAAGTTGATTTAACAAATCCCGGAAAAAACGAACCAGCAGTTCCCCGGAAAATTCATTCGTAAAGCTTATCATTCATTGCACCGACCTCAACAAAGGAGAACTGACAATTCACAAGGGATCTTATAATAAGTCCCAGTTCGTACATGTCTTCATCGCCCCTTTCATAATGCCAGCGTATCTCAACATTTTCTGCAAGCTGTTTCCTTGCAGACAGTTCCCTCAGTATTATATAAAGCCATTTTGTTGAACCTGTATTTATGTATTCAAAACCCAGGTCAATGATTGTCTTTCCAGCCCATGATTTGACAAATTCTCTTATCCATGCTATAACCGGCTCATAGAAAGAAGTGGGATTTTCAATTATCGAACGCCCCATAATGAAAATTCTTTCATTATTCATGACAACCTTTGGCGATCTTCTTGTTGATTTGATATATAATGTATCAGGATACATTGAACTGGATTAAAAATCTTCGTCAATCCTTAAATTAAAACTAAATTCAACTCTTGCCTTTCTAAGTCAAAGCATTATGTAAAATTATAAAAAGGGGAATATTATACAAAAACTATCTGGAAGATTCTTGTTTAAAAAGAGATGGCTCTTCCCAGAGTGACGGATGTTCTTCTTCAAACCTTTCAAGTATAGCCTTCATAATCGTTTTTCTGAAAAACTCAGAACGGTTCTTGACCCTGAAACGCTCACAATATATCCCCAAAACCTTCATCTCTCTGCTGTTCAGCATTACTGAAAGCTTGTTGGTCCTTTTCAGCCGTTCTTCCTTACGTATTGAATGCCTCACTTATTACGGTCTCTTATTTCCAATGTTAAAAATATTAAAACGGCTATTCAAAAAAGAGCAGAATTAAAAAAGTTTGTTAACAGAATATAGGAATACTGTCTGTAATGTCTTAACTGCCAATTAATAAACCTATGTAAAACTTTATGTGATCCTTCCTCCTGTCCTTCAATTCTACGGTAACAGGATCCCACATTTAAATATTTCCCTGATCAACAATTCCCTTGTTCAGGCCATTAACAACCCTGTATTTTCTCAGGCTTTCCCGGCACTTCCAAGCACATTGACAATTTTATGCTTGTATAATTCCTTAAGTTTATCACGGGCAGGGCCAAGATAATTTCTCGGATCAAATTCTCCTGGTTTTTCAACAAATACTTTGCGTATTGCTGCAGTCATTGCAAGCCGTCCATCGCTGTCGATATTAATTTTGCAGACAGCAGAACGAGCTGCCCGCCTCAACTGATCTTCCGAAACACCAGCAGCATTTTCTAATTTACCGCCATATTTATTAATCTCATCAACAATATCCTGCGGGACTGATGAAGCGCCGTGAAGTACAATCGGGAATCCCGGTATACGCTTCTCACATTCTTCAAGGATATCAAAACGCAATGGAGGCGGGAGTTCACCCGGTTTAACCTTGAATTTGAAAGCCCCGTGAGATGTACCTATTGATATTGCAAGTGAGTCAACTCCCGTTTTTTTTACAAAATCCTCAACTTCCTCAGGACGAGTATAAGAAGAATGTTCCGATGATACCTCATCTTCAATCCCTGCAAGCACTCCAAGTTCACCCTCAACCGTGACATCAAATTTATGTGCATATTCAACAACCTGCCGTGTCAGCCTTACATTCTCCTCATACGGAAAATGAGATCCGTCAATCATAACTGATGAAAAACCCGTTTCGATACATGACTTACACGTCTCGAATGAATCACCATGATCAAGGTGAAGGACAATCGGTATTGCATACCCTAATTCCTTTGAATATTCCACCGCACCTTTTGCCAGGTACTGAAGGAGTGTCTGATTTGCATATTTCCTTGCACCCTTTGATACCTGAAGTATCACAGGGGATTTCGTTTCAACACAGGCACTTATTATTGCCTGCATCTGCTCGAGATTGTTAAAATTGAATGCCGGAACAGCATATTCACCCTTCATTGCAGCTTTGAATAATTCTCTCGAATTCACCAAGCCTAACTCTTTATAATGTAACATAGTTCTACTGATTTAAATCCAGCTAAAGATACTTATTTTAGCATTAGGGTCAAAAAAATCCAAAACCCGCTTTTCAGAATTTCTCATCTGGATAATATCATTCACCTTTTAGATGGATTCTTGACATGGAATTAAGATATTGTGTAATTTCGTAACCATAATTTTTATCAGTGTAATAATGCAGGCTCCTGATCGAACTTACATGCAGCATACATATTAATCACTTACTTTATAATAGATGAATTGCGGAACAATCGAAGTTAAATAATTAAATATAATGAGAAAAATCTTCTCCTTCATCATGACCTTTTTAATTCTGCCTTCCGGGCTAATGTTTTCCCAGGAAAAATTATGGTCTCTTGAAGAATGTATCAAATATGCAATTGATAATAATATCCAGATCAAGCAGCAGGTTTTACAGACACAATATCAGAAGAACCTGCTTCTACAGTCAAGACTGAACCTGTTACCAACACTGAACGGTCAGGCAACCCACAATTATTCATTTGGCCGTGCCCTCGATGAAACTACTTATGAATATACCGAGAACCAGAACATTCAGTCAAACAGTTTTTATGCCGGTGGGAATATGAGTCTTTTCAAGGGCCTCCAGAATTATAATACAATCAAAAAAAATGAATATCAGCTGCTTGCAAGTGAAATGGATCTGGAGACAATAAAGAACAGCATATCGATGAATATTGCTCTTGCATATCTTCAGATACTTCTGAACATGGAGCTGGTTTCTGCTACGGAAAACCAGCTTCAGATAACAAAACAGCAGATAGATAAGACAAATAAGATGTTTAATGCCGGAAGTGTTACTAAAGGGGATCTTCTCCAGATAGAAGCCCAGGCTGCAAGTGAGGAACTACAGCTTATCAACCTTAAGAATCAGCTGGATCTATCTTATCTTACACTTACCCAGATGCTTGAATTGTCCTCTCCCACTGGTTTTCAGATTTCCGTTCCCGATATTGTTATTGACACTAACTCAATTATTACAGAAACCGTTGATGAAATATTTGATCTTGCCTTGAAATCGCGTTCTGAAATAAAAAGCGCAGAATTGAACCTGACAATAAGTGAATATGACCTCAAAATAGCCAACGGAAGCCGGATCCCAAGTTTGTCGATGAACCATTCAATTACAACACGTTTTTCCGATATTGCAATCAAGATGAGCAATCCCACTGAAAACTACAAGTTCTCCGAACAGCTAAATGACAACCTTAACTACGGGGTGGGATTTTCACTATCAATCCCTATACTCAACGGATGGCAGATCAACAGAAATATCGCCAATTCAAAAATATCGATAGAGAACAGCCGCTATATCCTTGAAGGAGAAAAGAAAAAACTGTATAAAAATATCCAGCAGGCCTATACTGATGCCACAGCAGCTTTAAAAAAATTCACTGCAAGCATGAAAGCTGTTATAGCCATGGAAGAATCTTTCAGGTACACCGAACAAAAATTCAATGTTGGAATGGTGACTCCTTTTGATTACAATGCTGCAAAAACACAGCTTCTCAATGCTCAGTCGGATATGTCGCAAGCTAAACATGAATACATTTTTAAAACAAAACTTTTGGATTTTTATAAAGGATTACCACTCAGTTTGAATCAAATTAATTAACCTTATCTGGCCTGAAACCATGAAACAAAACAAAATATTAAGAATATTAATAATAGCAGTAATTGTTCTTCTTGCGTTTGCAATCATTGGGAAAAAAGCCGGCTGGTTTGGAAAAGCTTTAACAGTCAAGGTTGCTGTAGAGCATGCCTCTAGGCGGCAGATAACAGAAACCATAACGGCAAATGGCAAGATCCAGCCGGAGAAGGAAGTCAAGATCTCACCTGATGTATCAGGTGAGATAGTCGAACTTAATGTAAAAGAAGGAGACCAGGTTGAAAAAGGGAAACTTCTCCTGAGGATAAGACCCGATGTATATATCTCCCAGAGAGATCGCTCTCTTGCAGCAATAAGTTTAGCGAAAGCGCGTCTGGCCCAGGCTGAAGCACAGTTCAAACAGATAGAATTGTCATTCGCCAGAACCAAACAGCTTTTTGCAGAACAAACTATTTCAAAATCTGATTTTGAACAGGCGGAAGCATCATATAATGTGGCTAAGGCAGAAGTCGATGCTGCAAAATATTCAGTCATCAGTTCAGAAGCTTCCCTTAAAGAGGCTGATGAGAATCTTATAAAAACCTCAATAAATGCCCCGATGTCGGGAACCGTTTCAATGCTTCTCGTTGAGCTCGGAGAAAGGGTTGCCGGCACAAACCTGATGGCCGGTACTGAAATATTGCGTATTGCAGATCTTTCACGAATGGAAGCCCAGGTTGAAGTAAATGAGAACGATATTGTAAGGGTAAGCGCTGGAGATACTGCCTTCATTGAAGTTGATGCATATCTCGACAGAAAGTTTAAAGGAGTAGTTACTGAAATAGCCAACTCTGCAAAGACTACAGGCACATCTGCAGATCAGGTCACAAACTTTGACGTCAAGATCTTTATCCTCCCCGATTCATACAAGGATCTTGCAAAAGATGGCGGTAATCCCTTCAGGCCAGGTATGTCAACAACTGTTGAAATTCTTACAGAAACAAAAGAGGACGTTCTGACTGTCCCCATTCAATCAGTTACAACACGTATTGACACAACAAAGACAGGATCAGGAACATCAGATGAAATCCGTACAATTGTTTTTGCTACCGATGGGAAATATGCTTATGCAAAGGATGTAAAAACAGGGATACAGGATAACAGCTATATTGAAATAGTTTCAGGTATCGGGGATAGTGTAAAAGTGATCTCTGCACCATTCAGCGTTATAAATAAGAAATTATCAGACAGCTCTCTTGTTGAAATAGTAAAGAAAGATGATCTGTATAAGGAAAAATAGTTTGCAGAAAGCGGCATGAAGAAATGATACTATGCCTGGAGACTTCAACAACAATCTGCTCTGTCGCACTATGCGATAAAGATCAGGTAATAACGGCAAGGGAAAATCATATAGATAAATCTCATGCCTCTTCCCTTACTGTCTTTATAGATGAAGTTCTGAAAGAAACCAATATCAGGACAGCCGATCTCGAAGCCGTAGCTGTAAGCAAGGGCCCTGGTTCATACACGGGATTAAGAATCGGAGTATCAACGGCAAAGGCAATATCATTTGCCTCCTCAGTCCCTCTTATCGGTATAGATACTACAATCTCAATGTTCCATGGTTTTACAGCTTCTGTAAGGGATGAATATTCATTTGATCCAGACGATCTTTTCTGCCCTGTCCTGGATGCCCGAAGAACAGAAATCTATTATTCAATAATCAACAGTACCGGAACGACTGTTAAAAGTACCCGTGCAGAGATAATTATGGAAGATTCATTCAATGATCTGCCGGAAAAAGCCCGGATTTTTATTTTTGGCAATGGCGCAAACAAATGCAGGGAAATATTGAAACGCCGGAATGTATTCTTTTTTGATGATTTCAGGTTATCGGCATCATTTATGCGGGTTCCTGCATACGAAGCATTAAAAAATAAACATTTTGAGGATGTCGCATATTTTGAACCATTTTATCTGAAAGATTTTATAAGCTCAAAACCTGTTAAAAATATCCTGAGATAATAAATTGGCCCATAAATTGCTTGATGATCTTAAAATCGCTTGACGATCTTAAAAAATATGAAGAGATCATTTTTAATATTCTACCTGACAATGGCATTGATTCTCAATGCAAAAGGACAAATTACAGCCTATCAGCCGGGGGAAAGGATTTTTTACACAATAAACTATGGTTTGATAACCGGAGGAGAAGTTTCACTTGAACTTGTGAAGGATACAAGTTCCGGACAGGAGCTCTGGCACTCAATCCTTGACGGAAGGACAGTAGGGATTGTTGATGCCCTGTTTGCAGTAAGAGACATATACGAAAGCTTTATCGATCCCTACAGTGAATTGCCCGTAAAATCAATAAGAAATATTAAAGAAGGTAAGTACAGAAGATATAATGTTGTGACCTTTGACCATAATACACGACAGGATTCAACTATACTGACAAGTGATCTGACGGGGATCCATATTGCTGAAAAAGGGATTCACGACATCCTTTCATGCTTTTACTGGTTCCGTAACCGTATCCTTCCAGGTATCGATACAATACAAGTCGGTGATATAATTACAATAACAACATGGTTCACTGATGAACTCTACCCGATATCACTGAAATATATTGGAAGCGAAGAAATTAAGACGAAGGCTGGAAAATTAAAAGCCTACAAATTCAACCCGGCAACAGAGGTGGGAAGACTGTTCAAAACTAAGGAAGATATTACAATCTGGTTTTCTGCTGATAAAAATTTTATTCCTGTTAAAATTCGTTTTAATATCTTTGTGGGTGCATTTATGGTTGAGCTGGTAAATTACGAAGGTCTTGTTTACCCGCTTGATATTAAGAAAAAATAGTATAATTATTTAATATTTATGGCTACCACTGCGGATTTCAGGAATGGACTTGTAATAGAATTCAACAATGATCTGTATACAATTGTACAATTCCAACATGTGAAACCGGGCAAAGGACCCGCTTTCGTGAGAACAAAATTGAAGAGCATAAAAACCGGAAAGGTGCTTGATAACACTTTTCCATCAGGAACAAAAGTGAATGTTGCCAGAGTTGAAAGACGTCCCTATCAGTATCTGTATAAAGATGATGTCAGTTACCATTTCATGCATCTCGAGACTTATGAACAGATACATGTTGAGGAATTTGTTATTGATAATCCCGAATTCCTTATGGAAGGTCAAAATGTTGAGGTTGTAGTTCATGCCGATACAGAGAACATTCTTTCAGTTGAGCTACCCCAATTTATTATAATGGAAGTTGTTTATACCGAGAAAGGCCTCAGGGGGGATACTGCTACAAATGCCTCCAAACAGGCAGAAATGGAAAATGGTAGTACTATAATGGTTCCTCTTTTTATAAATACCGGAGATAAAATTAAAATTGATACCCGCGAAAAGATATACATTGAAAGGGTCAAAAGCTGACACTGTAAATGAAAAATAAAAGGCATTTATCCAACAGATTTAAAATTTCCAAATTCAAGCTGGATTCGCTTCTTGATATTGCTACATCGATCAATGCCAATCTTCCTACGGAAGAACTTCTTTCGAAATATGAATCCATACTAAGGGATAGCCTTGGTATAGGCAAGATCCTGATCCTTAAACGCTCCAACACCTGGGAGTGCCTTATGAACGAGGGTTTCCCGAAACATCTGGAAACAATTGATGTTGAATCAAAACTGCTTGATTATGATGATATCACATACGTATCAGCAGAAATGGAATTTGAGGGCGTAGATATTATCTTACCAGTATTCAATAATAATGTTCACCTTGCATTCATCTTTATAGGCGATATTGAAGAAGAAGGAGAAGGCATGAGCCCGGTTCTTAAACATCTTACATTCATTCAGACTATTTCAACCATTATTATTGTTGCAATTGAGAATATCAGGCTACACAAGGAGAGTCTGCGACAGGAAGCTCTGAAAAAAGAACTTGAACTGGCTGCAAGAATGCAGAAAATGCTTATCCCTGACAACAGTCACATGCCCCGTAATCATCAGATTATTGTTACCGGATTCTATTATCCTCATTATGAAGTGGGTGGAGATTATTATGATTGTATAAAGCTGTCTGATACAAAAACCGGCTTATGCATAGCTGATGTGTCGGGAAAAGGAATGTCCGCTGCTCTGCTGATGTCAAATTTCCAGGCCAGCCTAAGAGCTCTTCTTACAGCTGATATTCATCTTGAGACACTTATACATAAGCTTAATTCAATTGTTAATTCAAATGCTGCCGGAGAAAGTTTTATAACCTTTTTTATTGCAAGATACGATCACAGGGAGAAAACATTTGAATATATCAATGCCGCACATAATGCTCCCGTTTTATACTATACTGAATCAAACGAGGTTGTATACCTTAATTCAACGTGTGTCGGACTTGGCATGCTTGATGAAATACCGGTTGCCTACAAAACAGAGATCCGGATAAAAGGTTATTCAAAACTTATATGTTATACTGATGGGCTTTCTGAATTAAAAGGTGAAGATGGTATGGATATAGGAACAAAGGAGATAATCCGTCATATTTCCAATAATGATCCCGTTGAAAAAAATCTTGAAAAAATGTTCAGATACCTCGGAATACCTGACACAAATCCATATCTGTTTGATGATGTGTCAATAATTGCAGCTGACCTCAGATAAAAATCAGACAGTCCTTATAAGATAGTAATTTTTCTTCCCTCTCTGGATCAGGAGATATTTATCATTCAATAACTGGTTCTGTACTATCACGGTATCCGGATCATTTATTTTCTCCTTGTTAAGGCTAACAGCTCCACCCTGTACCATTCTTCTGAGCTCTCCTTTTGAACTGAAAACCTGAGTATGTTCGGCACAGAGAGCTGTGAACGATACACCATTGACAAGTAAATTCCTGCTAATATCAAATGCCGGGACACCCTCAAAGACAGAAAGGAATGTCGATTCATTCATTTTCCTCAGGGTTGCTGTTGTCCCTTTCCCGAAAAGTATTTGCGACGCTTCAACTGCTAACTGGTAATCATCACGTGAGTGAACCATTACAGTTACTTCCTCGGCAAGTCTTTTCTGAAGAATTCTCTCGTGAGGTGAATTATTATGTTCTGTAATCAGTTTTTCGATCTCATCGCGCCCGATGAGAATAAATATTTTAATATATCTCGCAGCATCCTCATCTGAAACATTCAGCCAGAACTGGTAAAATTTATATGGTGATGTTTTTTCAGGATCCAGCCATACATTGCCCGATTCAGTTTTCCCGAACTTGGTGCCATCAGATTTTGTAATAAGCGGACATGTAAGAGCGAAAGCTTCCCCGCCTGTCTTACGCCTGATAAGTTCGGTTCCGGTAACAATATTGCCCCACTGATCTGATCCTCCCATCTGTAATTTGCATCCTATTTCATTATACAGATGAAGGAAGTCATATCCCTGTACAAGCTGGTAAGAGAATTCCGTGAATGACATTCCTTCGCGTGAATCTGATCCCAGTCTTTTCTTGACGGAATCTTTTGACATCATATAGTTGACTGTTATATGTTTGCCGATCTGACGGATGAATTCCAGGAATGAGAATTCTTTCATCCAGTCATAATTGTTAACCATAACAGCCCTGTTCTTTTTACCCGATCCAAAATCGAGGAATTTTGAAAGCTGTTTCTTAATTCCTTCCTGGTTCCTGCGCAGTGTTGACTCATCGAGAAGATTTCTTTCTTCAGACCTTCCGGAGGGATCTCCGATCATTCCTGTTGCGCCTCCAACAAGCGCCACAGGAATATGACCTGCCCTCTGAAAATGTACAAGTAACATAACCTGAACCATATGACCGATATGCAGGGAGTCGGCAGTCGGATCAAATCCGATATATCCTGCAGTCATCTCTTTTTCCAGCATCTCCTCAGTTCCCGGCATGATGTCATGCACCATGCCTCTCCACCTGAGTTCATCTACAAAATTCATAAACAGTAAGTTTTGAGAAATGCAAATATAGTAAACACGATCAAATTATGATCTCGGAAGGTTTTTCTTCAGGTTTATGCTTTTTTTTCAGTCTGTCAAAGCTCTGGTTAAAATTGCCTTCGCCAAGCACTGGGAATATAGCAGGGACGATATCCGATATCGGATTATATAGTTTTGATTTCCCGATTTTCTCCTTATTTATAAATGGCCTCCGGGCATCGATGGCGTTCAGCATGCAAAATACAACACTCAGGATCAGTATGTTCTTGATAAGACCAAACAACATTCCAAGTATCTTGTTAAGAAAGCCGAGAGATACCGAATCGATAACCTTATCGGCCAGTATGCCAACAAAATGAATGACGATAACTATCACTCCGAAAGTGATCAGGAAGGCGATTATCCCGACGTAATGACCGCTCATATCGAACCATTCATAAAGTTTTCCTGCAGTGAAAGCGGAGAATTTTATTGCGCCCCATATCCCGAGCACAAGAGCTGCCAAAGCTGCGACTTCTTTTACAAATCCATCAATAAAACCTCGGACAACAGCAATTCCAAGGATAGCAAGTATAACTATATCAATCCAGTTCATGTCTGATCATTTGAAAGAGTGAAAGTATGAAACTAAAGTGAGGAATCAAAATGATGAACGGTGCAACGGTACAAAGGCGCAACGGTACGACGGTGCAACGGTACGACGGTGCAAGGGTAGGACGGTGCAGCGGCTCAGCGGGCAAATTCCCCCTTTGAAGGGGGTTTGGGGGATGTAAGATATGGTGCTAAGGTGCCACGCTGTTTGGAGGTTACGGCGGTATGGCGTTACAGCTTTGGGGGGGCGATTTCGAAAGGGTATTACTTTCGCATTACTGATTCCGGGAAAAGATGATCAGGTTGGGAATGAGAAAAAAAAGATATATTTTTGCGAGCTGAATGGTCCTATAGTTCAATGGATAGAACGGAGGTTTCCTAAACCTTAAATCCAGGTTCGATTCCTGGTGGGGCTACAAAGTATACTGGTTATAAATAACTTACAGAATTTTGAACATTTTTTGAACATTCTGTAAGTTATTTTTTTTAATCTATTTACGATATTCCAAAATTTCTTCAAGTAATTACTTGATTTTATATACTTGAATTTCAAATTTTTATAAAATTTTTTCCAAATATTTTTCTCCTGTCATTTTCTTCATGCCCTGAATCCTGTCCGGATTTTAATCTCAAAGGTATTTATAATACACAGGTAGCACCCACAGTCCCCCAAGCAGCCAACAGGTGGGCGGTTCTATAGGGGGCGGTTACGGTGGTAGTGCCATATATACAATTAGTTATAAATTGACTATGAAGACAGAATCAAACGAATTATCAAACCTTGCAAGCATTAATGAGCTTGTACAGGACATGGAAAAATACCCAGACGCATATCAGCACCTTAAAGTTTTCCTAAGAAGAGAAAATTCCACTGGCATCCCTGACTTAGGTGAAGAATATCTTGGTGTATCTCCAAGTGGGTTCGGATTGTATTGCATAAACTCCACTGATTACGAGAATGGAAGAATCATACTTTCTTTAACTGAA
>DAONXX010000063.1:1643-11817 GCA_035414025.1 Bacteroidales bacterium | reverse complement strand
GTTGTTGTACTACTGGCAGACTATGTAAATACAGATCATAGTGTTGTCAGATTACATATCTGTTTATATCCTAGTCCCTGATTCTTGTTCCTGACAAGACAATATTACCCGGTTCAGGCTGTTGCATATCAGGAGGACCCATTCTGCGAGGGGCAGGAACAATGATCTCCATCTTCAGATCATCACCATCAAATGTAAACCTGAATGTCTCATCTGATCCCGGGTTGAACATTGATAAATAGTAAGCCGAAAGCTGATTCTCTGCTGTCCAGGTGCAGATACCCGCTGTCTGGACTGGAGTAACCCCCATTGCATTTGGGTAAACAGTACGGGCAACTGATAGTGTTCGGTCAGTCATTCCATGCAGCCATGTATCCAGCCCGAATGGTATGTTATGAATTGCACCGGCTGTGACAAAGGTAAGATAGCAGTTGCCGGAAGCATCAAAACGGAAAAGAAGATTCCGGATACCTGATTGATTATCATTCATCTGATATCTTCTGGTACTTGTTGTAACTTTTGATGTGCTTACTCCTGTGAAGGGACGTTTTATCTCATATCCCGAAATTTCAGCTTTCAGATCAAATGATTTATCAGCCTGCAGTTTCTTGTCGCTCATTGAAGGCAGCATGTCGTAGATCAGGCTGTTGAAACCGGCTTCATCCCCAATGCTGCTATGGCATACAAGTATGAAATCGTATTCGGGGATCACCATTATAAGCTGGTTCTGACCGCCTATAGCCCTGTAGGAGTTTTTGCGTCCCATCCAGATCTGATAGCCATATCCCTGGGCACCATCATCCTTTGCGTTTTCTAACTGTTCTTGGGTCCATTCGGGATGCTGAAAAATATGTGGTGTAGTAGCTGCTTCAATCCAGGCCGGATCAAGAAGCTGCTTTCCGTCCCATTTCCCTTTGTTAAGAAGGAACAGGCCCATTTTAGCCATGTCGGAGGTTTTCATATGTGAACCGCCGTTACCCATGTTATAGCCATCGTTATCCATTTCCCATATAACGTCCTTAATACCAAGCGGATCAAGTAATCTCGGTTTAAGGTATTCATGTATTGTAATACCGGAGACCTTGGATATGATATGAGACAGCATATGCGATGCAGTGATGTTATATGCAAAAGATGTTCCCGGATCATGAGCAAATTCCCCGGCAAGGAAAGATTTTACCTGGCTTAATCCGGATCCGGCATATCGTGTTGAGGCATGTCCAACCGACATTGTAAGCAGATGTTTTACAGTCAGATCAGCCAGTTGGGGTGAAATTGTTTCGGGTAGAAGTTCGGGGAAAAACGAAGTGACCTTATCTTCGATATCCAGTAAGCCCTCCTGCACAGCAAACCCGACAGCAACTGCTGTAAAAGTTTTTGTTGCCGAATACATTGCATGATGATACTCCGGCGCGTAGGGTGCCCACCAGTGCTCAACTATTACCTTTCCGTGGCGTATCATCATCAGGCCGTGAACATCGTAGCCTTTTTCTTCAACAGCTCTGAAGAAGCTGGCAATAGTTTCGGAAGGGACACCCTGTTCTTCAGGAGTGCTTCTTTGTAAGCCATCCTCGTATACCAGGGGAGCTTCAGCTGAACGTGAGCATCCGAACGAAAATAAAATCGCTATGAGCAATACAAGCGATAAATCATGGAAGGAACATTTTGCTTTCATAAACTAATTATTTGAAAAATATTTGAATTCACATTGTTTAGAAGTCAGTTAAAATCAACCCGCCGTTAGGTTGTATTGTTACCGGCACTTCACCGTTTTTGCCGACTTTGATTTTTCCTGTAAATGGTTTTAAATTGCTGTCGTCGTAATATCGTGTTACCTCTTTTCCTGCCAGCATAGGAAGCTGAACCTTTAATTCGAGTGCATTACTTTGTGCATTTACGCCTACTATATACCACTTATCCTTATTCCTTCTTGCAAGGATAACGTATTTGCCCGGATAGCCGTCGATGAATACAGTCTCGTCCCAGGTAGTGGGGACATTTTTCATAAAGTCAATTTCAAAGGAAGGGACATCAGTGAGGTTATTCGGAGTTAAAGCAAATATCTGAACCGGGTTCTGGAACAGAACAGAAGTAGCGAGCTGGAAAATATCTGAGGTTTTCCGGGTTGTTCCCCTGTCATTGGTTCGGCTATGTCTTTTATTCAGCAGGACGGGTCCAAATTCCATGCAGCCGATAGCATTTCTGATGAAAGGGTGCAAAGAGGCGTTAAATGCTTCCATGTCGTTGGCTCTTTGTCCGAAAACAAGGTTTTCAGAAGCCAGAACTGCTTCACTGCCGACATAATTCGGATACATTCGTTCCCAACCCCTTGGTATTGTGGCTCCATGGAAGATTATCATCAATCCGTGATCATTTGCATCACTAAGAATGTCTTCATATAGCTTCATAGTCTCTTGTTTATCTCCTCCGAAGAAATCCACTTTCAATCCTTTTACTCCAAGGCTTTTCAGCCATTTCATTTCTTTTTTTCTGACAATTGCATTGTTCATCCTGTTCCGCGGACCCTGGGGAGCATCGTTCCAGTATCCGTTGGAGTTATACCATATGAAAACATCAACATTTTTGGAGTGAGCATAATCAATTAAAGCAGGCATTCGTTCATATCCTATTTCAGTATCCCATAGAGCATCAATAAGAATGAACTCATAACCCAGATCGGAAGCAAGATTTATAAATGTTACCTGGTCATCCCAGTTCATGCTTCTGTCCTGCCACAGTATCCAGCTCCATGTGGAACGTCCGTAATTGTATTTCTGAGAAGCTTCATACAGAGGTTCAACAAGATCGTTTGTAATAGTTGTTTCAACTATTGGTTTCAGGGTGTTAGCTATTGTCAGGGTACGCCATGGAGTTGATCCCGGTAATGAAAGACCGGGGGAAGAATTGCCAAAACCGTTGTTCTCCCGTGGATCAGGATAAGTGATGGTATAGATACCATCAGCGCTTCCTTCACTCAGACGGGATCCGCAATAATTACTGCCAACACCTGTCTCAGAAACAAGAACCCAGCCATCACTGCCGATATGGAAAAGACAGGGGAAGGTGTAACCGAGGCCGTATTTTGAAGGCGTTCCTATCGGTTCGTCTGCAACATATTCTTCTTCGTAGCTGGGTTTTGAATTTTTCCATCCAATTCCCGGTGTGGCCTGAGGTGTAAGGAAAGTTGTAGTCTTCTGAGGAAAATTAAAACCGCTAAGCTCTTTTTCAATTATACAGATTATCCTTTCACCATATTGAGGTAAAGAGTAACGAAAAGCTACATCGTTATTGCTTACACGAAAAACAACATTTATTTGCTGATTTTCTTTGTTTGTAAGAGCAACAGTAAGTTCGTTCGCCTGGTAACGGACAGATGATCTTTTAAAGCGGTCAAGGGTATACTCTTCATCAATTTTCCCTTCTTTTACAGAAGATATCTGAAGAGCCTTGCTGAAATCCCCGACACTTGTAATTAATCCGAGAGGAGAATCTTCAAGCATTGTAATGCCATTGTAATCAATGGTGTAATAAGGCATACCGTTTTTGACGGCTACATTAAGGATGAGCCTGCCATCAGGACTTTTTACCGAGTTTTGCTGTGATAACATCGGGGTTGTTAAAAATATAACAAAACAGAAAGGAAGGAATTTTTTCATCATATGACGTATTTCAGTTTAAAAAAAGCAAAAATCAATCTTTTAAGAAAATTAATTTTAAGGTATTATAAAACATCAGGATTAAAAAAGGTCATAAGTTAATTCGGGGATTTATCTTAATAGTCAGGTTCTCATTTATTTAAAACGATAGCTGACAAACAGGTTATATCTTGTTGCCCAGGCATTTATACTAGGAACATTAATCATCCCGTCACCCTTCTCCATTCGGGCTTCTAAGGATATATTTTTAAATTTCACCCCGGCTCCCGCTATAAAGCCCAGTTCAAATTTTTCAGTCTGAATAAAAGGCGAACCCTCATATACAGTAGTTCCGGACCATGAGGTTGTGAATTCCTTTTTTACATGCATTTTTTCGCCTATACGGATTCCGCTAGAAATCCCCCCATTAAGAAAAACAGAAATATTTTTAAAAAGGAATCTATATCTAAGTAAGTTGTTAATTTTTAAATATGAATAATTAAACTCAGATGTTAGTTTTTTATGGGTATCATTAATATCTAAATATTCATATTGGCCGGAAGTTTTATACATGGAAAATAACAATTCGTTGTTAATTGAGAATTTTCCCCGATTTCTTGGTATTATTAAATCAAAAAATAAACCCCCTGTGAAGTTAGTTGATAATTTAAAATCTGTATTTTCCAGATAATCAAAAGCCGGATCTGAACTATTGAATTTCAATTTTGTCATCGACAAACCGGCCATTGTTCCAATTTCTAAATGAACTTTTTCAGCTTCTCTTTTAAATCCAATTTCAGATGAGGTATTTTTATAATATTCTTGAAATAACCTGATCATATCCTTTTTAGAGTATGAGGTATTTTCAATTTTAGACTGAATTTTCGGATTATCAGAAAAGAAAAACTTTAGCTGACCAATATAGTCGTTCCTTGTACGGACCAGACTGGTCGTTCCTTGTTTTACTAAATATTTTTTGTAAATTAATAATTCCGGCTCGCTGTTTTTATTACTTATATAGAAATTTTCTCTGCCATTACTATTCATATAATAATAAAGACATTTATTTCCTCTGAATAAAGTCTGCAGGAATATTGTATCGGTTCTTATTTTCTGATTAGGATCATAATCAAGCCGGCTTTCTTCAACAGGAGAGATTTCAACTTCAACAATACCGCTTGAATAAACTTCATCCTTAACAGAAAATTCTTTAATATTTATCGGAATAAATGATGTCGGATTGGAATCAATTGTTGACTTAAAGTTAATTTCTTTTGGGTTTACTCTCCAATTCCTGTAATCAATAAATCCTTTCAACGTATCACCGTTGTTCCTGATTACGAATCCTGGGAGGTAATTGTCCTGAGAAAAACACAAACTGGTCAAGCAGATTCCTGCAAATAAGATGAAGAGTTTTTTTGATGTGAATTTTTTTTTCATGATTAAATTATTTTGTTCAGACCAATGTTTCTTCAACAGTATTTTTTCCTTACTTTCTTATCAGTAGGAAAATCATCTTATCACTTTTCAATAAATAACATTCCGCTTCTCAGTGATTGAAATCCGATTATCTTTTCAGGGTAATCAGGCACATTGAAGAGTACAAATGCTGAAGCAAGTGTGACATAGCTGCAAGGATCAACTTCCACGGCAGGAGTGAAACACCTGATTTTAAAATTCCTGTCATCAGGTGTGACGAATGCTGTTTCAGTTGCTTGTTTTCAAACGCTATTGATTGCTTCAGATCGTCGCTCAGCCACTTATCCATTACACAGACAACTGCAGGATTGCCTGAAAATATTCGATCAGTAAATGCATCTGTCTGAGACATTTTGGATCTTTTGTGTTTTTAAGGATGTTCCGGTTTTATATTAAAACAAATATACATTTTTATTTAAGAGAATCAGCGTTTTTCGATAAGACATTCAGGATATCACCGGCTTCAGTCTGAATACTTTCACCGGGCTAAGTGAAATGAAAAACAATATTTCAGATCATCTGATCTTTATCAAATCCTGCCGGAAGAAAATAGCTGGTAAATATAATTGGAACAGCTCCCGCAGTCCTGGCCAATATGACAGCGATATTCCCTATTGTGCTGAAAGTAGCTTTTGAATTCCTGAGCAATAATCTCCGGAATAAGTATCTTAACGATCCGGGTAAATGATAGTATGATCTCTTTTAATAATAGCTTTACTATTCTATGAGCCATTTAATAATCAAATAGTTGGTGTTTTTTTCATGTATTAGCCTTAAATGGCACTATTTATAAGATTAAAATCTGTAAATTTAAACTCAAAAGCATTTATAAAACAACCTGAAAAAAATAGATTATGATCAACAAAAAATTGATTATCAGCTTTTTCCTGATTGTGGTAATAGCTATATCTACACATGGTCAGGGCAATACTCCAAGGGCCTTAAAGGAAGCATACGCAAATAAATTCCTTATAGGGGCTGCAAATGATCTGACAATGATTTCTGATGCTGAAGCTGCAAATATTAAAATGCATTACGACATCATCACCCCGGAAAACTGCATGAAACCACAACCGATTCATCCTTCGGAGGATAAGTATGACTTTACAACCACCGATGCATTGGTTGACTGGTGTCAGAAGAATGGTTTGAAGGTTTGGGGACATACCTTAGGCTGGCATTCACAGTCGCCTCAATGGTTCTTTCAGGATAAGAATGCGGCAGCCGCAGAAGCAGCAACCCAGGCTGCAACTCCCCGACCAGCAGCTGATGCTCCGCGTCCCGGTGCTGGTCGGGGTATCACAGGCCCCCTGGCAAGCCGGGAAGTTATCCTGGAACGTCTTAAGAGTCATATCATGACTGTGGTTGGACGATACAAAGGAAAAATAATTGGATGGGATGTATTTAATGAATCGATTGCTGACGGAGGTGACGGTAAGACTGAAAATCTTCGCAACTACAGCTGGTATCAGATCGTCGGACCCGATGTTATTACACTGGCTTTTAAATGGGCACATGAAGCCGATCCTGATGCTGAACTATACTACAACGACTACAACATCGAGCAAGGCGCTGTTAAAAACACCGGGAAACATGCCAGTTCCATGTTACTTCTCAAGCGTCTGATTGCAGAAGGTGCTCCGATCACTGGTGTGGGAATCCAGGGACATTGGCATCTGGACACTAACCTGGATGACGTTGAAAAAGCTATCGAAAATTATGCTTCCCTGGGCTTAAAAGTATCTATTACAGAACTGGACGTTACAGCGACTGGTAGTAATAGTGGTGCAACTGGAGTACGTCAGGGCGACAGGACTATCCCGGCAGAGAACTATCAAAAGCAGGCTGAGGTGTACAGAAAATTATTCGAAATTCTAATGCGTCACGCAGATGTCATCGACCGCGTAACTTTCTGGGGTCTTAGCGATACAAGGTCGTGGCGCAGGGGACAGGATCCACTGTTATTTGATGGTGAGTTGAATCCCAAGCCGGCATTCAATGCCGTTATTGAAGCAAGCTCATATAAATAAATTCTGTTTTATCAGAACATAAGTATTAAAGAGTTTTTATTTTATGTGAAAATTTTCCGGCAAGACAGACCGGCAAGAATATATTTAATTAGCTGAGGTCGATATCATATCGACCTCAGCTATATATTATCCTTTCCACTTCAGACCCTTTCAGTTACAGATCTTCATTCTCATTATATTCGCTTAAGGCTTTGAAGGAATCATCATAAGTATCTACAATTTTTATTGTCCTGTTATGCGAACCCAGCATTAGTTCCAAAGCACCTTTTATTTGCTTTTTTAACGGATTGATAACCCATTCGATCTCTTCGGGACCGTTTTTTACCTCCTGATGAGTTTTTTGCCTGTAATCTTCAATTATTTTTTTCATCAATCCCTGAAGAGAATCGGATTTTCTCCAGTGATTACTTCCAAAAAATGGTTCTTTATATTCCAGGATCTCAGCAATTTTCCACTTATAATCAAGATCACTGAATGATAAAAATTTAGGATTGACGTTTGCCACGATGATTTCATTTTTTTCCTGATTGAATTTTATCTTCATATCTTTCAGATCAATGCCGTATTTTGCAGTAACATCGATTTGCAGTGCTCCTATGAAGTGAACAAATTTTCCATTGTGATTGAATTTCTCATTCCAGGTTCTTGTGAAATTTGTTTTGACTTCCATAAGACCTAGATCCAGAATATTCTTTATTTCAGAAATATTGAGTTTTCTGTTTCTTAGCTCATCATTTTCAATCTCTAAGGCATTAAGTTTTTTGCTTTTTTCTTCGAGGCTACTTTTTAGTTCAACAATTTTTGTATCCTTACCTTTTATATAGATCAGCCAGATCCAATAAATAAAAACAGCAAATCCTATCAGTAGTATCCCGTATAGAAAGAATTTATTTAATATAAGCAGAATTGCTACAATGCCAATAACAGAAAGTATAATATATATTTTGAAATGTTTCATGATTATTCTAAAGTCTCTTCTGGTTGCTTAAAATCATTTTTCAATGGACATACGGGCTAAAGTTACATTAATTTAAACTTGTTTTTCTCAATTTCACAGGCTGTCTTATTATTTCTATATTTCCGGTAATGAGATTTTGAGGAGAAATACCGGCAGTTATGCCATGCCTGACCTGGATGGATCAATATTAATCTTCGGGGCATTATTAAACAATTATGAAGAGTATTAGTTAATTGGGTTTATAATTTGAATTTCAGATTTACGCCAAGGAAATTATTTTCAGGATTTATCAGAAATGAGCCTGACGTAAATGTAAAATCATAGCACATATGAGCGGTGACACAGCCGGGCTGATATCGTAACCCCGCCTTTGCAGATCCCTGCCTAAAAAGTAACCGGCGACGGTTGCTTCAGCTATCTGTACGAGAGCCGCCTTATAGTCAGGTTTATCAGCAAATAAGCCATTTATGTCAAAGAATTTATCTATTGATCCTTAAAATTCCATTTGGAGCTGTCACTATTCATATCAAACTTTGCAAGTGTCGGTGTTCTGTCTCCTAAAGATACAAGTGCCAATTTCTCCTCTGAACCCGGAACAGCCTTTGGCATTATTCTATAAGTTCCATCAGTCAATTGATCGATCCGCCATAATTGTTCAGGCGCTCCGGTGAATGCCGGGACAGTTATTACTTCAGCTTCTGCTGTTGCTGCCAGGGCCCTGTCTGTTCCTGCTATAACTATTTTATAATATGGTCCTCCGGGATATCCTCCAGCATCAGGGACTGCCGTTATTGTCCATCTCTGATGTGGGCGGGTAAGGTATTCTCCATTTCTTACACCAATGTTTCCGGTTGGCCAGGTATTAATTACATCAGCTAATTGTTGTCCGGGAACGGGTTTTATCGGTTCAGTTGCATTGCGTCCAGATCCTGGTGCGCGTTCCATTCTTACAAAATCTACTACTAATTCCAAGGCATATCCTCTTCTCTCTGATTCAATTTCATATGTTCCTTCTTTAAAAATTTCTCCTGCAAAGGGCCATCCGTTTTTCCATAGTAATGGACGGATGCCTAATACACTACGTCCGCTTTGGTCTAAATCAGCTTCGTAATGGCAGGACATCTTTTGAACACCATCTCCAAGGTCTAAGAAACCAAAGTGCCCAGGTCCTATGACTCTTCCGCCGGATGCAGCTACTAATTTGCCACCACCTGCTATCATATCTCTTCCAAGATTATCAAGATAAGGGCCGGTTACTTTCCTGGAACGACCGACAACAATATTATATCTTGAATTTGCACCATCACAACAGGTTCCGTGCGTACCGGAAAGATAGTACCATCCATCATGATATATTATTGTTGAAGCTTCACAAGCACTTGCTACATCTATTGCTTTATTCCCTTCTATGCGTTTCCCTGTTTTGGGATCAAGTTCTATAAGGCGAATGAACCCAAAATAGGTTCCGTATGTTAACCATAATCGTCCATCATTCGGATCCATAAAGATGCCGGGATCTATTGCATCACAATCCTCTATATCGCTTTCAGTAGCAGCAACTTCTATAGCTTCTGAATATTCAAAATCGGGAGAATTCGGGTCAAGAGTCTTATTCCACATTGTAAGTATTCTTCCTTTACGTCCGTGTCCAAAACCGCCACCGGTGGCTCCATAGACTACAAGGTAGCGGTCGCCGATTTTTATTGCGTCCGGGGCAGCTCCTCCGCCAGGCCTTACTGCACCGCTGTTCCATGTCCAGCCATCTTCTGAAATTAATCCGCCTCCACCAGTGCCAAAGGTGTAATACTTCCCTTCACATTCCATGATTGTTGATGGATCATGTATAAAAGGTTTCCCGATTTGTGCTGTTATTGTTTCTGTTAAAAAGAATGATAAAAGAGCTGCTGCGCTTATTATTTTAAATCTGTTCATGATAACTCTGATTTTTAAATGTTGCGATCTTAAATAGACGACTAACTAATTTTATTCACAAGTAATAGTGAGATTTCTTACCGGCTCTCCTTTTTCATTCAGGAAGCGAATACAGAAATCACTCATCCCGGGACCATTGA
>DAONXX010000063.1:0-1543 GCA_035414025.1 Bacteroidales bacterium | reverse complement strand
TCTCCTTTTTCATTCAGGAAGCGAATACAGAAATCACTCATCCCGGGACCATTGATCACGGCTCCCCGTAATATGTTCTTCCCTTTGTTAAGTGTGAGACGAGCTGAGACAAAATCATCCATTACCATGTGTATGTCTTCGGAAAGCATCGCTACTTCTTTCCCGTTAAGCCACCACATAGAGCCTGAATTCGACCCTACTGACATTCTTACATTTTTCATTTCCTCGGGACTGTTGACTACAGTTACTACCCAGAACAGAACACCGTAAGGCTCCAGACCCAATCCGGAGGCGAAACGAAATAGTTTCACGTTGAATTTTGTGCTCTCCAATGCGTGCCATGTCAGTTCCTGTTCTCCGACTTTTACCTTTTCACCGTCTTTGGGAATGCCGGTAAACTGATTTGGGAAATACTCGGTTGTGAAGGCTGTCCTTACATAGCTGTCTGTAAAAACATTATTTCTGGGGTTTGGTTTGCTGATTGGTTCAAGTAGTAACCATCGTGTAATGAATCCATCTGCATCCGGTGTCATTTTTGCCTTAGTGGCCGGAGTGAAGAAGGGAGCGATATTTCGCTTATTATCACTTTGAGGCTTGCTATCAGTTTTATCGCCTGATATAGTAGCGTATCCCTGTAATCCGGATATTGCCAGAATTACAGAAATTATCGCTGATAAGAATGTTTTTCGTTCGATGTTCATAGTGAAGTTTTACTGTATTTTATAATTTATTTCTTATGATTATTAAATAGGGGTTTTACAGACCGGCCGGAAGCTTGGATCCCGTTGTGATGGTAAGCATCGGTGAAAAGTCCATGAACATAGTCCATGAAATCGTCATTATATTGCTTTTCTTTCCGTCATTTGTCGTGATGAGAACAACCGGCCCTGATTCCATCAGTGTAAAGGCTTTGCTGTTCAGCATCTTTTTCATGTGTTTGCGCCTTCTGTTGATTATTTTTCAAAGATATACTACTTATGATTTAAAATCAGTCCTGTTCTTAGTGTTAAGAAAATATTTTGATTCCTTATTTTAAACCTTTGTCTTTTGTCATTTTGTTTGCGATGAACAGTGTTCTTCCCCACGAAAGAAAAATACCAACCACTTCAGTTACCTAATTTATGAAAAAGAAACAATTTAAATAGAGAAAAACTCATTTTTAAGTCTTCCCGGCCAAATAGAGAGCTTGAATAAACGCTTGATTCACGCGTAGGCAGGATTGGCTTACCCTAGATATATCATTTTGTATATTTAAATACAGTTTTTTGTTTTAATCGTTTAAACCGGAATAATAATGGTGATTATTATTTTATATTTTAGCTGATCAATTATTGTAGTGTACTTTACTTCCAAATTGGAGAACAATATGTTAATTAAAGATAAATCATTGGAAAGAAAACTTATTTTTGTAAAAGAGTGATCTGAGCCAGGGGAAGGGGGGAGTATTTAATGGACCTGGTTTACCCGGAAGTTTTATAAGCATTAGTAAATTAACGTGAGTTCGATATAATTTATACTATAAATAATTGATTATTAACAATTT
>DAONXX010000062.1:0-12267 GCA_035414025.1 Bacteroidales bacterium | reverse complement strand
AATAGATGAATCAATGGTTTTATCTTTTTAACTTTATATCGAACTCACGTTAATTTAGAAATTAACCGATGATATCATACTTATGAAAAGAATCATATTATTGTTGCTTCTGGCAGTTTTTCTCCTACCTGCATTTTCCCAACTGCAAAGGCCGTTAACTATTAATGACCTGGCAAAATGGAACCGGATCACCGAAAAAATAATTTCAAATAATGGTGAACTTGCCGGGTTTGTAATTGAACCTTGGGAAGGAGATCCGTCAATTGAATTGTATGAAATCAAAAAGGATAAAAAGACTTTTTTCAAATCCTCCTCAGGAATTGCATTCACAGCTGATTCTAAATTCCTGACATTTACAATAAAACCAACCCTTGAGGAAACAAGAGAACTGAAGCTTAAAAAAACAAAAAGGGAAAATATGCCCCTGAACATGCTTGGCATATATGATATCCAGAAGATGACAACCGACACGATAATGAGATTAAAATCTTTCAGGCTCCCTGCAAAATGGTCTGGCTGGATCGTCTGGCAATGTGAACCGGCGATAACTACAAAAGAAAAAGATAAGACTGTAAAGAAAGAATCTGAAGAAAACGGATATCATCTCTGTATCCGGAATTTGTCAGAAGGAACAACCGATACAATAAAATTTGTCACTGGATATATCCTGGCACAGGAAGCACCTGTCCTGCTGTGCTCAACAACAGGAGACGACAAAAACCTTTCAGCCGGGGTGATAATGATAAATCTTGAAAAGAAAACCCGGAATGAGCTATTCATTAAAGACGTAAATTACAAACAATTGTCATTATCCAAAAAAGCTGACCAGGCGGCATTTCTCATTTCTTCAGATAATAAAAAAGACAAAACCGGCAATAACTGGTCGCTCTGCTACTGGAATGGCAGTGGAAAAGCAACAATAGTTGCTGAAAAAGGAAATCCAGGAATCCCTGCAGACTGGATAATAAATGAAAACCATCCTCTTACATTCGGAGAAAAAAGCAGAAGGCTTTTCTTTGGCACATCTCCTGAATTTAAATTGAAGGACACAACTATGCTTGATGAAGAAAAACCTAATGTTGATATCTGGCATTATGCAGAAGGCAAATTACACACAGTCCAGGTAATTGATAAAGAAAGGGATCTTAAAAGAGCATATCTTGCCGTATATCACAATGACCTGAAGCGTACTGTTCAACTGGGTAATACAGATATGCCCCTTGTTCAACTTATTGATAAAGGAGACGCAGCAAAAGTACTTGCGCTGTCAAATTTGCCGTATGAGCTTGAAAAGATGTGGGAATCAAGTCCGGTAAGATATGATATATGGCTTATTGACATAATAAGCGGTACTCCGAAAAAGCTGAAGACAAATATCAGAGCCAATATAAGACCTTCTCCTGCCGGAAAATACATTTACTGGTATAATTATACTGACAGCTCATTCTATTCTTACGATATAAAAACAGAGAAAGAATTCAAGCTTACAAATCCGCGGACTATCATTTGCTACAATGAGCTTAATGATGTGCCGAATATAGCTCCCCCCTATCCTGTGGCCGGATGGCTGAAAGATGATAATGCCTTTTTAATATATGACCGGTATGACATCTGGTCTCTTGACCCTTCAGCAAAGAATGAGCCGGTCAATCTTACATTGAATGGCAGAAAGAACAGGGTAACTTACAGGCTTATTAACATTGATTACGATAACGAATATATTGATCCTTCAGAGATGCAATATCTTTCTGCTTTCAACGAAGTATCAAAAGAAAGTGCATTTTACCGGATTAACCTTCAGAAACCGGGAAATCCTGAATTTCTGACAGGCGGAAATTATAGTCTCGGTACCCCTGTAAAAGCCCGGAATGCGGATGCAGTAATATTTACTAAAGAAACGTTTGAACTGTTTCCTGATTATGAAATTTCTGATCTTTCATTCAGCAAAAGCAAAAGACTCACAGACGCCAATCCCCAACAGAAGGATTTCCTATGGGGCAGCAGTCCTGAACTGCTAACATGGTTCTCGCTTGATGGAAAGGAGATAAAAGGTCTTTTATATAAACCGGCCGGTTTTGATCCTTCAAAAAAGTATCCGATGATAGTCAATTTTTATGAAAAAAGTTCAGATGAGATGTACAGGCATCGGATCCCTGAGCCTCACCGGTCAACAATTGATTATCATTATTATACCAGCAATGGCTATCTTGTATTTAATCCTGATGTTCATTATGTTGACGGTTATCCGGGTCAGAGTGCGTACAATTGTGTCATGCCCGGCATTATGCATATAATTGAAAAAGGTTTTGTGGATGAAAAGCATATTGGGGCCCAGGGCCACAGCTGGGGAGGTTACCAGGTTGCATATCTAGCAACAAGATCTGATCTTTTTGCTGCAATTGAATCAGGAGCGCCTGTTGTGAACATGTACAGCGCCTATGGAGGAATAAGGTGGGAGACAGGACTGAATCGTTCTTTCCAGTATGAGCGTGAGCAGAGCCGTATCGGAGCTACAATATGGGAGGCTCCACATCTCTATTGGGAAAATTCTCCCTTATTTGCTATCGAAAAGGTTAGCACACCGATCCTTATCATGGCCAATGATAAAGATGGGCATGTCCCGTGGTGGCAGGGAATTGAATTCTTCATTGCCCTACGCAGACTTGGGAAACCATCGTGGCTGCTTAACTATACCGGAGAACCTCACTGGCCATTAAAACTGCCGAATAAAAAGGATTTCCAGATTCGCATGTCGCAGTTCTTCGGCCATTACCTCAAAGGCGAACCAATGCCCCGCTGGATGAAAGAAGGCATTCCGGCAACGGAGAAAGATTTCACATACGGTTATTGATTGCTGATTACCAGACCGTTTCTAAACCAGTTTCTTATACTTAATCCTTACCGGGGTTGTATCTGCAACCCTTTTCTTGTAATTCTCCTCATAATCGGAATAGTTCCCTTCAAACCATACAACTTTTGAATTTCCTTCAAAAGCCAGCATATGTGTTGTAACCCTGTCGAGGAACCACCTGTCGTGTGAAATAATTACAGCACATCCGGCGAAGTTCTCAAGTCCTTCTTCCAGAGCACGTAAGGTATTTACATCGATATCATTTGTCGGCTCATCTAGAAGAAGGACATTAGCTCCGGATTTCAGAGTAAGGGCAAGATGAAGCCTGTTCCTTTCCCCTCCTGAAAGAACACCACATTTCTTTTCCTGGTCCGCCCCGGTAAAATTGAATCTGGCCACATAAGCACGTGCATTTACAAGTCTGTTGCCTACCATAATATCATCCTGGCCTCCGGAAATAACTTCATATACACTTTTTAACGGATCTATTGCTGTGTGGCTCTGATCGACATATCCGATTACAACTGAATCCCCTATTTCAAAAGAGCCGCTGCTGGCCTCTTCCTGTTTCATTATCATCCTGAAAAGAGTTGTCTTTCCTGCACCGTTGGGCCCTATTACACCTACAATCCCGTTACGCGGAAGGTCAAAATCAAGATCCTCAAATAGTATCTTATCGCCAAAGGATTTAGACACATTAGATGCCTTTATTACCTTATTGCCTAGTCTGGGCCCGTTTGGAATGAATATTTCAAGTTTTTCCTCTTTCTGCTTAACATCCTGATTTAACAGGTTTTCATAAGCACCCAGCCTGGCTTTTGACTTTGCATGACGCGCTTTCGGCGACATTCTTACCCATTCAAGTTCACGTTCGAGCATCTTCTTTCTCTTTATATTGCCCTTCTCTTCAATTTCAAGTCGCCTTGCCTTTTGTTCAAGCCATGAAGAATAATTCCCTTTCCATGGTATCCCCTCACCTCTGTCAAGCTCCAGTATCCAGCCTGCAACATTATCAAGGAAATATCTGTCATGGGTTATGCAGATAACTGTGCCCTTGTATTGTTTTAAAGTAGTTTCAAGCCATTGCACTGATTCGGCATCAAGATGGTTTGTCGGCTCGTCAAGTAAAAGGACATCCGGTTGCTGTAGCAAAAGCCTGCAAAGAGCTACTCTTCTTCTTTCCCCTCCCGAAAGAATATTCACTTTTGCATTGCTGTCAGGACAACGGAGAGCATCCATCGCCCTTTCAAGCTTATGTTCAATATTCCAGCCATCGTTATAATCAATTTTCTCCTGCAACACAACCTGTCTGTCCATCAGTTGCTGCATCTTTTCAGGATTTTCATACACTTCAGGCTCACTGAAACTTAAATTTATTTTTTCATATTCTTTTAAAATATCTATTATTTCCCTGACACCTTCTTCAACGATCTCCCTTACTGTACGGCTTTCATCAAGAAGAGGATCCTGAGGCAGATAGCCAACAGAATAACCCGGAAGAAAAGTAAGCTCCCCCTGATATTCCTTTTCAATACCGGCAATAATTTTCAAAAGGGTTGATTTTCCTGATCCGTTAAGCCCTATAATACCTATTTTGGCTCCCAGGAAAAAAGAAAGTGAAATATCTTTAAGTACCTGTCGGTGCGGAGGAAATATCTTTCCAACCCGATACATTGAAAAGATGATCTTGTTGTCTTCAGCCATAAATTCAGATTTTGGGACAATTTAAAAATTTTCTGATAAAATATTAAGGGCCTTACGTGTAAGCCTTAATATATTCCCAAACATATAATGATCTGCTCTTAGGCTGTGTTTCTCTAATTATTATTAAATAATTTGATTGCATCATCCTGTAACAACACCCACAGCGAATAAACACCTTTAAGTGTTCCAATAGGTATGTTCAGGCATCCGAGAGCTGCAACTACAATAATCAGATAGCGGGCCCATGATTTAAGGGCAATAAGTCCTATGCCTCCAACTAGTCCGAGTGTTGACAAAAATCCAATTAGCAAAGGAAGACTGGCAGCAAGGAAACCTAAAACAATAGTGGGGATTTCTTCTCCCGATACAAAGCCCTTGGCAAAATTGAGTAAAAAGAAAACAGCAAGTGCACAGATAAGGCCAAGCAATCCAAATCCAATATGAATGGCTCCGACAACAGTAACGTGCTTTTTCATTTTCGAGTCCTTTAAAACACTTTCTTCCATAACAATTTTTTTATTATATCCCGTTAGCATGATCAAAAGACTTACATTTCTCTTAAATGATGCATAATCAGCATAAAAATATAATAAAACAACTTTCGGGAGTTGATTATTAATAGTTTTATAAATTTGGCAAAAACAAGTTAATCCATGAAGAGGATCATTCTTTTTACCGTATCATTTATCTTACTGAGCTGGGCTGCCTCATCCTGTGAAGCAGAAAACTGTAAATTCTGCAGGAAGGTACTGACCGATGATGCCACGGGGAATATAATTAATGATGGCTATGATTCTGAAGCAGAATATTGCGGTTTTGATCTTATTGCAATAGAAGCAACTAGTCCGATATCCAACAAAGGCGTTACAACAAGCTGGAAATGCCGTTAATACCTTACTTCAGAACTTGAAATGCTGTCACACGGTAGCCCTATTTGTTGCAGTTAAAAAATCAAACATGTTTATTCATTTTAGTATTTTTATCATAAGAATATGCAAGTTTTTACCAGGGAATGTAAATCTGCATACGAAATGTTAAAACCATGTTGAAAAAATGTTAATAATTACAAGGGTATCATAACTTTCTGTCAGATACATATAGTAATTTTATCAAAGAATATCCAACCCCGAAAATGACACTGAACATCAACGACTTGCAGTTTCCTGATAAAAAGATTATTATAGTTGAGGATGATATTCCTTCTATCAGATATTATGAGACTTTGCTAAAAAATACAGGTGCTGAAGTAAAAATATTTCGTAACGGGAAGGACTTTATTGATTTCATCACCCACGAAATTGTTCAGATAGATCTCGTCCTTATGGATTTTCTGGTCCCACTTGTAAATGGCATCGAATGCATCAAGATCTTCCGAAAAGAAAGAAAGGATGTGCCTGTTCTTATGCTCACTGCCTATGCTTCCGAGCAGAGCAAGAAAGAAGCCTTTCTGGCAGGATGCAACGAATATATTCTGAAACCCGTTTACCCGGAAAAGATCATGGCTCTGCTTGAAAAATATCTCAAGCACAAGAAATCTACTATCGCTCGCTGATCACCCTATAGATTAGTTCTGGTCATTAGGAATCCTGTCTTTGAGATAATCCCTGTAGTAAACTTCAAGTCTTTTATCTATTTCCCCGGCAAGGTCTTCCTGTCCATAAGTCATGCATGCTATTGACACTTTGGAAGTATACTGAATTGCCGATTGTATTTCATATTCAACCGAACTGATTATATACTGAGACTGCTTCAGGTAATAATCAAGATGCTCATAATTCCGTTTACAATAATCATTTGTAAGCTTAACTGCTTTTTCAGTGTTCCCTGCAGCAAAATATGCCTCGATAAGGTCCGGGACATAAGGATCATATTTTACCTGCTCAAAAGGAAGCATCTCCATACAACGGTCAAGAACTTCAAGGGCTTTGATTTTTTCGCCTTCTTCGACAAGTTTCTTTGCAAGCTTTGCATATTGCAGTCTTGCCCTTACAACTGTCAAAGTCCGGTTATGATTATAATCAATGTAAACATTCTCATCATTGGCTCCTCCCCAGACAAACTTATTCATGATGTTATCATAAAGAATATCGGTGTCTATCCGTCCGTAATCAACCCAACTCTTGTTTTCCGATTTTATCGGAACCAACCGATAAGCTAATCCCTCAAGTTGGAAATATTCCTCCAGACCGAATGCATCATTATGATATCCTGTAACAAAATATATTGGCCTTGTCCAGTCATTATGAGCCAGAATATCCAGTATGATAAGCTGGCTTTTCAGAATTGAGTTGCCCTTAAGCCTGATGTCAATATAGGGTACAATCTTTGACGAATCTTCAGGCTTTACAGCACCTGATTCAATAGCTTTAGCAGCATCAACAGGTATGCGAATGGTTTTTGTAGGAATTATGTCAAGTGTTTCATTTGCAGACAACTGAACCTTTGTAGCAGGATTTTCACTTAAGATCCAGTCGATTATTATTTTAATATCAACCGGATCCTTTGTCTTTTCAACAATGAAAATCTGGTTATTAATGCCGTCATAATATTTCTTTATCGGCAGTGTTATGGGAAGAGGATCTGAATCGTATACTTTATGTTTCATTTGTTCTATATACCAGTCAGTATTCAAAAGCATAAGATTGCATACTCTGATATCCTTTCTTTTGCCTTCAACTTCCTGGGCATACCAGAGAGGGAAAGTGTCGTTATCTCCGTTTGTAAACAATATTGCATTCTGAGCACACGATTCAAGGTAATTAAATGCAACATCCCTTGTAAGATAGCGACCTGATCTGTCATGATCATCCCAGTTTTCCAATCCCATAATAAAAGGCACTGCGAAAAAACAGGCAATGCCTGCCACCGGCGCTCCGATTTTTTCCCCTGTAACTGAAGAGATCCCGCGAAATAATGCCAGTGTTCCCAATCCAATCCAGATCGCATAAAAATAGAAGGATCCTGCATAAGCATAATCCCTTTCCCTTGGCTGATTTGGATATTGGTTCAGATAAAAAACAATAGCTATTCCTGTCATTATGAAAAGCAACATGACATTGAACCAGTTTTTACTATCAGCATTAAGCTGAAAGAACATCCCAATAAGGCCAAGGATAAAAGGAAGCATGTAATACTTATTCCTTGAAGGGTCCTTCCTGATATCTTCAGGAAAATCGTAAGTACCTGTCCTCGGCTCATCCAGGAACTTAATGCCCGTTATCCAGTTGCCGTTGACAGCTCCGCCTGTTCCCTGCGTATCATTCTGCCGGCCAGAGAAATTCCACATAAAATACCTGAAATACATATATCCAAACTGGTAGGAAAACATGAATTTCAAATTTTCACTGAACCTTGGTTTCCTTATTATCGATTTCTCACCCGACGACTGATCTATAACCTGCAAAGGAATGCCTCTTGTCCCTCCCCAGGCTTTATACACCTCGGCATGATCGTTGCTCTGATCACTCCACATCCTTGGAAAAAGGGTAAAAAACCTGTCATCATAAACTCTTTCAAGCTCCCTGTGGGTTATTATGTATTTTTTCTTATCCTCAAGAGCATAAACCGGTTTCCCGTCAGCATAATCAAGAACAGGCGCATTATAATATGGCCCATAGAAAAGCGGCCTGTCGCCATACTGTTCACGGTTAAGATAATACAGCAGACTAAAAGGATTACTGGGATTATTCTCATTCAACGGAGGATTAGCTGAAGCCCTTATAACAATTATTGCAGTAGAGGAGTATCCTATGAGTATCACCATCACCGAAGTAAGTATAGTATTCAGCACAACCCTGTTCTTCCCTGAAACATAAAATAAAAACGATGTTACCGCTATTAAAACAAGTATATTAATGAAAAATGAATCTGATACTACCCATATTCCTGTTAAGAAAAGAGTCGCTGTTGCAATAGCAGCATTCCTGATTTTATTTTCGGAATTCAGCGACATTCTTATCGCTATTATGAAAAGAACGATCAGAATAATGAAATGAACAACCATCCCGCTGTTATGAGGAAATTTTAAAGTATTGACAAAAAAGAGATCAAACCTGCTAGAGATCTTTATAAGTCCCGGGATTATGCCCCATATCAGGAGTGCCAGGATAGCAAAAGATACTGCTATTGACATTATGAACCCTTTCCATGAAAATGTAAACTTCCTGAAATAGTAAACAAGCACAATAGCCGGAAGAGCAAGAAGGTTAAGAAGATGTACTCCTATAGAAAGACCCATCAGATATGCAATAAGTATTATCCATTTATCGGCATGTTCCTTATCTGCATTATCCTCCCACTTGAGTATTGCCCAGAAAACAATTGCAGTAAAAAAAGAAGATGTGGCATAAACTTCTCCCTCAACAGCTGAAAACCAGAATGAATCAGAAAAAGTATAAGCCAGGCTTCCAACTATTCCTGCAGCCATAATGGCCATTATTCTGGAAATATTCAGCTGATCTTCATTTTTTATAAGAATTTTACGGGCCAGATGAGTTATTGTCCAGAAAAGGAACAGTATAGTGAATGCACTCGCAAGAGCTGACATGGCATTAACCATTGCAGCTACTTTTTCCACATTTCCGCCTGCAAAAAGTGTAAATATCCTTGCAAGAATCATAAATATCTGGCTTCCGGGAGGATGCCCTATTTCCAGCTTGTATGCTGAAGCAATGAATTCACCACAATCCCAAAGACTTGCCGTTGGTTCAATAGTCATAAGGTAGGTAATGGCAGCCACTGTAAATACAAGCCATCCGGTTATATTATCAATAAACCTGAACTGTTTCATTTATTTTCCTTTTGAAGCCCTAATATGCCAGATTTGCTGACTAAAGTACTTATTTTTTTCTTACTGGGCGACTAAACCCAGGACTAACATAATTTGTTACTTTTGGAAAGTATTTGAAGTTATGAGATATAGATCGCTATTATATTGTTTTCTTTTTCTGGTTCCCTTTTCAGTTTCAGCCCAATACTATGAAACAGGACAGGATCCGGCAAGTCTCAAATGGCTCCAGATCAAAACAAACAGGTTCAAGGTAATCTATCCGGAAAATTATGGCAATAACGGAGAAAAATTTGCCCTTGCGCTTGAAAAGGCTTATAATGACATTTCGTTTCTCTATCCGGATTCCCGCTTTCGTATCCCAGTAATAATCCATAACCATACAACCCAGTCAAATGGCTATGTTGCATATGCACCGAGGCGAATGGAGATATATCCCACGCCGGAACAGAATACAATTCCTCTCGATCCCGCAAGGCAACTGGCACTTCATGAGCTAACTCACGTGCTTCAGATGGAATCCCTGAACAAGGGATTCTCAAAATTCATGTCAATATTCTTCGGCCAGCAGTTCCCGGGAGCTATGGCAGCCCTACTCCCCTTGTGGTACCTTGAAGGCGACGCCGTTTTTGTTGAATCTGCTTTTTCAGGTGCCGGAAGGGGTAACAATGCTTCTTTTCAGAAACAACTTAAGGCACTGTCCGTCGAGAAAGGGGAAGTGTACAAATATGATAAACTTGTCAACGGTTCGTTCAGAGATTATGTGCCGGATCATTATCAAAGTGGATCTCAGGCAGTAACAATGGCCCGTTTAAAATACGGGCAAACTGTCTGGAACAAGGCATTAAAAACAACTGCAAATATTCCATTTCTTATCGATCCAGTAAATATAAGCTTACTGGAAAATATTGGAAAAACAAAAAAAGGTCTTTTCAGGGAAACTTTCGATACTCTTAACATTTTATGGAACGAAGAAATACGCAACAACGGTTCGCATCCATATAAATACCTGAATCAGGATAAGGGAAAAAAATATCTTAGCTATTTCTCTCCTGTCCCGGCTGGAGAAAACAAGATAGCAGCAATCAGGACATCCCTTTCAGATCCTCCCGTCATTGTATTAATTGACACAGTAAACAGATCTGAAAAGAAGATACACGTTCCGGGCATTATATATCCATATTACCTGTCGGGGGCCGGATTCCTGCTTGTATGGGTTGAGAACCAACCCGATCCAAGATGGGAAAACAGGAATTATTCAGTGATTAAAATGATTGATATCAGGAGCGGATCAGTAAAACAGCTGACATGGAAAACAAGACTGATGTCCGCTTCAATTTCTCCTGATGGAAAGAGCATAGCAGCTGTTGAAAACACTGTAGATAACAAAAATAACCTTATACTCTTTGACTTAAAGACAAACAAAATCACAGCATCAATACCTGTTCCCGGCAATGCTTCTCTTCAACGGCCTCAATGGTCGGCTGACAGGTCAGAAATCACTGCTATTTCGTTGACCGAAAAAGGGGAAGGAATAATCTCATATAAGCCTGAAAATCAAACCTGGAAAACTTACCTTGAGGAAGGATATGATGATTTGCAATCAGCATTTTTAAGAAATGATACATTGTTTTATGTAAGTTCTGCTTCAGGTGTCGAAAACATCTTTATTCTTAATCCTGAAAAGAAATCAAAGCGCATCACAAATTCACAATTCGGAGCAACAGATCTGATGATAAGCGGAGATAATGTTTTTTTCTGCGACTATACCTCATCAGGTAACAATATCTGTTCTATAAGTCTTAAAAATGCATCCTGGCATAATCCGGATGTTAAGGACCGAAGTGCTTACCTCATAGAAAAAATAGAACTCCCTGAAAAAAATGAGATGACACCGCTGATAAAGCAGTCATTGCAACCTGTCAGGTACAGAAAATGGCAGCATTTATTCGGATTCCACAGTTGGATGCCATTGTATGCCGATATCGAAAAACTGAAATCTGATCCCACCGCAATAAAACCGGGCTTTACATTATTGAGCCAGAATAATTTAAGCACTGTTATCACATCTCTTGGGTATGAATACTCAGATAAGAAACACATGTTCCATTCAAGAATCAGGTGGCAGGGCTTATATCCCGTAATTGAATCAACCCTTGATTACGGCGATGATAATATTGTCTTCCGGACAAAGACAGGTGCAAGGCTTGATGATCCGGAATTGATCAAGCCGGAACTTAAATTTTCAAATACACTTTCAATACCTCTGACTTTTTCGACGGGCAAGTTTTATCAATTTTTCCAGCCTTCGATATCAGCAAATTACAGGAATCAGTACATCCTTTACATAAAAGACGATACTATATGCGATTACGGGCAAACTGAAATGGCTGCCAAGCTGTATTTTGCAAACTATCATAAGGTTGCAGCACGGGATATTTATCCTCGTTTTGCACATATCTTAGATCTCAACTATTCTTTTCACCCTTTTGACAAGGACATTTACGGTTCGTTTCTAACTCTGAGAACAGCATTATATTTCCCGGGGCTTTTCAGGAATAACGGAATCCGTTTCAGGTATGAAGCTGACAGACAATATGTCAGCCAGATTTCGATGTGGAACAGGATCAATTACCCCCGGGGTTACAGGAATATTGCATCTGAGAACCTTTACTTCCTGTCTGCCGATTATGTAACACCCCTTGGCTATCCCGACCTTAATGTGATAAGTCTTTTGTATCTCACAAGACTTCGTGCTGACTTGTTCTATGATTATGCAAGCGGAACCGGCAATTACCATTTTGACTATGATGACTCAGGATCACTTGTTTTTAAAGAATATATTAAAAAAAGGGAAACATTCAGTTCTTTCGGAGTAGAATTACTGGCTGATTTTTGTGTTCTCCGAATACCCTATATGATTTCA
>DAONXX010000061.1:0-12494 GCA_035414025.1 Bacteroidales bacterium | reverse complement strand
TATTAGTCGTTTTGTACTCCGCAAAAGCCCAAGGAATCACGTTTATCATCCTCACAACCAGCCCTCATTATTAGAATAAGTAAAATGAAAAATCGGGTTTGATAATTAAAGGTTTCATTATGGTTTTCATTTTTTTGGATTAGTCAGTTAGATACAATACGAAATAAATCTTCAAAATGCTGCAACAAGGAAAAAAATCAATTTGATTCATAATTAGAATTAAATCACAGATCAAAAATTTCATATATTGGTCTGTGAATAAAGAAGTGTATTTCAAATCATTGATTGATGGAAAAAATAAACATTCCTTTAGACCCCAAAGATAATCCATTGTTTATTAAGGCAATACAGGTCGCGTTCGGACTTATTTGTCTGGGTACAGCATTATTCTGGTTAATCTTTAACCTGAAAACAGATAATACAGACAGTTCTCTGTGGATAACAATAGTGCTTCTGGCTTGTTTCGGCATTTTTCTGATCTTGTCAGGATTAGGAAAGACAAAGAGATACATTGAAATAAATAATAATAAAATATTCCTGAAGAAAAATGCAATCATGCCTGTGGCAAAAATGAATAATACGGACATAAGGAAGATTGAATCACTGCCGTTGAACATTATCTTCCGTCTGACTAACGGGCGAAAAAAAATACTCAGGTTCGGGATCAATTACCCGGAGGTGATACCAATCGTAAAAGATAAGCTTAAGGAATTCTCGGAGATAAATAGTATTCAATTTGATGCGGAGAATGATTCCGTATAGAATCTGTTATAAGCTATAAAAGAGATCGTATTTGAGTTACTGAGTCCTGATAGCATGCGTCAGCAGTAAATTCATTACCTTTAAGGGAAAAGGTTTATTTTAACAACGTAAAATTTTTCAGACATGACAGAGCTCAGCAGAAAAAAGGAAGACAAATCACAATGTCTGCTTTGCCCTCATAATTGTATTCTGAGTGAAGGAAGATCCGGAATATGCAAAGCAAGAAAAAATAAACAGGGAATAATCGAACTGATAACATATGGAGTTATCTCAGGATATGCCCTTGATCCCATTGAAAAGAAGCCTCTTTATCATTTCTTCCCGGGAACAAATATTTTATCGATAGGATCCTACGGGTGTAATTTGCATTGCGACTTTTGCCAAAATTATTCGATATCACAAAGAACTGCAGCGGGCTTTACAGTAAAGACAGAAGCAGAAAAGATCGTCAGGGATGCAGTTGATGCATTACATAATATAGGAATTGCTTTCACATACAATGAACCTGTTATATGGTTTGAATATATACGCGATGTTTCTGTCAGAGCAAAGGAAAAAGGGCTTCAGACAGTAATTGTTAGCAATGGTTATGTAAATGAAGAGCCTTTGGAGGAAATAATTTCATTTACCGATGCTTTCAATATTGATCTTAAAGCATTCAACGACGATTTTTACAGGAAGCTTACCGGAGCGGAGCTCGGGCCTGTTAAGAAAAGCCTTGTCAAGATCGCAAAATCAGGCAGGCATCTGGAGATAACCACTCTGATAATCCCCGGCCACAACGATAGCGAAAAAGAGATTGCCAGTCAGGCAGAATGGATTGCCGGTGAGTTGGGAAAGGATACCCCTCTTCACCTGAGTCGCTATTTCCCTATGTACAAAAGAGAGGATCCCCCCACTCGGGATGAAACGCTTGAAAGACTTGTAAAGATCGCTTCCGACCGGCTCAGTTATGTCTATGTCGGAAATATTTCCACTAAGGCAGGACAGAATACAAAATGTCCAAATTGTCAAAAAACAGTGACGCGCAGGAATGGTTACAGCATAAAACTCCAGAACCTTGATCAGCAAGGAAACTGCTCATACTGCGGCACCTCAATTTACAAGCACTTTACTTATTTTTCGTCTTCGATAAAGAACTGAGGCGTCCGAATAATTCATCTATCCCAACAATAAACTCCTTTCTTATCTCCTGAAAGTGCTTCTTTTGACTTATTCCTTCACTTTTAGCGACAGGTGTATTGATCTTTCGGAAAACTGTATTCCGTAATAAAATGGCTTCTGATATCAATGCTGTGATATCTGCCGGATCCTTTTCAAAATTCAAAGCTGAATATGTCAGACAATCCGAAATTAACTCATAAACACATTTGTCTATTTCCTTTTTAAGCTTCCTGATATTTGCCATATTTGATTAATCGTTTGTTGAACTGTTTTTATCTATGGTACTCAATGATTCAGAGACTTCCCGACCGGAACCTGATTATGCTCTCTTCAGCTTTGGCAATGTACAGCCTGCGAAGCTCCGGTATGAGTGGATTGCTGACCTTAAACCTTTTGTTATCGACACAGCAGAATGGCAAAACAATCGGAGATGTCCCTGTCATTAATACTGATTCGTAATCTGATATTGCATCGGCCATCACGAACTCAGGTTTTACAGTTATTCCGTTCTCCCTGCAAAGTTCAAGTATATGCTTGCGAGTTATTCCGTTGAGAATTGATCCATCAGGAGCTGTAAAAAGAGTATCTTTTTCCAGAAAGAAAATATTGGACCGGCTACCTTCTGTTATCTGGCCATTACCATTCACAAGCAGGGCTTCATATCCTCCGTCAAGGATCAGCTTATTGAAAATAGCCGAACGCAGTTTGTGATCAATAACTTTTGAAGCCGGATCCTTCCTTTCGGCATAAAACAATATGCCTTTGACCCCATTACGGTACTGTTCATCAGAAGGATAACTAGGCTGAATAAAATATGCAATGTAATTATTTCGCCCCTTATTATAATTGAATACGATTTTAAGGTTTATCTCCTTCTTCTTGTTAGACTTGGTCAGGTTTATAATGTCCCTCCTGAGTGTCTCTCTATCAACAAGCATCTTTTTTTTCTGCATCCTCACACTTGATTCAAGGCGCTCCATGTGATCACTGAAAAAAACGGGATTCCCCTTTGTCATCCGAATAACCTCATATATTGAATCGCCCTCATAAACAAGGGAATTATCAAAAGAATCAGCATCAAGCAATTCCCCGTTCAAAATAAATCTCCTACTAAAACACTCATACATTTCTGAAAACTTTAATAACAAAAATACGAACTATAAATAAAACAAACTTCATTTGTAGTTATATTCGTAAGTAATATTACAGCTAAATTTTTAATGTATTAGACGAAATACATTTGATATAACAACCTTTCAACAGATAACCATGGCGCTTTTTACCCGGACTACTAAAAACCTTATCCTGCGAATTGATGAATTCATAGATAATGTTGAGCTTGGTCTGCTTGTTTTCAGGGAAGGTATAAAAGCTTTCCTTGAAAAGGACCAGAAAACCTTTCTCAGACATCTGCATAAGCTTGAATCCCTGGAGAGTAATGCCGACAAACTGCAACGGACAATTGAAAATGAGATGATCACTCATTCAATTCTCCCTCAGCATCGGCAAGAGGTCATCACTCTTATTGACAAGCTTGATGAGATAATTGATGTATTAAAAAGTTCGCTTGTTGATTACAATATTGAACAGCCTGACATCCCGGCTTCTCTGAACAAAAGTTTCCTGAGTCTTGCAGATGCTTCCCTTTTTGCAGCAGAGGAACTTATCCCTGCAACCAGAGCCTATTTCAGAGCTCCCCACACTGTGAGGGACAAGCTTTTAAAGATCTATTACTTTGAAACTGAGACTGACAAAATTTCCAGAAGCTTGAAGAAGACAATCTTTCAGGATATGAATGAGCTGGACCTGGCACAAAAGTCCAACCTGCGATATATAATCAATCGTCTTGAGGCTATCTCCGATCTGGCACAAAGAGCTGCAGATCTGCTTTCCGCTATGGCAATAAAAATTATTATGTAATATGATCCTGTTTTTTCTGGTAAGCGGATTGTTTCTCGGATGGTCGCTGGGTGCCAATGATGCTTCAAATGTATTCGGGACTGCGGTTGGATCAAAAATGATATCCTTCCGTAAAGCTGCTATAATCTCTTCTGTTGCAGTGATACTGGGGGCAGTTATACAGGGAGCCGGAGCCTCACAAACGCTGGGCAGGCTTGGCTCAGTCAATGCAATAGGAGGATCGTTTACACTCGCCCTTGCTGCAGCATTTACAGTATATTCAATGACGAAATTTTCACTGCCTGTTTCAAGTACTCAGGCTGTTGTTGGAGCAATCATAGGATGGAATATCTTTACGGGCAACAGGACTGATCCGGGGACTCTTATTACTATATTATCCACATGGATATCAGGACCAATCATTGGTGCAGTGTTTTCCGTTCTTCTGTATCTTCTGATACGCCGGATAAAAAGAGCTTCGGGGATTCATCTGATCAGATTCGAATCATTAATAAAGAAAGGACTAATTATCGCTGGAGCATTCGGTGCATATAGCCTCGGGGCCAATAATATAGCAAATGTGATGGGGGTTTTTGTACCTGCCTTCAAGCTCCACGATATTGATCTTGGGCTCTTCTCGCTTACTTCTGCCCAACAGCTGTTCCTTCTCGGGGGACTGGCAATTGCAGCAGGCATAATTACATATTCAAAAAGAGTTATGGATACGGTAGGCAGCAATATAATTGAGTTATCAGCTGAAGCAGCTATGGTAGTCGTTCTGGCACATTCGCTTGTCCTTTTTATCTTTTCATCAACTACCCTGTCTGATCTTCTTGCCAGAGCAGGCTTACCACGTATTCCGATGGTTCCGGTCTCAAGTACCCAGGTCATTGTCGGATGCATTGCAGGAATAGGAGTGTATAAAGGGGTAAGGAACATTAATTTCAAGCTGCTTGGCCAGATAGCACTGGGCTGGGTTACAACCCCTGTAATATCAGGTCTCATAAGTTTCTTTTCACTATTCCTTGTTAAGAACATTTTCAATATCGACACCGGTTCTAAAATCACAGAGGATAATATGGATTATTACTCATCAGTTGTAGCTGATGAAAATATTTCATTAATATTCAGGTATGTGCTCATTGGAATAATAATTGCAGGCTCACTGGCACTCATCTATTACATCCTTCTTGAAAGAAAAAGAGTAAAAGAAATAAAACTTTCTGAGGAGAAATTCTGGAAAAACTTAAAATAAAATGCGCATGAATGCCTGCTGAATTAAAAATGCTGGCTATGGCCGGATAATTATTACTCTTTTTTACCTTTGTGTAAAATCCCTTACATGAAAAAAATATTGTCTGTTATTATGACTTTTGTACTGTCAGTACCTGTATTCGCACAAGACCGTATCACAGGGCATGATTTTGCGAGCAGGTCTGAAGTAATTGCAGCCAGCGGAATGGCTACAACGAGTCAGCCCCTGGCTACACAGGTAGCCCTTGACATATTAAAGAGGGGAGGAAATGCGATTGATGCAGCAATAGCAGCAAATGCAGTGCTGGGTGTTGTTGAACCTACAGGATGCGGCATCGGAGGGGATCTTTTTGCCCTCATCTGGAGTGCTGAAAGAGATAAACTATACGGACTGAATGCAAGTGGCAGATCACCAAGGTCACTCAAGCTTGAATATTTCAAGGACAACGGATACGATGTTATCCCTCCTTTCGGACCCCTCCCTGTATCAGTTCCCGGATGTGTCGATGGCTGGTTTGAAATGCATGAAATGTTTGGCAGGCTGTCAATCAGAGAGATCCTCCAGCCTGCAATAAATTATGCAAGAAATGGCTTCCCCGTTACCGAATTAATTGCTTTCTATCTCGAACGCAATACACAGATTCTGGCTGAATACCCTAATATTAAATCAGTATATATGCCCGGCGGTAAATGTCCTTCAAAAGGTGAGATATTTAAAAATCCCCTCCTGGCCAATACACTTGAAAAAATAGTAAAGGGAGGGAGAAATGAATTCTACCGGGGAACAATTGCCAGGGATATTGCAGCATTTATGCAGAAGCAGGGGGGGTTTTTGAGCTATGAAGACCTTTCAAGGCACCATTCGGAATGGGTGGAACCGGTCTCAACAAATTACAGGGGCTATGATGTCTGGGAACTCCCTCCAAACGGACAGGGTATAGCAGCATTACAGATATTAAACATACTTGAAGGCCTTGATATAGCAGGAATGGGATTCGGATCCACAGAATATATCCATGTCTTCACTGAAGCTAAAAAGCTTGCTTTTGAAGACCGCGCAAAATTCTATGCTGATCCTTTATTTGCAAAAGCACCTGTTTCACAACTGATTTCAAAAAGATATGCAGCTGAGAGACGTAAACAGATTAATCCGCAAAGAGCGGCAAGAATTTACAATGCCGGGATAACGGAAGCCGGCAATACTGTTTATCTTACTGTTGCAGACAGGGAAGGCAATATGGTATCATTGATCCAGAGCAATTACAGAGGTATGGGATCGGGAATGTGTCCGACAGGTCTTGGATTTGTACTTCAGAACCGGGGGGAAATGTTCAGTCTTGCTCCCGGTCATGCCAATGTTTATGCTCCGGGAAAAAGACCTTTTCATACGTTAATGCCTGGTTTTATAACAAAAAACAACAGGCCCTGGGTAAGCTTCGGTGTTATGGGCGGCGACATGCAGCCACAAGGACACGCACAAATAGTAATCAACCTGATTGACTTCAATATGAATCTTCAGGAAGCAGGCGATGCACCAAGGATTTATCACACTGGTTCTTCGGAGCCTACCGGACAAAACATGACTAGCGGAGGAATACTTCATCTTGAAAGTGGCTTCCGTACAGAAGTGATCCAGAAACTTATGACCATGGGCCATATTATACAATGGGATCTTGGGGGATACGGAGGATACCAGGCTATAATGCGTGATGAGAAGAACAAAGTATGGTTCGGAGCATCTGAGTCAAGGAAAGATGGTCAGGCTGCGGGATATTAGCTGTACGAAACGGGATATTAAAAATAAGAGCCTGATTCCTTTTCCATTTCAGCTATCTTCATAATCTTATGATCGATGCAAATACAATTATAACAGAAAAAGTCACATCTGGATACTCCGATTATTGCGGAACTGCCCGGCAGGGAAGATAATTTTCATATTTTTACAGAAAAAAGGATGCTGATCTTTAAGAATATTCCCCTCAATAATTATAACACATTCCGATTGGGATACAAAGCTGATTGTCTGGTTCGTGTGAAGACTGAGAGGGAAGCTGTTGCTTTTATGAGAAAAAATTTTTCATGGAAGGATCCTTTGCTGATAATTGGAGATGGAAGTAATATACTGTTCACCAATGATTTCAGGGGGACAATACTGAAGCCTGAACTAACGGGCATAAGGATCGAAAAGAGCAGTGGCAGTGAAGTAATTGTATCAGCAGGTGCAGGAGTGAAATGGGATAACCTGGTTAAATGGACTGTAGAAAAAGGGCTGTGCGGACTTGAGAATCTTTCCCTGATACCCGGTCAGACAGGCGCTGCAGCAGTACAGAATATAGGGGCTTATGGCACTGAGATAAAAGAAACTATACTTAAGGTGAGAAGTATATCGACACAGGACGGATCAGTCCGGATCTTTGACAGGGATGAATGCAATTTCGGTTACAGGAGTTCTGTTTTCAAGACTACAGAGAAGGGCAAGTTTCTGGTTACAAGGGTATGGTTCAGACTATCAAATGATAAACGCTTCAAAATTGATTATGGTTCAGTGAGAGAAGAGATCAATAAACTTGGAGAAATAAATCTGGCAAACATAAGGCAGGCGGTTATCAACATAAGGCGCAATAAACTTCCTGATCCTGATATAACAGGCAACGCTGGAAGCTTCTTTAAAAATCCTGTCGTATCGGCAGAAAGAGCTGCTGATTTAAAAAAATTGTTTCCCGGAATGCCCTGTTATGAACAAAATTCTTCAGATGTTAAGCTTGCCGCCGGATGGCTTATAGAACAGTGCGGATGGAAAGGAAGGAGTATCGGCAATGCAGGTGTTCATGAAAAACAGGCCCTGGTACTGATAAATCATGGCTCTGCCAGCGGAGACGAGATATTTACTCTTTCAGAAATGATAAAGAACTCGGTAAAAAACAAGTTTGACATAGAACTGGAAAGGGAAGTAGAGGTTATCGGTAAATCCTTCTCCTGTTGAGTTCTCTCTGATATTCTGCAGCATATCTGTTATGCTCCGACAGAGTCCTTGAAAAATTATGGTGCCCCGAGAAATCAGCTTTTGCTGCAAAATACAGAAAGTCATGTTTTTCAGCATTCAGGACTGCATCAATGCCCTGAATTGAAGGACAACCGATAGGTCCCGGAGGAAATCCACTGTATTTGTAAGTATTATATGGTGATTCTATTGAGAGGTGTTTTGTGAGTACCCTAGTAATAGTAAAATCATTCAAGGCAAATTTTATTGTTGGACAGGCCTGTAGCGGGATACCTCTTCTGATTCTGTTCAGGTATACACCTGCTATCCGGGGTTTCTCTTCAGCTATTACAACTTCATCATCAATTATTGAGGCGAGTATCGATACTTCAATGGGGTCCAGATTTTTTTCCCGGGCCTGAGACATGCGTTTTTCATTCCAGAATTTTTTATATTCCTTTAACATCCTGTCGTAAAACTGACTTGCCGATGTATTCCAGAAAAATTCATAGGTGTTTGGGATAAAAACGGCAATAATAGTCTCCTTCTTAAAACCATCCTGCAGATAATTTTCAGGATCTGAAAGAAAAGCAATTATTTCTGCAGAGTCGGCTTCAATAGTGCCCCCCACTTTCCCTGCAAGATCATTCAGTGTACGAACATTATTAAAAGTAACATTAACAGGCGACTGTCTTCCGGATCGCAGCCGATCGATCAATGAATTATAACTGAGATCTTTATCAATTACATAGCGGCCGGGTTTAATAAGTACAGGATATTTTTTTCTTTCCGCCACCCATCTAAGCAACTTCTGATTGCCGACCTGCAGATTAGTTGACAGGGAATCTATGACCTGTTCAAAGGCGGCTCCGGAAGGAATATAAATTGTGGTTTTATTCTGAGAAATCTTTACTGACGGTTCAAAAAAGATCCTGTAGACAAAAAGAATGAAGATTACAGCTGTAATCCCTGTTGCTATTAAGCCATATTTAAGTAGCCTCTTCATTCATTTTTGAAGCTTCAAATTTACAGATATTGTTTATTTATGCAAAAACAGCATCATACGTATTTATATTTAAAAGATTATTTGGGTTTTATTCATACTTTTACCGCGAAGAAATAATTATTATCAAATTTGAATCACATAAACATGTCTGTTACAACTTTACTACTTCTTCTCCTCATCGGCGTAGTCGCAGGTTTTATGTCCGGATTGCTGGGAATCGGAGGTGCCATTATAATGGTGCCTGCATTAATTTATGTACTCAAGTTTCCGCAGCATATGGCCCAGGGAACCAGTCTGGTTGTCATGCTCCCTCCTATTAGCATCATTGCTGCCTATAATTACTGGAAAGCCGGTCAGGTAAACATAAAATTTTCAATAATACTAATTATAGCATTTATACTGGGAACTATCTTTGGCTCAAACCTTGCTATTACATTACCTCAGGCTACACTAAAAAAGATTTTTGCAATACTTCTGCTTCTTGTTGCCGGTAAGATGCTGTTATCTAAATGACATAATAAAAGAAGCTGCCTCAAAAGTCCTCTTCTTTTTTAATTACCACTGAATCCACTGGAAGAACAAAACATTTACATCCAGATTTTCAGAGAACCCCTTCAGGAGGTAGTAGGGGTATATTAGCTTTTGAGACAGCTTCCCTTATATTAAATAATTTCCTGTCAGAACATAATACCTATACTTAATGTGAACGAAGGCTGACGGCTGTCAAGGTTGAATGTCTGGTCTCCAATTTCAACTGATGCACCATATTTTTCACTCAGGCTACCGTTATACCTTAAATCAATTACGAGTTTCTTGAACAGATCCACGCCCAGGCCGGCTGTATAGCCAAATGTTGCTGAACGATACATGTCCTCGAAATCGGGATCTTCAATAAGTGCTTTGGGAGAACCGATCTGAATAGTTGCTGATGGCCCGGCATTAATGTGAACGGGACCAAGTTTTACACCCAGAAGAACAGGTATTTCAAGCCTGTCAAATCTTTGTTTCAGCGCTTCGGTACCAGTCACCGTGGTAACATTATAATCATAAGTATTGGAAGCGAAAAGAAATTCAGGCTGAACAAAAAATGACCCCCCGATTCGCAGAAAAGCTCCTGCCTGAAATCCCCATGCTGCATCTTTAAGAGCTTCAATATCAATATTACTTGTTCCGGTTGAAATATCATAAGTTGGAACTGATGCAGTGCTGGCACCAACTTTCAAGCCGAAATTGACCTGCGAAAAAGCCGGTACTGCAATAAGCAAAGCAAATAGAAAAACAAATAGTTTTTTCATAATAATGTTTTTAAGTTTCACTAAATCAATTAATTAAATAATAATTTAATTGCAAACAATATAATATATAACGGAAAAACATGTAAAAAGTTACATACTGAAGTCTTTTAAGATTAACAAGAAGAATATTATTACTGACGGTTGATACATAATTTTATATATTTAGCTTTTCAGTAAAAGATATAAGAATGTCAAAGATAAAACCCACATCCCGCTAAAGCTGGACAAACAGGTAATGAAAAAAATTTCAAACATGTGGGTTTCCCGCCTGAGCGGGGCAGACACTATACCATTGAAATTGAAATTAAAAAAATTATATACTGATGAAAAAAGCATTATACCTGATACTTATTCTTGGAATATTCATTAGTTCAGTAAATTACGGGCAGGAAACTGAAATTTACAAAGGGCTTCAGGCAATAAATACCGATGTGATCAAGGCCCAGCTTGGCTTCCTTGCTTCTGACTGGATGGAAGGCAGAGAAGCGGGAAAAAGAGGCGAACTCTTGGCATCTGATTATATAGCAAGTATGCTTCAACTATACGGGGTTAAACCTTGCGGAGATTTTACGCTACTCAGAAGCCCGGAAGGAATAGTAAATGCAAGATCGTATTTCCAGAACTTCGTGATTCTAAAGACTACCCCGGGAAAAAACAATTATATGCAGGTAAAAAGTAAAAACGGGGATGCAGTCAGAACCACTGATTTTATCAGTGATGTTGATTTTACGATGCGCCAGGTATCCTATCCAGTTGAAATTGAGGCTCCTGTCGTATTTGTCGGATATGGCTTCAGGAATGATAAAATTGAGTATAATGACCTGATCAAAAGTGACTTAAAAGGAAAACTGGTTCTTAAGATAAATGGCTTTCCTGCATCAGCTGAAAAGTTGTTGTCTCTTTCAGAGATCAATCAGTCAATAATGGAGTCTGAAAAACTGATACGGGAAGCAGGTGCGCTTGGGATAATAGAGTTCAGTCCATCAAAGCTTGTTGCCGGCAATCCTCTGAACAGAGAATTCCTTAATGCTTCTCCTGCTGAGGGAAATATTCTACCCCCGGGATCTGATGAGAGATATTCACTCCCCGGATCGGGAATACCTACGGAATTCCTTCGGATAAGTATCTCGGCAAGGGCAGCGGAAGAAATATTAAAGGGGACTGGTATCACAATAAATGAATACATTAAAAATGCCGATTCCAACAGCCAGGCAGTGTCTCTACCTCCTGTTTCAAAAACAATATCCCTTAAGAATGAAGTACTGATAAGCCAGGTACCTGTCAGAAATGTTATCGGGATTGTTGAAGGTGAAATCAGCGATGAGATAATTGTTGTTGGTGCACACTATGATCACATGGGAATAAGTAATGGTTATATATGGAATGGAGCTGATGATAACGGCTCCGGCACTGTTGGTGTTCTAACTTTGGCGAAAGCCCTTATGGCAACCGGGGTAAAGCCAAAGAAAACAATCATATTTGCACTCTGGACCGCAGAAGAAAAAGGTCTGCTTGGCTCACGCTATTATGTCAGGAATACTTCTTTCCCCGTGAAAAACATCAGCCTTAACATAAACTTTGATATGATTGGCAGATATATTTCCGACAAGAACAGAAATGGTGTTGTAATGACTTATAACAGTTCTCATAATTATTTCCGGAAGATTACAGAAGATAATCTGAAAAAATACGACATTGATCTAAAAGTAGATTTCCAGCCATCTGAAGATCCTCCCGGAGGAACTGATCACAGATCATTTGTTGAAGTAGGTGTGCCTATTATGAGATTCAAACCGGGACACCGCGAAGAATATCATACGCCGTATGATGAGGTTTCAACAATTGACTGGGATATAATGGAGAAGATAATCAGGATCAGCTTCGCAAATCTTTGGGTCCTTGCTAACGCTTCATGGTGATAGCTTAATCAGGTCTACCGGAAATGCTTTTTTAGCTATTTCACTGATATTCAAGATACTGAGTGTTTTCACTAAGTTCTACGAAATCATCACCTGTTTCCGAGAAACCGTATTCGAAGCAATAATGAAATCTCCGCCCATCGGATAGTTCTATTACATGAGTAAAAAAACTGAAATTATATCCAAGGGCAAAAAGAGCATCTTTATGGATCTTT
>DAONXX010000060.1:0-12502 GCA_035414025.1 Bacteroidales bacterium | reverse complement strand
CTTAAAAGAACGATCACGTTCCTGATTAACAACTTCAATATCACGGTAAGAAACATCACCATGCTGTGCAAACAACACTGGCAGGTGGGACTTTTTTTTCGGTGGATAAAACATCATTTCCGTATCGCTGACTTTTTCCTGAACTACGATACTATTGATGGTATAGATGAAATGCCGCTCAACTTGAATTTACTTTTGAGTATTGATTTTTAATAATACAGAAAGAAAACCTAATTCTAAGTACTAACCTTAACACAATCTTGCCTATGATGAAATACATTTTTAAAGGAAGTGAAATTATTGTGCTTCCGTCAAGATGGCAGAAAGCTATCCCGCAAAAATTTTTAATAACCTTAAACTAACTCATTTATGAAATTAACTTCTTTCTCAGGAGTTTTTAGAAGTTCTTATCTAAAACAGTATGTTACATTACTGGGAATTATATTTCTTAGTTTTGTGATATGTGCTTCTGAAGTCCTTGCTATAGATGTCAATGAGGATAGAAGCAAGGATTTGTTAGTGTCAGGTGCCGAGCCACAGCAATTGACAGTAAGTGGTAGAGTAACTGACAGAGAGACTGGAGAAGCCATGGCCGGAGTAAACATCATGGTCCAGGGGACCACGCTAGGTGTAATTACAGATATTGATGGGAGCTACACATTAAATGTGCCCAACAAGGATGCAATCTTAGTTTTCTCGTTTATCGGTTATCAACAGCAGGCGATCCCATTGGCAGGCCAGACTACCATTAATGTTGATTTGGTTTCTGATGCGGCTATGTTGGACGAAATAGTCGTAATTGGATATGGAACGGTAAAAAAAGCTAATCAGACAGGTGCAATAGCCTCTGTGCAATCAGAAGCATTAGCCACTTATACCGTGCCCGATATCAGTGTAACATTACAAGGACGAATGCCCGGACTTCGGGTAATGCAGATCGGTGGAGAACCGGGAAAGTATGACAGCCGTGTAGATATCAGAGGATGGGGTGATATGCTGGTGATTATCGATGGAGTTCCCCGTGATGATTTTCAAAGACTGGATCCAAATACCATCGCTAGTATTTCAATACTAAAAGATGCATCTGCTGCTGTTTATGGAGTTCAGGCAGCAAATGGAGTAATGCTTATTACAACCAAACAGGGTGAGGCAGGGAAAATCAGGATTAATTTTAATTCTACACACGGAATACAAAGGATGAGTGATTATCCTGTGGCAATTACAAATTCTGTTGATAATCTGATATTGTTAAATGAAGCCGCACTGGTTGCCGGCACTCCGATACCATACCCCGATTATGAAAAATATACCGGTGAAGATCCCAATTATCCAAGCGTGGATTACTGGAATCTGGTATTCAGACAAAACGCTCCAATGTCAAGGAATAATCTGTCTGTTGATGGTGGATCCGACAAGTTCAAATTTCGTTTTTCAGGTTCAACTTTTTCACAGGAAGACGTATGGAGGCAATTGGATCCGGAAAACCCTTCCGGCTACAAAAGATATAATTTTGGAGCAAATACTACAGCTGAACTTTACGATGGACTTGTAGCTAATTTTATTATATCAGGAATGGTTGACAAAAGATACCAGCCTTACATTTCTACAAATGGGAAAGCCTTTAGGCAGAATTATATGGAACCATCTTATTCGCCAATTTATGCTAACAATAATCCGGATTATTACTACGATGGTCTGGCAGACTTTAACCCTCTTGCTATTATTGATTCCAAATTAACCGGCTATTATGATGACAGGAATGTAAATTACGAAACAACTTTTACACTTACATATGACCTTCCCTGGGTTAAAGGCTTGCAGCTAAAAGGACTTTTTGCATATGACTCTAAACAACGGACGACAAAGGCGATGCGGAGATATTACAATGAGTATAAATACGTCAATGAAGTGTATAAACCTACAGGTGTAAATCAGCCATCGAGACTTCAGTACGATACCGATCAGGGTTATTTCAGGCAATCTCAGCTATCTGTTACATATACCAATACATTCAGAGATTACCATAATGTGACAGGTTTGATTGTGGGAGAACATCGTATATCAACCGGAACTCAATTCAGGGCGCAGAAGAATTTTGAATTGGATGTTCTGGATCAACTGGATGCCGGAGTAACTGATAATGCGGTCGCAACCGGTTCCGACTTTGTACCAAGTATAAACCTGGGATTGGTTGGCAGGGTTAACTATGATTACAGAACAAAATATCTTGCTGAATTCAGTTTTCGATATGATGGATCATCTCTGTTCCCGCGGGAAAGCAGATGGGGATTTTTCCCCGGATTCTCCTTAGCCTGGAGGTTGAGCGAAGAACCATTCTTCAAAGACAGAATATCTTTTGTCAACCAGTTTAAATTAAGACTTTCTCGTGGTGTAATGGGAGATGATGCTGCTGCCTCGGGGTTTGAATATTTACCTGGTTATATTTACCCAGCAACTACTTCTGGTTTGACTTCTTATTTGTTCAGTGCAAACACGCTTATTACAGGGGCTGAAGCCAAGGGGCTGGTGAATAAGAATATCACCTGGTATACTTCTACCACAACCAATTTTGGAATAGAGATTGACATTTTACGCAGTCTGTTATTTACTCAAATCGATATTTTCCAGAGAAAACGTGAAGGACTTCTTGCAACAAGGGCAGCATCGCTTCCGTCAGAGTTTGGGGCATCTTTCCCTCAGGAAAACCTTAATAGTGACAAAAGTATAGGTTTTGAAATTGAATTGGGTCATAAGAAAGTTATTAGCAATGATTTTGATTATAGTATTACGGGAAACTTCACATGGGCCAGGAGTAAGTGGTTATACAGAGAGGTCGCACCCTACGGTAGTTCTTATTCGAAATGGAGAAATGACGAGTCGTACCGGTGGAAAAACATGAGATGGGGATACGGGTTTGTAGGGCAGTTCCAAAACCAGGAAGAAATTAATACATCGCCCTCTCAAAATGCCAATGGTCATGCCGCATTATTTCCCGGTGATGTTCGCTATGAAGACTGGAATGGAGATGGAATGATAAGCAATCTGGATATGTTTCCGGCCGGCCGTGATAATAATGCGGAGATCTTCTATGGTTTGGACTTCAGTGCCAGATATAAAGGTTTTGCATTATCATTGTTTTTCCAGGGGGCAGCCAATTATACATTGCTTCCCACCGCACAAATGAGAGGCCCTCTGATGTGGGGAAGAAACTCTATTGACATATTCATGGATCGTTGGCATCATGAAGACCCGCTGGATTTCAGTACACCATGGGTGCCGGGCAAATTCCCGATCTCAAGGACTAATTTTGGATATCCACCCAATCAACTGGTTTCGGAATATACACTTCAGGATATCTGGTATGTCAGATTAAAAAACGCAGAATTATCTTATACTCTCCCGACCCGTTGGACAACCAAATTTTATGTACAAAGGCTAAGGATTTTTGCCAATGGCACCAATATTTTTACCATTAAATCGAAAGAAGCATTCTTTGATCCTGAGAAAAGACTTGATGGTAGTGAGGCGCAATCCGGCTACAAATATCCATTGATGAAGAATTATAATTTAGGAATAGACATTACTTTCTAAGTAATATAATATTAGATTGATTATGAAAAACGGAAACAATAAAATATTTATGATATTAATATTTACAGTATTAATATCATTTGGTTGTGAGGACCTTGCCGACCTGGATACTACTCCGGTAAATATGTTGACAGAAGAAATGGTGATATCAAATGCAAGTGCTTTTACTGCTCATATGGCTGTCATATATAATAAAATGTATTTTGAAAGATTTAGTGTATATCTGGATATGAATACAACCCAGCTTGTAAATTGCGTATCAGGTCAGAACCCACAACTTGACGCGTCATCGACATTTACTAATAACCCGGAAGAATTTGATATCTGGGAAAGGTGCTACTCTGTAATACGTGATATAAATGTCTTGTTAAAGCTTTGGCCTAATGCTACAGCATATAAGGGTGCTGAAAAAGATAATATAGAAGGTGAGTTGAGATTCTTACGGGCTTATGCCTATTTTAAACTTGTAAGAGGATACGGTGGAGTACCCATAGTTACAGAGCCGATGGTGCTTCCGGAATCAGGAGATATTACAGAACTTCATCAACCAAGAGCAAAAGAAGCCGATGTTTGGGAATTCGTTAAAGATGAAATGACCGCAGCAATCAATTTAATGAGTGCCACAGGTGGAAATGAGTTTCGAATCAATAAGTGGTCGGCTCTTGCATTGAAAAGCCGTGCAATGATGTATGCCGGATCCGTAGCCAGGTACAGCACATTGCAGCTTGATGGCATACTTGGACTTCCGGCTTCTGACGCCGAGGTTTATTTTCAGGAAGCCAGTGATGCTGCTAAAGAGGTTATTAATAGTGGTCGCTATGCTCTATATGATCTGGATCCTGACAAAGAATCAAACTATCGGAAAATGACTTTCGACGAGTCCTCAGCCAATAAGGAACGGATGTTTGTAACTGCCTATTACTGGCCCTTAAAAACAAGTCCTGTTGACAGGAATACAGCACCCTACAATCACAGAAGCGCACAGGGCTATGGAGCATATGTCTGTGTAACTCTTGATATGGTTGATCAGTATGAATATGTGGATAACAGGGATGGCAGGTTAAAGTTTAATGATGGGTCAGGAAACCGGATTGTTTACGACAAGGCATTTGATATCTTTACAGGTAAAGATCCGAGATTCTTTGCAACAGTTCTTGGGCCGGGATCACCCTGGAAGGGAACCTTTCTCAAGATTTATGGCAATAAGAAAGTAAATGGGGTAGAAGTACCCGGACAGGGCCCGGATGGTATCGGTCAACCGGAAGCTACATCAACAGGCTTCCATATGGCCAAATGGTCCGATCCTAACCCCCCAAGACCAATAGCCGGAAATTCAAGTGAAGTCGATAAATCCATTATCAGATATGCCGAAGTTCTACTGAATTATGCTGAAGCTCAAATGGAATTGGATATAAATAATGAGCCGGAGGCCAGGACTTATATCAATCTTATACGTAATCGTGCAGGCATACAGGAACTTGCCAATGTGACCCTGGATGACGTCAGACATGAAAGGTATGTGGAACTGGCATATGAAGACAATTGCTACTGGGACTGGAAACGCTGGCGAATATTCCACATAGAAATGTTTGCAAGAGATACCCGTGGAATCTGGCCTATATGGGATGAAACCAATGATAAATATGAATTCTATGAATGGAATCTGGCTCGCGATTTTTTCCAGCGAACCTATCTCCCGCATATGTATTATTATAAGATCCCGACAGCTACAATAGAAGCCAATTTGGAACTAGTCCAAAATCCGGGTTATTAATTAATCAGTTAAAGGGAATACATTATGAAAAAATCTTTAATATTTAGTTTAATAGCAGGAATGTTTTTGCTATACTCCTGTGAATTAGATAATTACGATCCGCCAACAATGACCATAGAGGGAAAAGTTGTGGATGAGGTTACCGGAGAAAATATTTATACACAACAACCGAATGGCATAAAAATCAGGTTCCTGGAAGATGGTTTTGCTAATCCGATACCCTATGATTTCTGGGCAATGTCAGATGGAACATTCAGATGCACAAAAGTCTTCGCTGCTAAATACAAAGTATATGCATTAGAAGGGCCTTTTGAAGATTCAAGTGTAGAACATTTGAATGTTGATGTTACTAAAAACAATCAGACGATTGAATTTAGGGTTGAGCCATACGCCCGCTTAAAAAATGTGAATATCACAGTAACAGGAAACACTGTACAGGCAAACTATAACATTGAATTTACTACTAGTTCTAGAGTGCCGACACGAAGTGTTCTCCTGGTCCATGAGTCAGTTCATCTGCATCAAACAACTGTTGGTGTTAAAAGGTCGGCTGTAAATAATCTTACAGGTAAAACACAGCAGGAGATTGAATCCACGGCATTCCAGGATCAAATAACAGGTCTGGCACCGGGCACATATTACGCAAGGGTTGGAGTTCTGACTGATAATTATTTAAACCGGTATAACTATAGTCCAATAGTTAAGATAGTTATACAGTAAAATTTTATCAGATGAATTTTATTGTAATATTGTTAATAGTTTAAGTTTTTTAATCATTATTGCTATACCCCGGTTTTTAAGCCGGGGTAGGCAATAAATAGATGATTTATATTTTAACTCATTTAATCTAACCAGATACAATAACCATAAAGAAAATTAAAACATGAAAAATTTATCGCGTAGATCTTTCCTTACGAAAGCATCTGCTTTAACAGCCGGGGCCTTGATATTGCCCAGCCAGATTAATTATTTAAGAGGCAGCAATCTTAATGATAAAATAAATGTTGCTGTAATCGGAGTTGGCGGGCAAGGTCGGGGAAACTTAAGAGACTGTAAAAATGAAAATGTTGTGGCCTTATGCGATGTAAGTGAAATAGCTGCAGCAGACTCATTTAAGTCATACCCTCAGGCAAGGAGATTCAAGGATTTTCGGGTAATGTTCGACAAGATGGCCAATGAAATTGATGCGGTCATAGTATGTACGCCCGATCATACTCATTTCCCTGCAGCAATAGCAGCTATGCAATTGGGTAAGCATATTTGCGTTGAGAAGCCTCTTGCTCATAATGTATGGCAATTAAGAACTCTACGAAAAGCTGCAAAGAAGTATAATGTCATTTCACAAATGGCTAATCAGGGCCATGCAACGATGGGGATCCGTTATGTAAAAGAATGGTATGATGCCGGTGTCCTGGGCAATGTCCGGGAAGTGTTGGCCTGGTTTGACGGTCCTGAGTTTAATGAAAGAGGTTATTTCCTTAAACCTGATTCTTACCCTCCCAAAGGAGAAACTATACCGGAAGGGATTGATTGGGATTTATGGCTAGGGCCAGCAGCTTATCGTCCATATAGCCGGTTCTATATGCCACGTTTCTGGAGAGGCTGGTATGAACTGGGAAATGGAGAGCTTGGAGATTGGGCTTGCCATACTCTAGATGCTCCTTTTTGGGCACTTGACTTAGGAATGCCTGTTTCTGTTGATTCTGTTTCCCGTACCCCCTCACCTGAAGGATACGTAAGTGATCAGTCTATTCTGAAATTTGAATTTAAAGCTCGAGGCAATAAACCTCCGGTAACCCTAACATGGTATGAAGGTGGATTAAAGCCTTATAACAGAAAAGAATTCGGGCTCCCGGAACTGCCTTCACAAGGGATGATAATGATTGGAGATAAGGTGTCATTAATGACAGGTGGCAGACCAAATGATCCTAAGCTTTTATTACCCGAAGCCGATTGGCAGAATTTTCTTAAAAACAGACCTGCTGAAGTCATTCCACGAGTAGAAGGTGGGCCAAGGGCAGAATGGTTTGCTGCTATTAAAGGCACCGGCCCGATGCCCGGATCTAATTTTGAGTATTCAGCCCGCTTAACCGAAATGAGTCTGCTCGGCGTGATGGCACAACGATTCAACACAAGGATTGAATATGATGAAGCGAATATGAAGGTCACTAACCATCCCAATTTTGATGTTTATATCAAAGAACCTGTCCGTAAGGGTTGGGAATTTGGAGAGGATGTTTAAAAATAACAGAATAATTATTCCACTTCACTATGACATAAACTTTAAATTCATTCATGATAGAGAAGATGCTACTTGTTCTCCGAATGGATCCTGACAAGTTGAAAGCTCTGGATGATAGGCAGCTGATGAATTCAGAAGCATAAACTGGCAGCTTGAAATCAGGTTCGGAAAAGAAGAAAAACGGAGAAAATCAAGGCAGTTAATTGTCTATTGGTTGATAAAATACACGGAATGGCAGGCAGCAATGCCTGCCGTTTCAGTTCTCAGGCGGCTTTTTCCGAGATGAACAGGACAGAATCCTGCCCTGATTGCAGCAGCAAGTTCATCTTTCGTAAAATCTCCCTCCGGACCGATAAGGATAACTGCATCATCTCCTTTTTTGCAGACATTCCTGATGCACTTCTTTTCAGTCTCATTGCCGCAATATGCTATCATGAGGGTCCCTTTATTGTCCGAGCTTATGAATTCGTTGAATGTTAAAGTGTTGTTAAGAACAGTGTCCTTTGCCTTGAGAGACTGTTTCATGGCAGAGATTATCAATGAGTTGATCCTTTTAATCCTGATGCCTGTTTTTTCAGTCCGGCTGCAGATAACAGGAGTGATTTCATCAATACCGATTTCAACGCTTTTCTCGACAAACATTTCAAACCTGTCAGGATTTTTAAGAGGTGAGATAGCTATATGAAGTCTGTAATCTCTTTTTTCAAAATCATTCTTAATATCAGTTATCTCAATTATGCATCTTTTCAGATCAGCATCTGCAATCCTTCCGCTGATCAGGTTGCCTTTACCGTCTATCATTCTTACTTCATCACCCTTTTTTAAGCGAAGCACTTTTACACAGTGCCTTGATTCATCCTCATCAAGGTAGCAGAGTTTCCCGGAAATATCACGAATATAAAATACCTGCATAAAAGAGATTATAAAAGCAAACTACCGGAAAATTCCGTCAATAAATCTGCTGTTCATTTTCATTGTCTTCGTTGCCCGTCATCTTTTGAATGAATCTCATCAGCCTGTCCTGCGAGGAGATCATATATGAATAGGGTCTCCTGTTACTTGAACCGGGATGTCTTCTGGCTTTTGTTTTCTGCCCGGCAATGAGGTTGTTAAAATTGCTGTTGCCCGAGTAGACCATCATATTACCTCTTATATAGGAAAAGTGATAATATGCAGACTCACTTGCCTTAAGGTAAATGTCGAACATATCACCTGACCGGCGGCGCTGTATTTCCACATACCCGTCAACATACACGTTTATAGGTTGTGTGCCTATATAACCCAGGCCTATTTTGCCTTTGGATCTGAAAGATGATGATGCCTCATTCCAAAAAAGAGTGACGTCGTTAAGCAGTATTTCAAAATTGAATTCCTTTGGCAGGCTGCTTGCTCCGCTGAAGAGATCAAGCTGCTCCTTGATCCTGGAGGCTGCTTCTTTGCCGACAAGATCATCCATGCCTTTTCTGTAAAATTCACTGTTCAGATTTACGGATTTCAGTGATGGAGTAAGCCTGAATTCATCACTCATCATCTTAAGTCCTTCCTGTGTAAAATGGAAATCGAAACCCAATATAGTCTGAATCTCAACTTTTCCTGAATCAAGGGTCTGAGTGACTCTGCCTGCACCCGTAAGATTGACTAAATCAAAGTTTGCCCCGAGGTTTGTTTTTCCTTCACCTGAAAGTGTGCAATTTTTAGTGTCAAATGATATTAGACTGCCGGACAGGCTCATATCGGCAATTTTTTCAAGTGAGCTTATAAGGTAACGTGAATTTGCTTTATCATAATAGAGATATCCCTGAGAGTTAACTATTGCCACATCAGCCCATGATTTCTGGGAAGATAAAAATGCCGGATAGATATGTACAGAATCAATATTTATGAAAGACCCGGAATAGACAAGATTATTATTGGCATCACGGGGTTTTTCACTTACCGGAATCATAATACGTTCGGGATCAATTTCCTGTCTGAACTGAACAGGGTAGGATCTGAAAGAACTGCAGGTGTTAATTATTCCTGCAGCTCCTGAGAACAGCAAACGATCTTTTTTTGAAGAGAGGCTAACATCGCCGAAAAATGAGAAAGCAGGACTAAGCTTAAAATTCTGGCTGGGGGGAATATATCCGGTAGAACTTGTCGTAAGTGAGTCGACAGTTATCTCTGTGAAATTTATGTTCTGTATCTCTTTGTTCTCATCCACATAGTCGTAAACACCGCTTCCGCTGTATCTCTTTGTTGATTCGATATCTATTTTGGCGGAGTGAAGGAGATGCTTGTTATTTATCGCCACTATGGCATTCTGCAACTGGTTTATCTTAGCCCTCCTGTTTATTGTAAGTTTACCCTGCTCAGGCTGTATCAGTGCATCAGCAATATGCAGATAGTTTATATTCTCAGCTTCAATATATTCCTGATCAACATGATATCTTGCTTTCCAGGAGCTGAAAGCAATAGTGTCTCCAATTACATTCGTAGCGAGGAATGTTGGTTTATCCAGGTTTTTAAAATCAGTTTTAAGCAGCATGTCTGGTGTAAGAAGCTGTGTTGTTTCCTTCCCCTTTTGTTCCATGCTAAGTATTCTAGTATCATGGTTGTAGGTGAAGTCTGTCATGTTACATATATACTGTATTTCAGGGAATTTAATTATTGAAGTATCAGTATTCAGATGGAATTGGGTTTCCCTCAGATCAAAATTTATCTCTGTGCGGGTGTTTTCGGCAATGAATGCATAGCCGCTTGTTGAAGGAGATTTAAAGTTGTAATCGCAACTGTCGGCTTTGATAGAATTAGCTGTAAAGCTGAATGTGTTTGAAGTGATCCTGGAGTCGGTAGTATTCACTATTCCTTCTCCGGTGAGTGATTGGGGTTTGAGAGACAGGCTGCCATCAAGGGTTGTTCCGTTGTCAAACATACTGAAGCCTTTACCCCTGCTGCTTACAGCAAGCCATTCATCCTCTGGCATTAGCCATTTAATTTCAACATCCTGACTGCTGAGTATGGGATAGAGTCCTGCGCTGTCGCGATCAAGTGTGAAGACAGAAGCCTGTGTAACCATACTGTCAGGGAAAAATTTTAATTCTTTACTTTTGATTGCTGCTGTAAGATGTGTCAGGTTCCCTTTTCCGACAAGACCTTTGCTGCTTATACTGAGGCTGTCGTAAATCCTGCCTTTTGAACCATAGATTTCAACTCCTTCCTCAGGAATGAACATATTAAAGCCAAGCGAATTATCAGGTTGAATGGTAAGAATTTGCCGTGTCGGATTGAGGATATTCCCTCCAAAGAAAACACCGCTGACATCCAGATCTTCTATCCGGAAATGATCTATGTTCTCATACATAAAGGGATCAGCAACGAAATAGAAGTCCTCTTTTGGATAGATATTTGCCAGTCCCGGCAGATCATCAAAAAAGATGTATGAACTGTCTGTGGCATTTATTATTGGATATTGTCTCAGGCTCTGCAATCCTGATTTATTGTTCGGATCATCTATATAAAGTTCAGCTGATGCAAGCTGAATTGTATTTTCAACTCTTTTTATAAGAGGGTTTCCATAAAAATCCCGTTCGTCAGTTTCTACAGCAAATATTATTGAATCTATTTTTGTCAGGTTTATCTTGAAGGTATCATAGTTGAAGTTAAAATCATGTCCGAAAAATGTCAACAGTCCTGCTTCAACAACTCCGTCGAATTTCAGAGTTCGATTCTTTCCGATAGTTAATTGCTGATTATAAGGATAAAGGGCTACTCGTTGTGAGTCGCTGAGAAAAACCCGGTTAACGCCATTTACCTGAAGGTCAAAATCAGTGAGATCGAGAATTGCATTATCAACCGGTGCTTTTGTTTCACTGTTAATTCTCAACACATCGTAATCCTGTTTTCCGGAATAGGAATTAAGGAAATCATCGACTTTCTTTTTAAGGGTTATCTCATTGTATTTTCTATCGTAGAAAATAAAACCTCTGTTTGCCATATCAATACATAATCCTGTTACCGTTTCCACAGGCTTATTGAGCCATTTGGCAAATTCCTCTATGGGAAAGGTAGTCGAGTAATAATATTCGGCAAATCTTTTGAACCTGACAAGCGGATGATATTCATCAATGCCTGCGAGGCGAGTAAAGTAATTGGCGTTGAAAAATGAACCTGATTCGAACTCAGCATGTCCCAATGATGCACCTTTAGCCCTTGTGAGGATGACTTTTGACTCGTTCATGTTCCATGAGAGAAGTTCGAAGTACATGTCGAGGTTGTGGAAAGAATTAAAATAAGGACTTCGGGATACGGGGTTGTTGGCCCTGAAAAGGTTGACCTGTTTGTCTTTTGCATTAAAGGAAAAAGCCTGGTTTGAGTGGAAAACGGAATCCTTGTTAAGGTAAAGTGTCATTTCGGCTTCGGCACTTGCCAGTCCGTCTTTTGAAAACATGAATTCCCCCGCTCTAATTTTCAGGAAAAGTGTATCCTCTCTGCGGAATGCCATCTCGGCCGATATATTTGATCCGCCGCTTCCCTTTACATTAGCTCCTTCAAAGGTAAGCCCTCCTTTATAGTCAATGCCTTCATAAATATTATCCAGATGAAATTCCTTGGTGTAGGTCTCAAAACGTGGATACGTAGCCAGAACCTTATTGGTAACCGGAATGGTCTGGTCGGTGAGCAAGCCCATTACAGGTGCCTTGAAATAAGTTTTATGCGTCAGCAAAGCCGAATCAACTGTGAAACTGTTCTTTGAAGTATTGATATAAAAGCGGCTAAGTTCAGCAAAGACCTCATCCCTTGGAAATCCGGCTTTTTCCCATGTCACAATGCCTTTTGTGCCATGAAATTGCTGGAATTCAGGATAATAAACTCCTGACACATTGTATATCTCGGTGCTGTCTTTCTGTGAATAA
>DAONXX010000059.1:0-12626 GCA_035414025.1 Bacteroidales bacterium | reverse complement strand
CTCCCTGAAATACGGTTACCTGGCTTACAGTACCTTTTGAGGTCACGCAGAATCTTATGATCACTCTTCCCTGAATGTTATTTTCCTTTGCAATTTCAGGATATACGATGTTTGCATTTATATATGCGAGCAATTCTGCATCACCACCTGGGAACATAGGCATTTCTTCAACAATTATAAAAGGTTCCGGTTCCGGTTCTTCTTCTGCAATTTCCTCTCTCACTTCTTCAATGATTTCAATTACTGCAGTAACATCCTCATCCATAACCGTGGCTATAGCCTGATCAGCAGTCATAAGCTGGACTACTTCTTCCGGTCTCAGTGAGTCAACAACGACAGGAGGCACATACCTGGCCTGCTGCACTGCCTCTGTTGGAGGAGGAGGAGGAGGAGGAGGAGGAGCAACCTGTTCAGTAGGCTGATCTAGGTTCTCCATCAGAATTTCAACCTGTGTTTCTTCCCGTACTATTTTCGTCCTGCCAGCTGCCGCTTTTGCATTCATATAAGGACCGATGACAACTGTACAGGTAATTACAATACCAATTAAAAGAGCAATAAGCATATGGCGGCTGTATCTCTTCCTCAGCTTATAGGCTCCGTATTCCTTATTTCTCAGTTCGAACACTATGTCATCAAAGGCAGGTGCTCTGAATTTTTCTTTTGCCATTTTCTTGAGGTTTACAGTTTAATTGGCAGAAGCTGTTGTACTTGTAATACCAGCAGCTCTTTCCACCATTTGTTCTTCGTACCATGCAATATCCATGATTGTATACCTGGCAATGCCACATATATTCATTTCATCTAGGATATCAACAAAGTTTCCATAATTAGCCTTTTTATATGCTTTAAGAAGTACAATAGGACCCGTGTCGTCATCAGTCTTCAGTTGACTGATGGCACTTTGCACCGAATCCCGGGGTATCCTTATCTTTCCTTCAAGGACTTGTTGTTCAAAGTCATTGATTTTTCTAAAAAGAGCTCTGTTTCTTTCGAGAAGCAGGGCGCGGACACCTTGGTCGCTATAATCTGTCTCGTATACCGGGGGCAGATTATCATATTCGTCCGGACTTACTCCACCAGCGTACCAGTATATTTTATTATCCGGCCCAAGCAGTATGTTCAGAGTACGACTTGCTACGATCTTAGGTGGTTCAGCATTGGGATCTCTGAGCTTTTCAGGAAGGATCATTTCCATAACCTTTGATTTACTAAGAGAAGTCGTGAGCATAAAGAATGTTATAAGTAACATCATTAGGTCCACCATAGGGGTCATATCCATATGTGGAAGGATTTTCTTAGCCCTTTTCTTTCCACCTTTTTCAACTTGCATTATTTCGGCCATCTCACTGTTGTATTTCGTCTAGGTTAATTTTAACTGCTTCTAGGCTCGTAACAAGATTGAACCTGTTTACATTCCTATCCTGAAGGATATTAAGGACTCTCTGAACTGCTGGAAATTCGGTATTAGTGTCAGCTTGAATTGTGGCTCTTACATTCGGATTGACCTGGCGTGCATATAGTATCCACATTGCCAGCTGGTTATCAGCCGAATCCAAAGGAATACCTGTTTCCATTGATTTTCTCTCAGCAGCATTGGCACTCAGGAATCTTTTAAGATCCTGAATAGGAAGCCCTATAGAGGAAGGATATTTTTCAAATAAATCCAGCTCTTGTTTGTTGAATTCAATATTATAGGCTGTTCCCATTTCCTCAAGGATCTTTCTCCTGAATTTATAGGTAGTATCATCGCCATTATCAACATTGAAAAATACCTTGCCGTCTTGTGAAATGAGAAAAAGCATTGTATTGAAATCAGGGATAGGTGTTTCTGATATTGAGAAGGGCATTTCGACACTGACCGGCTCTGGTGATCTCATCTGTGCTGTTAACAGGAGGAATATTAATATCACACAGAAGGTATCAACCATCGGTGTCATGTCGATTTTGGGAGATTTTGTCGGTAATTTAATCTTTGGCATTATTACAGTTTGATTTAATTATTGAGTCCAAAAGATAAATACTTAATTAAATGTTTTTCAATGAAGCAGCAAAATTCTGTGTCAGACTAAATCCTGCTTCATCAATTTTGAAAGTATAACCGTCAATATACGAAGAAAAATAGTTAAATGCAATAATTGCCAGGGTAGATCCTGTAATACCAAATGCAGTGTTTACAAGAGCTTCAGAAATACCTTGTGACAGTGCAAGTGCGTCAGGTGCTCCGGATTGAGCAAGAGCTGCGAAAGCACGGATCATACCGAGAACAGTTCCGATAAGACCAATCAACACTGATATTGAAGCGAGTGTTGAGAAAATAACCATATTCCTTGAAAGCATCGGAAGCTCAAGAGCTGTTGCTTCTTCAAATGATCTATGGATCGATTGTATTTTCTGGTCTTTTTCCAGTTCTTTGTCATTCTGAAGGTCGCGGTAACGTGAAAGACCGGCTTTCATAACATTGGCAAGAGAACCTTTCTGTTTGTCACAGGCTTCAAGAGCTTCTTCAATCTTATCTTCTTCAAGAAGATTCTGAAGCTTTCTTAGAAATACATTCAGTCTGCCTCTACCCTTTGCTCTTGAGAGGGTGATCATCCTTTCAATAACAAAAATAATCAATACAAGCACACAGGTCATTAGAATCGGAACGATGAAACCACCTTTGTAGATGATGCCAAGATAGTTTCCTTCCAGGGCATGTCCATCAGGATTGCCGCCTTCAAAATTAACTGGATTACCCATCACGTTGACAAACAACAGATAGCATACCACATAAGCTATTAAAATAGCACTTACTGCGAAAATATTCTGCAGTGATTCTTTGAAAGAACTTCCTTGTTTACTCATTTTTATCGATTTTGTTTAGGTTTAAAGATTTAACAATCCACAAATATATATCATCAATTTTTTTTTTCCAACTCAAAGGGAAATAATATTATTTAAAAATGTCAAAAAATATATTCTCTGTCAGCATTAGCTTAATGACCATTATTCCAGTTCCTGCCTCTATTTTCTTTTTATAAAAATTTAACAGGCTGCAAATGTTAGTATTTTCTGCAGCCTGTTTTATTAAAACATTATTATAGACGGAATCCTATTTTTCAAGCGATACATTATAGCTTCTGGACTTGGTGATGGGTACCTCCTTGCTTTGATATCCCTGGGCAGATACAATGAGAGCTTCAGAGCTTTGAGGTATTTCGAACTTGTATTCGCCTTTTGAATTTGTCCGCGCTTCAGCAGCTGTATCCTTGACTCTGACTGAAGCAAAGGGGATTGGCTGTTTGGTTGCAGCGTCACTTACCACGCCCTTTATTTCATTTGGATTGATCCCTTTCCTTACCTGCGCTTCAAAATCCCTGACATAATTTAACTGGGTCTTTGCAGAAGCATTGTTGGGATCAAGTTCAAGGATTTTTCCAAATGCATCTCTTGATCTTGCAAGAATTGCCAGCCTGCCTTCAATTGTTTGTTCATTACCGGCTGCCTGAAGTTCAAGGGCACCTAATCCCTGGTATGCTCTTATTTTATGATCGTTGTTGTTGGGATTGAGATTTGCCCATCTGTTGTAAATATCTTTTGATTTGCCATATTCATTCCTGCTGGAATAATAGTAACCCAGATATCCGAATGCTTCAGCCAGTTCTGCATCATATTTCAGAGAATCAGTCTTTGCTACCTGGACTAGTTGATCAAACTTTGGTTTTGCAGCACCTGTCTTATAGTCCGGATCAAGTCTGGTGTGTGTACGCGCGATCCACAGATATGCAGGAACATGATCAGGAGATCTCTTAATTACATCACTGAATACCGAATCGGCGGTTGTAAATTTCTCACCGTTATAATATGCTCTTCCTACCTGCATCAGGTCATCAATTTTCACATCGTTGGGATCGATCATCCTGGCAAGTGTTTTAGCTGCTTTATCATAACGCCTGTTATTATAGTAATTTGTAGCCATTTCACTAAGCACTGCTCTGTCCTGTGCTCTCATCTCACTGACTTTTTCAAATTCACTGAAGCCTCTGTCAAGTTCTTTTTCCGCCTGACTTACATCGGCCTTCAAGGCTGTAACTTTTGCAGTCAGCTCATCAACTGTCGGTTGTATTTTTGCTTTGGCAGCAGCGGTGCTGGCAGCAGCAAGATTTCTATTCTCCGTTGTCAGCCGGTTCTCAAGAGCAGATAGTTCATCAAGCATTGCCGGATAGTTTTGATTCTTACGCATAAGGATTCTGGCCATGTAATGGTGGTCTTTCCAGAGGATCCTTTCTTCAGGAAGTGCTTTGAACAATTCTTCCATATATGCTAAAGCCTGACTGTAATCTCCGGTTTTATTTTTTGAAGCCAGTTCAAAGCTTGAATAACCTGCAAGACGGTTCATAATATATCTTGATTTGTCAACAGCGAAGATTTCCTCTACGTTCTTAATAACCTCTTCGTAATCTCCTGCGTAGAAAAGAGAATTAACATACCTTGTTTGTGCAGGTATATTACCCTGGGTCAATTCAAGATATTTTTTATAATTGGCTTTTGACTGTTCGTTCCTTCCGGCTCTCCAGTAAAGTTCACCTAATTCCCTGTAGGCAGGTGCAAAATCGGGATCAATACCAATGGCATCTTCATATAATGGTATGGCAGCCTGAGGATTTTTCCCCCTGACATAGATATTCCCTTTTTTAATGTTAGCTATCGGTGATTCCGGATCATAATATTGTGCCATGCTGTAATTTCTGATCGCAGATGTACCATCGGTAGCAAGAATATAAATATCTCCTGCTATAAGATAGATCTCCGGATTCTTAGCGTCAATTTTTATTGCCTCTCTTATGAAGGGCAGAGCTGCAGCAGTATCAACTTCATTTTCCTTTATAAATGATTCTGCTATTTTGGCAAGAGCAAAGGCATAATCAGGAGCGGGAGGAGACATTTTCTTGTTAATTTTCTTGTAAGGAAGCAGATAGCTGCGTGCCTTAGTCCTCATCTCTTCTGCTGTCTTTATGTCATTAAGATAAGTCGCTACTTTTGCCAGCCCAATATAATTGAGAGGATCATTGGGATTTGCACTAATCCCTTTCTGGAAAATTTCCTTGGCCCGGTTTGTAAATTCTGTCAGTGAGTTGGAGATGGTATCCGAATAATACTCCAACAGAATATTTTCTCCAAGGTAAAAATAATATTTACTGTTTGCAGGTTCTTTCTGCATCAATTGCTGTAGCATTTCTCCGGCTTTATCATATTGCTCACTCTTAGTCAGCAAAATGGCTGATTTCAGATCCTGGGCCAGAACATTAGCTGAAAACATCATTAAAAGTGCAGCCGTGATAATGAACCGGGTTTTAAAAATCTTACGTTTCATGGTTTCAATTATTTTGATGTCAATTATACTAATTTTATTCTTATCAATCTTATTGCTGTGAATCTTTTATTTCTTTTCTTTTTTATCTGGTCTTATTTTTTTCCAAATTTCTGTGTTCTATTCCCTTTTAACCTGAACCAGTCTGATGGGCATTGTGGCAGGGACAAGGCCGGCTTTCAGCACAATAGTCTGACCTGGTTCGCTTGTTACCCACTGAATGAAGCCTGATCCCAGTCCAAGAAATGTTTCTCTAGAGATGAAATGAATCTCCCTGACGAAAGGATATGATTTGTCATATATCCATCCCTGGTCAGGCCTGTAATATGTATTATCATCGAAGAAAGCTTTTGATATTCCGGCAACCCTTATCTTATTTATCCAGCTTATGCCGGTTGAATCATTTTTATCACTTATCCAGTTAACACTTATTATTCCAAGAGCATCACTGTTTCTTGAAACGAAATTAACTACCTCTTCATTGGAATTCATTGCGAAGAAATTTCCCGGAAGATTAGTCTGAATGTCAAAAAGTTCCTTGAAATATCTTATGTTTCCTGATTTCGTGTTATCAAAAATGACTCTTATATCACCCAGTTTTGACGCAGGATCAAGCTCTTTCCATGTAATCTTTTTCCCCAGAAAAATATCCCTTATGTCCTCGTATTTGATGAGGGTGTCATTATTTTCCTTATTAATTATAAATGCAATCGCATCGTATGCGAATGTTGTCGTTCTTGCAACTACAAGGGTGTCCCTCAGGTGTCTGATCTGATCCTCCGTGAGCTTTTTACTCGACACTATCACCTTCACTGAGTCATTCATAAAATCATTTATAACGTCAAATTCGGGTTTATACTGCGCTTTTATCTTAGCGTTTGTGTATAAGCTTGTAAAAGTGAAAACCTCAGTGTCCATTAATGGCTGAAAGGATTCGTCAACAGTAATTTTAATATTACCCCTTGTCGTAGTTTCCTGATTGGCCTGTGTGCCACCGCCACTGCAAGAACATATTAATACAATTAGCAAGCCTGCAGGAAAGAAACGTAAAAAGCGATAAAAAATATGTCTTTTAAACCGGATCACAGGAAATATTAAGAAATATAAAAAACTTTGGTCTGCAAATTTAATATTTTTTTGATTATTTGCCGCTTTTCTCATAGTCATAAAAATTTACAATTTCTGTTTATAACTATTCTGAATAGCATGCTGCAAAGGCTATGCCAATACATTCCGGCTAGTTTATAGTATTCAGTTATATTATTACTCCTCATCCTTGTTTGAAGAAAAAGCATCAGATATTTGTCGTATCGTGACAAAAATCCGATATGTACCGTATAATAGAAACGTACCCCCCAGAATACTTCTTAAAGCTTTATCGATATTAAATATCTTTTGTGCAAAGAATAACAAAAAGACACCCATTCCCAGGTAAAATATTACCATGAATATTCCAAATACCGCATTGAATTGCTGAAGTATTTTATTGTTTCTCATGATGTTAAAATTTGTACGAATAACGTAAAAAACAAATTAATTTCAAAGAATAAAATTATCATATTGATAAACCCGACAAAACAGATGATGAATATCTATTTCATTAACAGTGAACTGTCGCCGTAACTAAGGAATCTGAAATTATTATCAAGAGCAAACCGGTATATTTTTTTCCATTCCGGACCGGTCCATGCTGACTGCAGAAGCAATAAAGTGCTTTTTGGCATATGAAAATTGGTGATCATCCCTTGTACGATCCTGAATTCATATCCTGGAATTATCATGACTTTTGTTGATGCATGAATTGAAGTCATCTTTCTCCTGTCAAGGAATTCAGTAAGGGCCTTAAGTGAATCTTTAACTGTTATAGAGGTTTTTGTTAAATATGGTTCCCATTGATCTGTGAACAGCTTATCATCATCAATAGATGAATTTTGAATTATTTTAACTCCCAGCCAGAATAAGCTTTCAAGGGTTCTGACACTTGTCGTGCCGCAAGCTATTACTCTGCGATTCGTACTAAGCAGTATTTCAATAAGTTCTTTACTTATGTAATAGTGCTCGCAATGCATTTCGTGTTCTGACAGGTCACTACTCCTTACAGGCTGGAAAGTTCCAGCTCCTGTATGCAGTGTAAGCTCTGCCATTTTAATTCCTTTTTCCCTTAGTGAGTTTATTACTTCGTTGGTAAAATGTAAACCTGCAGTAGGGGCGGCAACAGATCCTTCATTTTTCGAGAAAACAGTCTGATACCTTATGTAATCAATTTCCTCATCGTCTCTTTTTACATACGGAGGAAGGGGTATGTGTCCTGCCGACTCTATTACATCACCGAAAGTAAGTTCAGCGGGCGACCAGGTAAATCGTATATTCCATGCATCATCCTCAAGTTTGCTCAGCTTTTCTGCTGTCAGTTCGTGCAATTGCCCCATAAAGCGGAAACTTTTCGATAACTTTCCTTTTTTCCATTTTTTGAGATTACCGATAAGGCATTTCCATTCTGCCTGGCCAGCAGACACCAGAGCTGTTTCATAGTTGCGGGGATTAACAGGTTCAAGGCAGAAGATCTGGATCGTGGCACCTGTATCTTTTGTGAAAAGCAGACGAGCCCTTATTACTCGTGTATTATTGAATACAACTAATGAATCTGCAGGAATATAACTGTCAATATTTTTGAAAATATCTTTTGAGATTTTCCTTCCTTTAAAAATAAGCAGTTGTGACTGGTCTCTTTCCTTTACAGGATACTGAGCTATTCTTTCTTCAGGCAGTTCATAGCTGTAATCGTCGATATTAATCTTATCTGTTAATGCTTTAAGGTTCATCATACTTTTCCTGTACTCTTTCTTTTGTTATATATTATATATAGTACTGAGAGTTCGTAAAAATAACTTATTTTCACATATTGCCTGTAATTACTAACTTTGCAGAGCAGCAAGCCGTTCCATCGCTCCCGTATCCGGCTTTTGCCGGAATATTGGAGAGGAAAGTCCGGACAACAAAGAGCACCATGCTTCTTAACGGGAAGATATCCGTGAGGGTATATTAGTGTAACAGAAAATGACCGTCTCACCAAGGTGGGATAAGGGTGAAAAGGTGGGGTAAGAGCCCACCGGTTTCTGTGGTGACACAGGAAGCCGTACACATCATGGGTTGAAAGACCATGTATACCGGCGCTGAGGGCTGCTCGTCCGATGTCGGGGGGTAGGTCGTATGATCCCGATAGCGATGTCGGGACAAGATAAATGATGGAAACCGTTTCTGCTTCCTTTAAAAGGAGATTGAAGCGGACAGAATCCGGCTTACAGGCTGGCTGCAAATAATGAAGAGGGTGCATGATAATGACACCCTCTTCGCCATATATGGCATGAATAATATTATTATTTATTATTCAAGAAATGAATTCACTGTCTTTCTTAATGCTATAAGTTTTATTATCAGGCTTTCAGTTTCAGTAAGTTTAAGCATGTTGGCCCCGTCTGATTTTGCAGAATGGGGATCAGGATGTGTTTCCATGAAAATACCGTCAGCACCGACACTTATTGCAGCTTTGCCAATTGTTTCGATCATTTCAGGTAATCCTCCGGTGACTCCTGCTTGCTGGTTGGGTTGCTGAAGGGAATGCGTGATATCCATTATTACTGGAACCCTGTTCTTTTGCAGAATCGGGATATTCCTGAAATCAACAATAATGTCCTGATACCCGAACATATTCCCCCGGTCGGTCACCATTATATTATCATTGCCTGAATTCCTTACCTTTTCTATTGCAAATTTCATTGACTCGCCTGATACAAACTGACCTTTTTTTATGTTAATCCATTTGCCTGTATTGGCAGCTGCAACAAGCAGATCTGTCTGTCTGCACAGGAAAGCGGGTATCTGCAGCACATCAATATATTGTGCAGCTGTTTCAGCTTCTTCCGGATTATGGATATCACTAATCACGGGAACCGAGAACCGTTCTCTAACGTGGGCAAGAATTTCCAGTGCTTTAATATCGCCCATGCCGGAAAATGAGTCTAAACGTGAGCGGTTAGCCTTTCTGTAAGAGGCTTTGAAAATAAGCGGTAGCTTGTATTTATCAGCTATCTCACAAAGATGTTCAGCAATTGCAAATGTGATCTCCCTGGACTCAACAACACAAGGTCCTGCAATCAGCAGGAAGTTGCCCGATGATTCATGTCTTATTCCCGGAATATTTATGATTGTTTTTTTCATTGTTGTTAATATAATGGTGGAAAATTATTTTTCGTAATTATATATGTTTTTCCATAATCCACGGAGCCTTTTTCTTATCTCTTCTTCTTTAGGATTGATTCCCGGTTCGTAAAATGTTGTGCCCTTAAGCTCTTCGGGGAGGAAATTATCCTGAATGAAATTTCCCTGATAGCTGTGGGCATATTTATATCCGTTGCCATAACCAATATCTTTCATAAGCTTTGTAGGTGAATTTCTAAGGTGCAGAGGGACGGGAAGATCGCCATGTTCTCTGACTGCCTGGCAAGCTTTTTCAATTGCCATGTAGGATGCGTTACTTTTAGGAGAAGTGGCGAGATAAACAGCTGCTTCAGAAAGGATTATCCTTGATTCCGGCCAGCCGATAACATTAACTGCCTCAAAGCATGTTTGAGCCATCAGCAGTGCATTGGGATTTGCAATGCCTATATCCTCAGCTGCGAGTATCAGCATTCTTCTTGCTATGAATTTGGGATCCTCTCCGCCTTCAACCATCCTGGCAAGCCAATAAACAGCTGCGTTGGGATCACTGCCTCTCAGTGACTTAATAAAGGCTGAAATTATATCATAATGCTGTTCCCCGTTCTTGTCATACATTGCTAGATTCTTCTGGACATGTCTAAGCACCTTTTCATTAGTAATAACTATTTTTTCTGATCCTCCTGTTTCAGCTTCTGAAGTTGCAACTAGCTCAAGTGCATTGTACAGTTTTCTGGCATCACCGCCTGAAACCCTGATAAGAGCTTCATATTCTTGTATTTCAATGTCATATTGAGTAAGATAAACATCCTTCTTCACAGCCTTGTCAACCATTGAAACAAGTGTCTCTTCATCAAGAGGCTTCAATATATAAACCTGACATCTTGAAAGGAGAGGGGATATTACTTCGAAAGAAGGATTTTCAGTTGTTGCTCCGATAAGAGTTATAGTTCCCTGTTCAACGGCTCCAAGCAGAGAGTCTTGTTGTGATTTGTTGAAACGATGGATCTCGTCTATGAACAATATGGGATTAGGTTGATTGAAGAATTGTTGCTTTTTTGCCTTTTCAATAGTGTCTCTTACATCCTTTACTCCTGAATGAACTGCACTCAGTTGATAAAAAGGCCTCTTAAGAGTGTTTGATATTATATTTGCCAATGTTGTTTTTCCCACTCCCGGAGGGCCCCATAATATAAAAGAAGGTATGTTGCCTGATTCAATAACTTTTCTCAGCACTCCGTTTTTTCCGACAAGATGCTCTTGTCCGCAGAATTCATTCAGGTCACTCGGCCTTAGTCTTTCAGCCAGAGGTTGATTTGTAAGCATCTGCAAATTAATTTGCGTAAAAGTAATAAAATTAATGTTTTTTAAATTGAACATAGTAACAGGCTATATATAAACCCTGATGTATGAGAAAAGAAGCAATTACACTATTTATGGATGCTTAACAATTTTGAGGTTAAATAATTTTTACTAAATTGCTTCGAATTTATTTTCGTGAAAAAAAATAAATTAATACATTTAACGGTTGAATTAGAGATATTAACAGCATTTTGAACCTCTAAGTATTGAATATTATCAGATAGTAATTCAATTATGAAAAAACCTCTGCTAATTGTGATTATTATTCTGGCAGTGATTCTTATCCTGCCGGCAATTAACCTTATCCGATGGTCTTTACAGACAAAAAAGCCCATGGGTGTCATTATTGTTAATAAGACAGTACCTTCTCCAGATCGGATAAAACACAAATCTTTTAACTGGGTCCTGACAAATAACCGTTTTGTTAAAAAGGATATAAACAGGTCCTATTCATATCAAAAAGATTATTATGGATTTGTACCTACCAAGCCATATAAGGAAAGACAATGGGACCGAAATGAATACAGACTGGCAGATCTTACTGATCTTGCTGAACAGGCTGACGCTATATTCGTAACTGATACTTATGGGGTGTTTTTTAACGACTGGTATCAGGGGGTTAGGAAAAGCCGCACATCAACAAAATTGTATGGGGGCCTTAATAACAATGATAATCTCCTTATCAAGGAGATGAAGGACCGTGATAAGCTTGTTATTCTGGAATATAACTCTTTCGATTTTCCAACAGCAGAATTTGAATCATACCGGATTCAGGAAAGGCTCAATATCAAATTCGATGGATGGACAGGTAAATATTTCAGCTCTCTGGATACAACAAAGCCGGATTTCCCAATCTGGATGACTTCAATGTACAGAAAACAGTACAGGAAACCCTGGACTTTTACAAAACCCGGTATTGTAATTCTAAGCCAGAAAACGATATTGGTCCTTGAAGAGGGAACTCAGCTTAAATCAGCGACGCCGGTTTTAGTTACTGATTCTGAATATTGTGGTAAATGGAACCTTCCGTCTTCAATTCCATTCGATAAATGGTTTGATATTATTGACCCTCTTGACAATAAGGAAATCTCAAGTTTTAAGCTCGAGACGACAAGCATCGGAGATACACTTCTTGCAGATTACGGACTGCATAATTCATTTCCGGCAATAATTCAGGATCCTGTTTCCCAGAGAACATACTATTTCAGTGGTGATTTTACAAGTTCAGAAGTGCCGGTATGGTCAGCAAAATTTCTAGGTGTCGAAAAGTTGAAGGGGATAATATATTCAAAGAAGACAGATGATCCCAGACGTTTTTTCTGGCTCTTTTACAGACCTCTTATCGAGGGTATCTTTAATGATTATTATAATTCCCTTTCTTCGAATTAAATTTTTTATGATAAGCTTACTAGAGTACAGGTAATAAGATTTTGCCTGTACTCTTTTTTATTATTGAACTTTGCTATTGTTGATTTACTTTAAGGGCATTGTACATTATTGTTACAGGATGCAGGGCCTTGCGGCCAGTACCTTCTTCAATATGATGCCGGCAACTGGTACCAGGTGCAGCTATCAGAATGTTTTCAGCAGCCTGTCTGACTTCCGGAAAGAGTATCATTTCTCCTATTTTGTTTGAAAGATCATAATGTTCCTTTTCAAAGCCGAAGGAACCTGCCATGCCGCAGCAGCCCGAAGGGAT